>JAYSFC010000062.1:0-20513 GCA_041913505.1 Acidovorax sp.
AGCCCACGCGCAAGACGCAGCTGCACCTGGACCGCTGCCTCACCTGCCGCAACTGCGAAAGCACCTGCCCGAGCGGCGTGCAGTACGGCCACCTGGTGGACATCGGTCGCAAGATCGTCGACGAGCAGGTGCCGCGCCCTGCGGGCGAGCGGGCGCTGCGCTGGGTGCTCAAGGAGGGGGTGCCCTCGGCGCTGTTCGGCCCCGCGATGAAGCTGGGCCAGGCCGTGCGCGGCGCGTTGCCCGACAAGCTGCGCGCCAAGGTGCCCGAGCCCCGCCCGTCCGGGGCGTGGCCCACGCGCACGCATGCGCGCAAGGTGCTCATGCTCGCGGGCTGCGTGCAGCCCTCGATGGCGCCCAACATCAACAGCGCCACGGCGCGCGTGCTCGACGCGGCGGGCATCCAGACCGTGGTGGCGCCCGAGGCGGGCTGCTGTGGCGCGGTGAAGTTCCACCTCAACGACCAGGAGGGCGGCCGCGCACAGATGCGCGCCAACATCGATGCCTGGTGGCCCTATGTGGAAAAGGGCGAGGTCGAGGCCCTCGTCATGAACGCCTCGGGCTGCGGCGTCACCGTCAAGGAATACGGCCACGCGCTGCAGCATGACGCGCAGTACGCGGCCAAGGCCGCGCGCATCAGCGCGCTCACGCGCGACCTCTCAGAGCTGCTGCCAGACCTCGTGCCCGCGCTGCGGGCGCGGCTCGGCGGCGTGCCGCAGGGCACCGTGGCCTACCACCCGCCGTGCACGCTGCAGCACGGGCAAAAATTGCGCGGCGGCGTGGAGACGCACCTGCGCGCGCTGGGTTTCGACGTGCGGGTGGCGGCCACCGAATCGCACCTGTGCTGCGGCTCGGCCGGCACCTACTCGGTGCTGCAGCCCGAAATGGCCTACGGCCTGCGCGACCGCAAGCTCGGCCACCTCGGCGCCCTGGAGCCCGTGGTGATCGCGAGCGCGAACATCGGCTGCATCACGCACCTGCAAAGCGGCACGGCCACGCCCGTGCGGCATTGGGTGGAACTGCTTGACGAGGCCCTGTCGGCGCGCGCCTGACGCTCCTGGCGGCGCCGGGGTACCCCCTCGCGGAGGCGGCGTCGGCCGGCGCTGGCATGATGGAGGGTTGTTTTCACTGCTTCGACCTGCGGCCCACCCGCAGGCCATCCGCGATTTGCCATGACCGATTCCGTGTCCGCCGTTCCTGAAACAGACACTGCCGCCGCCGCGGCGCCAGCTCCGGCAGCGCCCGCTTCGGACGGCGCTGCGCCCGCCGCCGCGCGGCCCCGGGGCGCCCGCCGCGGAGGCCGTGGCGCAGCGCGTGGCGGCAAGGGGCGCCGCCCCGAGGCCGCTGCCGCGGTGCCCAACGGCACCGAGCCCGCTCCTGCCGCTGCGAAGGGCCCGCGCACGCATCCGCTGCTCGAGCAGCTGGCCGCCTGGTACCCGCGCCTGTTCGGCGCCGAGTTCCTGCCGCTCAAGCGCGGCATTTTCCAAGACCTGCTCGACGCCCATGCGGACGCGATCGACAAGGACGCGCTCAAGCTCGCGCTGTCGATCCACACCCGCTCCACGCGCTACCTCACGGCCGTAGCGGCCGGCCTGCAGCGCCACGACCTGCAGGGCCAGCCCGTGGAGGCCATGGCGCCCGAGCACGTGCACCACGCGCTGCTCGAAGTCTTCCGCCGCCGCCAGCAGCGCAGCGGCGAGGACCTGGCGGCGAAGCTGCGCAACCGCATCGTGCAGGCCTTCGAGGCCTCGGGCCTCACGCGCGAGCAGTACGCCGAGCGCGTGCGCGGCCGCGATGAGCGGGCCAATGCCCTGCTCGACGAAGCCCTGGCCGAGGCCGCCGCGCGTGCCGCCAAGGACGAGGCGCTGCTGCGCGCCTTTGAGGCCAGCGGCCAGAGCCCCGAGGCCTTTGCCGACATGTACGGCCTGCCCGTGCGCCAGGTGGGCCAGACGCTCGAACGCGCCCGCCAGCGCCGCGCGGCAGGCGCCTGAGCCGCCGCACCCGGGCGGTGACAAGCTCCTGACACGACGCTGTCAGGAGCCCCCCCGCAGCATGGAGTCCTTCGCAACCCAACCGTTCAAGGAGCATTCCATGACCACCGCTTTCTCCACCCACGCCATCAACTGGTTCGAGATCCCCTGCGCCGACCTGGGCCGTGCACAGGCCTTCTACGAGCACCTGCTGGGCCGCCCCCTGCGCCGCGAGGACTTCGGCGGCGAGCCCATGGCCGTCTTCGCCCACGACAAGCCCGCAGCGGGCGGCTGCCTCGTGGCGGGCCCGCAGCGCCGCACGGCCCCCGATGCGGGCGTGCGCATCTACCTCGACTGCGAGCCCGGCGTGGAGGCCGCGCTCGCCCGCGTGGCACCCGCGGGCGGCCAGGTGGTTGACGCCTGCATGGCGCTGCCCCAGGGCATGGGCTTCATCGCCCACATCCGCGACACCGAGGGCAACACCGTCGGCCTGCACGCCATGGCGCGATGAGGGCGGGGCCGCGCGGGCTGCTGACACCCCGTTGTCAGTAGCCTGGCGGCAGCATGGCGGGCCGTTCACTGGTTTCTTCAGGAGAAAAATCCATGACCCCTTCCGTTGTCCAGGTGCCCGCCTTCAGCGTGGCGGGCATTGCCGTGCGCACCTGCAACCGTGATGAAATGGCCCCCGAGCGCGCGCGCATCGGTGGCTTGTGGGACCGGTTCTTCAGCGAGAGCTGGGCCCGCCGCCTGCCCGGCCCCGGCGCCGATGGGCTTCTGTTCGGCGTGTACAGCGCCTACGAGTCCGGCCAGCACGGTGCCTTCGACGTGACGGCTGGCGTATCCGCCGCCGGCCAGGCCGAGCCGCCCGTGGGCATGGACCGCGTCGAGGTGCAGCCCGGTGACTACCTCGTGTTCCACGGCGAGGGCGCCATGCCGCAGATGGTGATCGACGCCTGGGGCATGGTGTGGCGCTACTTCGAGGCCCACCCCGAGGTGCGCCGCCGCTTCGCGACCGACTTCGAACGCTACGACGGGCCCGAGCACGTGGCCATCCACATCGGCGTGCTGCCTTGAGGCGGGACGCTACCTATGCTCTGGTTTTCATAGCTGCTCAAAACCGTACCATGCGGACCATCCGCCGTATTTGCTGAAAACCATGCGCCGTGCCGACCGCCTGTTCCAGATCGTCCAGCTCATCCGGGGCCGGCGCCTGTCCACGGCCGCTTTTCTCGCCGGGCGGCTGGAGGTGTCGCTGCGCACCATCTACCGCGACGTGGCCGACCTGCAGCACCAGGGCGTGCCCATCGAGGGCGAGGCCGGCGTGGGCTACCGCCTGGGCGCGGGCTTTGAGCTGCCGCCGCTGATGTTCAGCCAGGGCGAGGCCAATGCCCTCGTGGCCGCGGCAAGGCTCGCCCAGACCTGGGTGGATGGCGGCATGGCGCGCGAGATCGAGGGCGCCTTGGGCAAGATCCTCTCGGTGCTGCCGCCCGCCGCGCGCGTGGCAGCCGAGGCGCAGGCGCTCTACGCACCCGGCTCGGGCCTGGACGCGCGGGCCCAGGCCGCGCTGCAGGCGCTGCGCGAGGCCGTGCAGTCCTGCCATGTGGTGCAGCTCGACTACGCCGACGTGCAGGGCCGGCCCAGCCTGCGGCGCGTGCGGCCGCTGGGGTGCTTCTACTGGGGCAAAGTGTGGACGCTGTCGGCCTGGTGCGAGCTGCGCAATGACTTCCGGGGCTTTCGCATCGACCGCATCGCGGCCTTCGAGGTGCTTGACGAGCGCTTCCGCCAGGAGCCCGGCAAGACCCTGGCCGACCTGCTGCGCCAGGTCGAGGCGCAAATGCGCGACTGCCCGGCCGAGGGGCCGGACGGCGCCGCGCCCTTCCCCGCACAACCTTCTTCCTCCTCTTTGCCATGACCGAAATCGTTTACTACGTGGCCGCGTCGCTGGACGGCCGCATCGCAGGCCCGCGCGGCGAGCTCGACTGGCTGTTCGCCTTCGACCAGGCGGGCACCGACTACGGCCTGGCCGACTTCATGGCAGGCGTCGACGCCGTCGTGATGGGGCGTGCCACCTACGATGCGGTACTCGGCCTGGGCTGGTCCTATGGCGACCGCCCCGCCTGGGTGCTGAGCCACCGTGCCCGCCCGGGCGGCCCAGATGCGCCGCCCGCGTCCGTGCGCTGGGGGGCGCTCGATCCCGCCACGCTGCTCGCGCAGTGCCGCGCCCAGGGGCTGCGCCGCGTGTGGCTGCTGGGCGGCGGCGACGTGGCGGGGCAGTTCCTGCGCGCGGGCTGCGTGCACCGGCTCATGCTGGCCACCATTCCCGTCACGCTCGGCGGCGGGCTGCCGCTGTGGGGCGCGGGGGGCGAACTGGCGCCCCGGCGCTGGGCGTTGCGCGCGCACCAGGCCTACCCCAACGGCGTGCTCACGCAGGACTTCACCTGCGAGGATTGCGCGCCGTAGCGCTGCGGCGCGCCTGGACGCCGCGCTCCGCCGGTGCGATGCTTGCCGCCATGTCCACCGTGCCGCGCCGGGTGCTGCCCGTCATCGTGTTCTCGCAGTTCGCGGGCACGGCGCCGTGGTTTGCCACCAACGCGGTCATGCCCGACCTGCAGCGCGCCTGGGGGCTGCCGGCCAGCGCCGTGAGCATGCTCACCTCGGCGGTGCAACTGGGCTTCGTGGCCGGCACCCTGGTGTTCGCGCTGTGGATGGTGGCGGACCGCTTCCGCCCGACGCGCGTGTTCCTGGCCTGCGCCGTGCTGGGCGCGATCGCGAACGCGCTCACCGTGGTGCTCGGCGGCGGGCAGTGGGCGCTGCTGCTGGCGCTGCGCTTCGCCGTGGGCTTCCTGCTCGCGGGCATCTACCCCGTGGGCATGCGCATTGCGGCCGGCTGGTACCGTGAGGGGCTGGGCGCGGCCATGGGCGTGCTCATCGGGGCGCTCGTGCTCGGCACGGCGCTGCCGCACGGGCTGCGCGCGCTGGGCGGGCTGTGGCTGCCGTGGCAGGCCGTGGTGCTCAGCGTGTCGGCACTGACCCTGCTCGGCGGCCTGGCCACGGCCGCCCTGGTGCCCGATGCGGCACAGCGCCCGCGCGGTGCCCGGCTCACGCCGCGCGGCCTGGCGGTGATCTGGGCGGATACGCGCGTGCGCGCCTCGGTGTTCGGCTACTTCGGCCACATGTGGGAGCTGTATGCCTTCTACGTGCTCGTGCCGCTGATCCTCGCCACCCACCTGTCGGGCACGGCCCTCAGCTGGGCCGCGTTCGGGGTCATTGCCGTGGGCTTCATGGGCTGCGCGGTGGGCGGCCTCGCGGCGCGGCGGCTGGGCAGCGCGCGCGTGGCGGCGGCGCAGCTCGCGGCCAGCGGCCTGTGCGGGCTCGCAAGCCCCTGGCTGCTGGGGGCGCCGTGGCCGTGGTTCGCCGCCTGGATGGTGGTGTGGGGCACCACGGTGGTCGGTGATTCGCCGCAGTTTTCCACCCTCACGGCACGCAATGCGCCGCCCGAGATGGTGGGCAGCGTGCTCACGTTCGCCAACAGCATCGGCTTCGCCATCACGGTGCTGAGCATCGAGCTGTTCGTGCGCGCGGGCGAGGCCCTGCCGCTGGACCGCCTGCTGCCGTGGCTGGCCCTGGGGCCGGTGCTGGGGCTGTACATGCTGCGCCCCCTGTGGCGCGAGCGCGTCGCGCCGGGCCGCTCGTGAAGGCCGCGTGGCGTCAGGCCGCCAGCGCGGCCTCGATGTCGCCCGTAAGCTTTTGCGGGGTGTCCTGTGGCGCGTAACGGCGGATCACGCGCCCGTCGCGCCCCACGAGGAACTTGGTGAAGTTCCACTTGATGGCCTTGCTGCCCAGCAGCCCCGGCGCCTCGGCCGTGAGCCAGCGATACAGCGGCGTGGCATCGGCGCCGTTGACGTCAATCTTGGCCATCATCGGAAAGCTCACGCCATAGTTGAGCTGGCAGAAGCTGGCGATTTCCTCGTTGCTGGCAGGGTCCTGGTGGCCGAACTGGTTGCACGGGAAGCCGAGCACGACGAGGCCCCGGGCCGCGTACTGCTGGTGCAGCGCCTCCAGCCCCGCAAACTGCGGCGTGAAACCGCAGGCGCTGGCCGTGTTGACGATGAGCAGCACCTTGTCGCGATACTGAGACAGCGGCACGGGCGGGCCGCTCATGGGCTGGGCTTCGAAGTCGTAGATGCTCGCGGTCATGGAGGCTCCCAAAAAACCTGTGGCGGGCGGCGTGCCTTCGGGTCTTGCCGGCAACGGATTCTACGGAGGCCGCCCGTGGGGCTCAACGCCGCCGCAGCGCGGCCAGCAGTGCCGCAAGCATGATGAGCGCGCCGCCAAGCAGCGTGCGCGGCGCGAGTTGCGCCGAGGCGAGCAGCACCGAGGAGACGCTGGCGAACGCCACCTCCGACAGCATCACCACGGCCGTGGTGCCCGAGGGCAGTCGCGCCGCGCCGTACTGCAGCGCCCAGTTGCCCACCATGAACAGCAGCGATAGCACGAGCGCCACCCCGGCCCAGGCAAGGTCGAAGGCCGGAAAGCCCGGCACGTAGCCCGCCGCCGTGCCCGCCAGCGCGCTCAGGAGGGCCAGTGCGCAGCAGCCGCCGAACATGGCGAGCATGCGCGCTGGCCCCGGCACCGTGTGCAGGCGGCGCAGCAGCACGTTGGTGAGCGCGAACATGAAGCCGCCGAGCAGCGCCAGGGCGTCGGCCATCGAGAGGTTGCGCGCCAGGCTGCGCCATGACGCCTCGGGCGGCAGCAGCACCAGGGCCACGCCGCCGAACGCCAGCGCGAGCCGCGCCAGGGCCGCGGGCGTGGGGCGCTCGCTCAGGATGCGCCAGGCCAGCAGCACGGCCCAGGCCGGCATCAGGTAGAACAGCAGGATCACACGCACCACGTCGCCCACCGTCACGGCCCAGTTGAAGGCTACGTTGTTCAGCCCCGAGCTGACGGCGAGCAGCCACAGCGCGGGGTGCGGCAGTGCCTGGCGCAGCGTGCCGGGGCGCAGCGCCAGCAGGCCCAGCAGCACGAGGCCGTACATCAGCGCCGTGGCCCACAGCGGGTGCAGGCCCGCCGCGTGCATGGCGCGGAACGGCCACCACGACAGCCCCCAGACCAGGGCATTGAACAGCAGGGCGAAAATGGGCAGCGGCGATTGCATGAAATCAGCCCCAGGTGCGCATCCGCTATGCACCAGTAGCTATGAAAACAGGAGTTCAGTGGTGGTCGTGCCGCGCGATCGAGAGGAGGTGCTCGACCTCGTCGGCATGGCGCTTGCAGTTGCGGTAGTGCCAGCGCTGGATGGCCCACATCACGCCCGCCACGGTGACCCCGAACGCCGTGATGGCGCCAAAGGCCGACAGGCCGAATTTGGTGGAGAGGCTGTAGAACGCGCCCAGGCCCAGGATGCAGGCCTGCTCGTTGAAGTTCTGCACCGCGATCGAGCGGCCCGCGCCCATGAGGTTGTGGCCGCGGTGCTGCAGCAGCGCGTTCATGGGCACGACCAGGAAACCGCCCAGGCCCCCGAGCAGGATCAGGAAGGGGATGGCGATCCACACGTTGCCGATGAAATTCATCGCGATCACGAGCAGGCCCATGGCGATGCCCATGGGGATGACGCGCGTGGCGTATTCCAGCCGCATGCGCATCGAGGCCGCCACGGCGCCCACGGCCGTGCCGATGGCCACCACGCCCACGAGGGCCGAGGCCTGCGTCGTGCTGTAGCCGAGCGCCGCGGCGCTCCAGGCCAGCACGATGTAGCGCAGGTTGCCCGAAACGCCCCAGAACAGCGTGGTGGTGGACAGCGAGATCTGCCCGAGCTTGTCGCGCCACAGGCGCTGGCTGCAGCTCCAGAAGTCGGGCAGCAGCGCCAGCGCGTTGGCCAGCAGGCTGCGGCTCGGGTCCTGGCGCAGCGGGCGCATCTCCACGCCGGTGTGCGGAATGCGCAGGTTGAACCAGGCCGCGACGGCGTAGACGAGGATCAGCACCGCGATGGCGGCCTCGGCCGGGGTGTCGATGCCCGTGTCGACGCCGGGCAGGTCGATGCCCAGCAGGTGCGCGGAGATGGCCGAGCCCACGAGCTGGCCGCCCAGCAGCACGCCGAGGATGATGGAGGCGATGGTGAGGCCCTCGATCCAGCCGTTGGCCTTGACGAGCTGCGAGGCGGGCAGCAGCTCGGTGAGGATGCCGTACTTGGCCGGCGAGTACGCCGCCGCGCCCAGGCCCACCACGGCATAGGCCAGCAGCGGGTGCGAGCCGAACAGCATCATGAGGCAGCCCACCACCTTGATGGCGTTGCTGATGAACATGACGCGCCCCTTGGGAACGGCGTCGGCGAAGGCGCCCACGAACGGCGCGAGGACCACGTAGAACAGCGCGAACATCGGCACCAGGGCCGCGCGCTGCCATTCGGGGGCGCTGCTGGAGCGCAGCAATTCCACGGCGGCGACGAAGAGGGCGTTGTCGGCCAGCGAGCTGAAAAACTGCGCCGACATGATCGTGTAGAAACCGCGCTTCATCGAATGGCTGTGGCAGGCATCAGCAGGGCTAATGCCTTGGTAAAAAGAGGCTCCGGGGCAGGTGACTGGCGGTTATATCACGCGCCCACGGCGCAGCCGGTGCAAGGCGGTGCCAGAATGACCCTCCATTTCCCTAGCTTGCCTGTGCCATGCCGCGCCCGATCCTTGCCACCATCCACACCGCCGCCTTGCACCACAACCTTGCGCGCGTGCGCGCAGCCGCGCCGGACGCCAAGGTCTGGGCCGTGGTCAAGGCCAATGCCTACGGCCACGGCATCGAGCGCGTCTACGAGGGGCTGCGCGGCGCCGACGGCTTCGCGATGATCGACCTGGCCGAGGCCGAGCGCGTGCGCGCGCTGGGCTGGCGCGGCCCGCTGCTGCTGCTCGAGGGCGTGTTCGAGCCGCGCGACCTGGAGCTGTGTTCGCGCCTGGGCATCTGGCATGCCGTGCACTGCGACGAGCAGATCGACTGGCTGGCCGCGCACAAGACGCAGGTCCCGCACCGCGTATTCCTCAAGATGAACTCGGGCATGAACCGCCTGGGCTTCACGCCCGCGCGCTACCGCACGGCCTGGGCGCGGCTGTCGGCGCTGCCGCAGGTGGAAGAGATTTCGCTCATGACGCATTTCTCCGACGCCGACGGACCGCGCGGCATCGCCCACCAGCTCGCCGCCTTCCGCGAGGCCACGCGCGACCTGCCCGGCGAGCGCAGCATCAGCAACAGCGCCGCCACGCTGCGCCATGGCGGCGAGGCCGAGGTGCGCTGCATCAACGAGGGTGGATGGGTGCGCGCGGGCATCGTGCTCTACGGCAGCGCGCCCGACCATCCCGAGCGCACGGCCGCGCAGTGGGGGCTTGAACCCACGATGACGCTGTCGGCCAAGCTGCTCGCCACCCAGCAGCTGCAGCGCGGCGACACCGTGGGCTACGGTTCGCGCTTCACGGCCGAGGGGCCGCTCTTGATCGGCGTGGCGGCTTGCGGCTATGCCGACGGCTACCCGCGCCATGCCGACACGGGCACGCCCGTGCTCGTGAAGGGCGTGCGCACGCGCCTCGTGGGCCGCGTGAGCATGGACATGGTCACCGTGGACCTCACGCCGCTGCAGCAAGCAGGTATCTCCGTGGGCATGGGCGACGAGGTCACGCTCTGGGGCCGCGCGAGCGACGGCACCTGGCTCTCGATCGACGACGTGGCGCAGGCCGCGGGCACCGTGGGCTACGAGCTCATGTGCGCGCTGGCCCAGCGCGTGCCGGTGGTGGTGGACTGAACGCAGCGTCACCGAGGCCGAGGCGTGGCCGGGCATGGCGGCCCGGGCGACCCGCACGTGCGGCTCACCAGACATACAGCAGCAGCACCCAGGCGCCCGTCACGCAGGCCAGGGCCAGGCTCCAGCAGCCCAGCGCCGCCGCGGTGCGCGCCCAGCCCGCACGGGGGCGCAGCACCAGGCGTGCGCCCAGCGACCAGGACCAGAGGCTGCCCAGCGCCAGCAGCAGCGCCCGCGCCCACGGCAGCCAGGCGAGGCCGACGCCCTCGGCGCGCAGGTGTGTGGCCGTCATCATCGACAACCCCAGGAACAGCCCGGTGCCAGCCATCGGCACCAGGGCCAGGGCGAGGGCGCGCCAGTCCATGCGCGACAGGCGGCCCGCGGCCCAGGACAGTGCCAGCAGCGTGCTGCCCAGCAGCAGCGCCACGGCCAGGATGTAGCCGAGCACGGCGGCGCCATCGAGCCAGCTGAACGCATCGCCAGTGTCGGGCGACTGCGTCAGCAGCCACCAGGGGGCGTCGTAGTCCAGCGGCCAGAAGATCTCATGCGCCACCAGCCATTCGGCCGCGGCCTGCTTGCCGCGCACGAACCAGGGACTGACCGTCCACTGGAAGGCCCCGATGGCCACGCCCAGCACGCCGTAGAACAGCAGCAGCAACTCGGACCGGCCCGCAGGGCGGGCGGCCAGGATCTCGGCCTCGGGCGAGCGGCCCTCCAGCCGCATGGCATCGCGGTGGCCGCTGCAGCGGCCGCAGGCATGGCATTGCGACATGCTGGAAAGCTGACCCACCGGCAGCAGCGGCGGGCAATCGACGGCGGGCGTGCGCCCGGGGTAGCTCAGCCAGGCCTCGCGGTCGAGCTTGAAATGCAGCGGCGCAATGCGCGCCAGCAGGGCAAAGACGCCCGAGACCGGGCAGAGGTAGCGGCACCACACGCGCTTGCCCCGGCCGTACATCCAGCCGACGGCCACGGCGGCGACCGTGGAGCCGCCCAGAACCAGCAGCGCCGCCTGCGGGTATTCGTACACGCTGACGAGCTGGCCGTAGACGGTGGTCAGGATGAAGGCCACCACGGGCCATCCGCTCCAGCGCAGCCAGCGCGGAATGGCGCCGCCGCGCCCATGGCGGCTGGCGAATTCGCTCAGGGCGCCTTCGGGGCAGAGCACCCCGCACCAGACCCGCCCCATCAGCATGACCGAGAGGATGACGAACGGCCACCATACGCCCCAGAACAGGTACTGCGCCAGCAGCACCAGGCGCTCGTGCCACTGCGCCGCGTAGGGCGCCTTGGCCTGTGGCGGCTGACCGGTGGCGGTGTCGCCGCACGGCGTGCCATCGACGAAAGAGGCCGCGCCCAGGTCGCTCGAGAACAGCCGCGCCTCGGCGTGCGGGTGCGGCAAAAAGGCGGGCACCACCACCAGGGCGGCGTAGAAAAGCACCACGGCCCACTGCAGGGCCATGATCGTGCGCCGGTGGCGCGCCATCCAGTCGCCCAGCCGGGCCAGCCGTGGGCGGGGCGGGCGGGCGGGGAGCCGGCGGGTGAAAACCAGCGTGTGCTCGGTGGCCGGCATGTCAGGCTCCGGCGGCGGCCCCGGCCGGGCGCTTCAGCCGCCACAGGGCATAGGCCCAGAACGCCAGGCTGGCCAGCACCACCGTGGCGGCGGGGCGGGCGCGGTAGCCGGTGAAGTCGGCCAGCAGGCGGCCCGCGCCCTGGCCGTCGCTCAGCCAGGCGGAGAGGTCCCACAGCGGATCGATCAGCGCCGGCGCCCAGCCCAGGGCGATGGCGCGGTCCGCCGCATTGGCCAGCAGGGCATTGGCGATGAACAGCAGCAGGATTTCGCTGGCCGCAAACAGCGTGCGGTAGTTGAGCCGGCGCGCGCCGCGCGCGGCCAGCCAGGCGGTGGCGCCGGCGGCAGCAAAGCCGACCGCCGCCGCGCCCACCATGCCCGCCAGCGCCGCACCCTGGCTTTCCATGCCCAGGCCGTAGAGGAAGACCACGGTTTCCGCGCCTTCGCGCCCCACGGCCAGGGCGGTGATGGCGGCGATGCCCCAGGCGCCGGCCTGGCCTTCGGCACGGCCTTCGAGCGCGCGCTTCATGTGCCGGCCATGCGCGTGCATCCACAGCACCATGTGCACGATCAGTGCGGCGGCTGCCAGCACCATGGCGAACTGGAAGAGGTCGAGCGATGCGCCGGCAAATTCGCTTTGCACCGCAAAGGTGGCCGCGCCCAGGGCGCAGGCGAGCGAGATGCCGGCGCCCGCGCCGAGCCACAGGCGCCGGCGCAGCGCGGCGGGGGCGGGCTGGCGCGCGATCCACGACAGCAGCACGCCGATGACGAGCATGGCTTCGAGGCTTTCGCGCCAGACGATGATGAAGGCATTGAGCATGGCAGCGATCTCCTACCGGGCGATGAGCTGCATCCTGCCGGTGACGGGATGGAATTCGTCGATGAATTCATGCGCCCCGGGCTGGAGCGGTGGCGTGACGACGAAGGAGCTGGCACCGGGGCCCAGCACTTTTTCCACGCGCAGGTTGATGTTCTCGAACTCAACCGGCGTCTGGCCGGCGTTGCGCAGCGTGAGCTTGATGCGCTTGCCCGCCGGCACTTCGAGCCGCGCGGGCTCCAGGCGACCGTCTTTGGCGGTGATGGCAAAGGTGGGCAGTTCGTCGGCCCGGGCGCCGGGCGCCGCCGCCAGGCCGGCAAGCCCCGCCAGGGCCAGGCAGCAGGTGCCCCAAAGGTGTTTTTTGCTCATGATTTTGTAGCTACTGGCGCTCAATGGTTGCGCGCTGGCTTGTGATTTGGCCCTGGCCGCAGGGCGACCGGGGCGTGGGTTGGCACGCTGTGCGGGCAGGGTCAATAGGTCAGTTGCGCCCGCAGAGAGAACAGGTGGAACAGCTTGGCGTCCGGGTTGGCGCCCGGGTGGGACATGAGCTGCAGCGAGGGCGAGACCTCGAACTGCTTGTTCAGGCGCCAGCGGTAGTACAGCTCGGCCACGCGCTCGGCGCCGCGGGCCGGGTAGCCGTAGTCGGGTATGCCGTTGCCGTTCGCGTCCAGACTGGCGGCGTCGGCGCGCCAGCCGCGCGAGGACTGCAGCCAGCCTGCTGCCAGGCCGAGCGAGTCGCCGCCGCGCCCCCAGCCGTAGCCGGCCAGCTCGAAGCCCGCCGTGAGCGCCTTGTCGAAGCGCGCGCCGCGCCCGTTGATGTGCTGGCCGTAGCGGCCGAACACCGTCATGGCGTCGCCCACGCGCTGGTCCACCGACAGGCCCCAGCCCGAGCGCTGCGCGCTGTCGCCCTGGTACGTGGGGGCCTGGCCGGTGCGCCAGTAGTACAGGCGGTAGTTGCCCAGCAGCCCGCCCATCAGGCGCAGCTGGGTTTCGGCCTGCGCCAGGATCAGCGGCGAGGAGAAGAAGCGCGAGTAGTTCGCGCCATTGCCCGCGCCGAACACGCCCAGCGACAGGCGCCAGGGCTCGCGCTTGTCCATCTTGTTCAGGTAGGAAACGCGAAAGCCGGGGGTGAAGCCGTTGCGGTCGACGCCGATGTCGCCGCCCGCGTCCAGCAGTGGGTTGTGCACGAAGGCGGTGTTGAGGAACTGGCGCGTTTCGTCGTTGGCGGCGGCGTTCTGGTCGAAGAACAGGAACGGGTCCATCTTGCCGAAGTTGACTTCCAGCGTCTCCTTGGAGTGCGGCTTGAAGCCGCCCAAGGGCAGCGGGATGGTGGCCTGGTACCACGCCTGGCCGAGGATGGCGACCGAGTCGTCCGGGCTGGTCGAGGTGACGCGAAACGCACTCGCGTTGGGCTTGGAGAACGAGTACAGATCGTTGAGCCCGGCGCCCTGGCCAAAGCGCAGGTGGGCAAAAATCTTGCTCTCGGTGTTGCCGATGGGATCGAGCGGCACGGTGACGAAGGCGTCGCCCCGGTAGTTGAGCTGGCTGCTGCCGAACTTGCCGTCGATGTCGCTGCCGGGCAGGTTCACGGCCGCCGAGGGGCGCTGCGCCACGGTCGTGAGGGAGAAGCCGACCTGGATACCGTCCAGCGCCTCCACCGTGCGCGCCGACTTGAGCATGCCGAGCGACTGCATTTCCACGGCCTTCAGGCGCGTGACGAGCTCGGGCTCCTGCTCGCTGATGCGGTCGGTGGCCAGGGCCTTGTCGGAGGCCTTGTTCTGCTGCTCCAGTGCCTCGATGCGCGCCGACAGCCGCTTGATCTGCGCGAGCAGCTCGGTCACTTCCGGGCTCTGCGCCGTCGCAGCGCCAGCGGGTGCCGCCGGGCTAGCGGCCTGGGCTGCGGTGGTGGCCAGCAGGCCCGCCAGCGCCAGGGCCAGGGCCAAGTTTAGGGGCTTGTGGCGCAGCATCAGTAGCCGCCCTTCTTGCCGACGCCGGCAAAGGTGAATTCCCATTCGATCTCAAACGGCTTGAACCAGGGGCGCACGCCCGTCAGGCGGTCGGTGTGGCGGCCAAAGTGGTTGCCCTGCGGGTTGTCCTTGGCGCTGGGCGGCAGCACGATGAACTTGACCTTGTACTTGCCCGGGCCCTTGAGCTTGACGTTGTCGCCGTAGTGCGAGCCGTCATTGGCCACCATCGGCATCATGTCGCCCTTGATGACCTCGCCCGAGGGCAGCTTGGTCAGTTCGTACCTGACCATCAGGTACGGAATCCAGTCGCCTTCCTTGAAGCCGTTGGGGTTGTTGGCCATGGCGTGGATGTCGGCCTCCAGGTGCACGTCCGACTCGGCGGCCTTGCGCATATGGCCCTCGGGCTCCATTTCCACGGCCTGCAGGTAGACGGCGGCAATCTCCATGCCCGCCATCTGCTGGGGCGAGCCGATGGGGTATTCCAGCGCCTGGGCGGCAAAAGCCAGGCTGCAGGCCGCCAGGCCGAGGGTGATGCGGTGGAGGGGCTTCATACGCGATTCCTGAACAGATAAAAAATGAGAATCGTTCTCATTGTTATTCTGTTGGAAGTGATCGCGGATGATCTACATCAGTGGCGGCGAAGAAAGCGTTCCCCGCAGATCGCGCCGTGCGTGGCGGCGGACTGCCCGGTCAGGAGTTGCGCCACCAGGGCCTGTTCTTCCTCCGCCAGAAATCGTTGAAAGTGAGTAGCCTCACCAGGACCTGCAGCCGGAGCGGGGATTGACGGCGCACGGCCTGCGGCGCACAGTGCAACCGCGACGGTGGATCCGGGCTGCGCGCCTGTGGGGCATTGGCGTCGTGCACCCAGCGCGTCCGGCATCCGCTGAACTGATGTGGCGCCGGGTGGGCGTTGCCCCCAGTCCAGGAGAAGCCAAATGGCACAGAAACGAGTGGCGGGTCTGCATACCTCGGCGGTCATCACCCTGTTCGCGGCCTTCGCGGCTCTCGGGGGAGCGGCGCAGGCCGAAAACCAGGCGATGACCTACAAAGGCAAGGCCGTTCGCATGGGCCGTGGCTCGGCCCATACCGTCGTCTACACCGACGCCAGCGGCCAGCCCCACACGATCGCAATCGCGTTCACGTCCGACGCCTTGAAGGGGCTGCCGGCTGCGACCGATGGCGGCCACACCCATGTCCCCTACGTGCTGCCCATGCCGACAAAGGGGCCGCGGACGGTGGTGGACCACGCTGTCATCAATTGGGAGCCCAGCGGCCATCCCCCACCCAAGGTGTACGACGTGCCGCACTTTGATTTCCATTTTTACCTGATTGGTCAGGCGCAGCGCGAGTCCATCCGATTCGACAGCGAGAACGCATCCGGCGAGCCCGGCCAGCAGCCACCGCGGGAGTTGCTGGCCGAGGGGTATATCGTTCCCCCGGGCACTGCCGTGCCTGAAATGGGCGTGCATGCCATCAACCCGGCCAGCGGGGAGTTCCAGGGGCAGCCGTTCAATGCGACTTTCATCTACGGCTACCACAACCAGCAGCTGACCTTCCTTGAGCCGATGGCGTCGCTGGCCTTTTTGCAGTCCAGGCCGAACTTCTCCGCTCCGGTGCCCAGGCCGGCCCGGTACAGCAGGCAGGGCGCCTACCCGTCCAGCTACACCATCCACTACAACGCAGCCAGCAAGACCTATGAAGTGGGCTTGCGCGATCTGCAGTAGCGGTCCGGCTCTTGCACAAAGCCTTGAGGGGGCGCTTTTCTCAAGTGCCCTCCTCAGGCCGCTCAACCATCAGTTGGGCACCCTTTCTCCGGATCGCAAAGTCAAGACCTGCACGCCGTTCCGGGTCACGGCCACGGTGTGTTCAAACTGTGCAGACAGTTGCCCATCGCGCGTGACGACCGTCCAGCCGTCTTCTTGGGTGTGAACCGCGGCGCGCCCCTGGTTGATCATGGGCTCGATGGTGAACACCATGCCTTCGCGCAACACCAAGCCCGTTTTCGGCTTGCCCCAGTGCAGCACTTGCGGCTCCTCGTGCATCTCGCGCCCGATGCCGTGCCCGCAATACTCCCTCACAACGGAATAGCCGTTTCTGCGCGCGTGGCGCTCGATGGCGTGACCTATATCGCCAAGTCGGGCGCCGGGGCGAACCGTCTTGATCCCTTTCCACATCGCTTCATGGGTTACTTGCACGAGCCGTTTGGCCATGGGAGACACCTCGCCCACCAGATAGGTCTTACTGGAATCGGCGATGTAGCCATTTTTCTCCAGCGTGATGTCGAAGTTGACGATGTCCCCGCTTTGCAGGATGTCGGTTGTGGACGGCACACCGTGGCACACGACATGGTTGCGTGAGGCGTTGAGGGCGTAGGCGTAACCGTACTGCCCTTTGCTTGCCGGACGCGCCTTGAGTTCTTTGACGATGAAGCCATCGACCAGATCGTTGATCTGCATGGTGGAGGTGCCGATCAGGTTGATCTGATCCAAATAGCCAAACACATCAGCCAGCAAGCGGCCGGACTCCGCCATCAAGGCAATCTCTTCAGGTCGCTTGGTCAAGTCGAAGCCCCTTGACGGTCTGCAGCTTGACGCCTGCACCTCTCAGTTCACGGGTCATGACCTCGTTGAAGCTCAGCGTTGGATTCGTTTCGCACAGCATGCCGACCTTGATCCAGAACGCCGCTTGTGCGTTGATCGACCGGCACGAGACGGCACTGGCCTTGCGGATCTGATCGTGCAGATCGTCGTCGATGTTCACGATGCCCACGCCGCTCTCCATATATGAAACATATATTAATCATATATTGGAGTTGTCCGCCCATGCAAGCGCTTCGCGGGCTTGGCAGCGCAGGTTTGCGAATATCCGGCTCAACAGGCAAGTTGGTGGGTGCGGATCGGGCTTGCCACACTGCGCAGGCAATGAAACGGCAAGCAGACGTCCGCACTGATGCGGAAGAGGACCGCAACGGGTCGAGATCGGGCTGCCCCCGCGCTCCCAGAACGCCGCCAGTCTCAGCGTCCGCGCGCCAGCAACCCCACCAACTCCGGCACCAGTGCCTGCGCGCCCCCTTCCCGCACCGCCCGCTCGTACGTGGCCAGCACTCCATCCGCGATCGCGTGCGCGGCCCCGCCGTCCTCGGCCATGGTGCTGTAGTAGCCCAGGTCCTTCTGCGCGTTCGCCATGAAGAAGCGCAGGCCCGAGGGGTCGTGCGCCAGCAGGTAGGGCCTGAGGCGCTCCAGCGCCGCGCCGCCGCCGCCGCCCTGGGCCAGCACCTGCACCAGCACCTCGGGGGCGATGCCCGTGCGCTCCGCGCAGGCGGCGGCCTCGGCCAGCAGGGCCACGAAGCCGAGCGACACGTAGTTGTGCAGCAGTTTCATGCGGTGGCCCGCGCCCACGGGGCCCGCGTGCGTGATGTTCTCGGCGAAGCAGGCCAGGATGGGCCGACATTCCTCGAACAGCGCGGCGTCGCCGCCCACGAGCAGGTTGAGGCGCCCTTCGGCGGCCTCCTTGGGGGTGCGCGTCATGGGCGCGTCGAGGAAGCGGCCGCCCGCGGCCGCCACGGCCTGGGCCACGCGCTCGGTGGAGGAGGGGATGGCCGTGGAGCAGTCGATCACCACGGTGCCCGGGCGCAGGCCCCGCAGCACCCCGCCTTCGGCCCCTTCGCCAAACAGCACGGCCTCCACCTGGGGCGAGCCCGTCACGCACAGGATCACCACGTCGGCCTGGGCCGCAAGCGTGGCGGCGCGGGCCTGGGTGGTGGCGCCTGCCGCCCGCAGGGCATCGAGCGGCTGGTTGCCCGCGTGCTCCAGCACCGTGAGCGGGTAGCCATGGCGCAGCAGGTTGTGCGCGATACCGTGGCCCATGAGGCCGATGCCGGCCATGGCGATGCGGGGTTTCATGCGGCGTGTCTCCCGTTGTTGCCTTGGGTGGTGCAGGAGCGTTGCCGCTCAGGGGGTGGTTGCTGCTACGACGGCGGGGCGTTCGCCCATGCGCTGGAAATGGGCGTGCACCTTGGGGAACTGGGCGATGTCCACGCCGTCGCCCTTGAGCCAGCCCGCCACGGTGTACAGGTAGCCGTCGGCCACGGTGTACTGCTCCCCCAGCACCCAGGGGCCGTCGCCGAGGTGGTGGCGCTCGATCACGCCAAAGCATTCGGCCATGTTGGTGGGCACCTTGCGCTGCATGGCGGCCTGGGCCTCGGGTTCGTCGGCCCAGCGGCTCGCGCGGGGGCGGTGGGCGTGGGCCACGTGCACGGTGGAGGCGAGGTAGCTGTGGAGCTCCTGCATGCGCGCGAGAGCGAAGGGGTCCGTGGGGGCGAGCCGCGCCTCGGGAAAGCGCTGCGCCACGTACATCAGCAGCGCGGGGGTTTCGCTGAGCACGCCGTGCTCGGTCACGAGCGCGGGCACGCGGCCCTTGGGGTTGATGGCCAGGTAGGCGGGGCTGCGCTGTTCGCCGGAGGCGAAGTCAACGCGCACGGCCTCGTGCGGGGCGTTGGCCTCGTGCAGGGCGATGCGCACGGCCTGGGCGCAGGTGCCAGGGGCGTAGTAGAGCTTGAGTGGAGACATGATGTTTGCTATTGAAAAAGTAGCTATTGAAAACCGTGGGACAAGCACAGTGGCCGGTTTTAATACAAACCGCGTGTGCGTGCCATGAGCCGGGTGAGGCCCAGCAGCGCGTCGGTGTGCGGGGTGGGCACCTGCGTGAGCCGGCCCAGCTCGTGCACGGCGCCCACGAGCGCGTCGATCTCCAGGGGCTTGCCGGCTTCCACATCCTGCAGCATGGAGGTCTTGAACGCGCCGAGCTTGCGCGTGACGGCGTGGCGGTCCTCGGGCTGCTGGTCGATGGGCAGGCCCAGCCGCTCGCCGATGGCCTTGGCCTCCAGCATCACGGCCGAGACGAAGGCGCGCACGAGGTCGTCGCCCAGGATGCGGTCGGTGGTGGCGCCCGTGAGCGCGCTGATGGGGTTCATGGTCAGATTGCCCCAGAGCTTGAACCAGATGTCGCGCTGGATGCGCGGAGAGCGCTCGACCTCGATGCCGCCGCGCGCGAGCAGCTCCGCGAGCCGGGCCAGGCGTTCGCTGTCCTGCCCGCCGGGCTCGCCCAGGATGAGCTTGTTGCCGAAGTGCTGGCGCACTTGGCCGGGGCCGTCGAGCGCACAGCTTGCGTGCACCACGCCGCCGATCACCTGGCCCGTGGGAATGGCGCGCGCGATGCCGCCATCGGCATCCACGCTGGTGAGTGCCTGGCTGCGTGCGGGGCCCTCGCAGCCGTCGGTGAACCACCAGGGCACGCCGTTCATGGCCGTGAGCACCACGGTGTGTGGGCCGATCAGCGGTGCTATGCGGCGTGCCACCTCGGGCAGGGCGGGGGCTTTCACGGCAATCACCACGAGGTCCTGCACGCCGAGCGCGGCCGGGTCGTCGCTCGCGCGCACGGGGGCGTGGGCGGTGCTGCCGTCGGGGCGGGTGAGGCGCAGGCCGTGGGCCTGCAGCGCGGCCAGCGTGGCGCCGCGTGCGATCAGGCTCAGGTCGCAGCCGGCCTGCGCCAGTGCCAGGCCCAGCCAGCCGCCGATGGCGCCGGCTCCGTAGATGCATGCTTTCATGGATGGAATGCGATGGCGGGGGAGGGGCCATTGTGCTCGCTCGGGCCCGCTATAGTCTGCGCCCCATGGCCAAGGACAAAACCATCTTCACCTGCAGCGAATGCGGCGGCACCAGCGCGCGCTGGCTCGGCAAATGCCCGGCCTGCGGTGCCTGGAACACGCTGGTCGAGACCGTGGCCGAGGGCGCGGGCGGCGGCAAGAACCGCCTCAGCGCCGCCGCGGGGCAGTACGCGGGCCTGGCCCAGGCGCAGGCGGTGATGCCGCTGGCGGCCATCGAGGCCACAGAGGTGGCGCGCACCGCCAGCGGCATCGAGGAGCTGGACCGCGTGCTCGGCGGCGGCGTGGTCGAGGGCGGCGTGGTGCTCATCGGCGGCGACCCGGGCATCGGCAAGTCCACGCTGCTCCTGCAGGCCATGGACGCACTGCACCGCGTGGGCCTGCCCACGCTGTACGTGACGGGCGAGGAAAGCGGCGCGCAGGTGGCGCTGCGCTCGCGTCGGCTGGGGCTGGAGGCCAGCCAGGTCAACGTGCTGGCCGAGATCCAGTTGGAAAAAATCCTGGCCACCGTCGAGGCCACGCAGCCCGCCGTGTGCGTGGTCGATTCGATCCAGACCATCTATTCGGACCAGCTCACCAGTGCGCCCGGCTCGGTGGCCCAGGTGCGCGAGTGCGCGGCGCACCTCACGCGGCTGGCCAAGGCCACGGGCATCGCCGTCATCCTCGTGGGCCATGTGACCAAGGAAGGCGCGCTTGCCGGCCCGCGCGTGCTGGAGCACATGGTGGACACGGTGCTGTACTTCGAGGGCGACACGC
>JAYSFC010000063.1:0-20057 GCA_041913505.1 Acidovorax sp.
TGCCGTTCTCGTTGATCTGCGGGCGCACCTTGAGCATCAGGCCCACGTCCTTGCGTTCCACGGTGGTGAAGGGGTTCACGGTGCTGCTGCCCGTGGTGTTGGCGTACGAGCCCGTGACGAAGGGCACGTTGCTGCCGATGACGATCTTGGCTTCTTCGTTGTCCAGCGTCATCAGGTTAGGGGTGGACAGCACGTTGGCGTCGCCGCTGTTCTGCAGGAAGTTGGCCAGGGCGCCCAGGTAGTACTGGCCGTTGATGCGCGGCGCCAGCGCCAGGTTCAGGCCGTTGCCCAGCTTGCCGGCGGCGGTGGCCGCAGCCGTGCCGCCCTGCGCGATGCCCGCCGCGAGCCCGATGATGTTGGCGCCGGACACGGCGGAGTTGGTGCCGATGGCGCCGACCATGCCATCGCCCTTGCCGCCCAGCACGCTTTGCCACTGGATGCCGAACTCCGCGAGCTTGTTGGTGGACACCTCGACGATGAGGCTCTCGACCAGCACCTGCGCACGGCGGCCGTCGAGCTTGTCGATCACCGCGCGCAGCTGGCGGTACAGCGGATCGGGCGCCGTGATGATGAGCGAGTTGGTCGTGGGGTCGGCCTGGATGATGCCGCCCGTGGAGGGTTGGTTGCTGTTTGCGCCACCCAGGCTGCTGCTTGAGCCCAGGCCTCCCGAGCTGCCCAGGCCGCCGGTCGTGCTGCCGCCCTGCAGGCCGGACGTGGGCGTGCTGGACAGCGCGGTGGTGGTCATGGCCGCTGCCGGCGTGCTCGCGGTGCTGCTCCCCGAGGCGGCCATGCCGCCCATGCCGGCCATGGCGGCGCGCAGCGTGGTGGCGAGCTTGGTCGCATCGGCGTTCTTGAGGTAGACCACGTGGATGTTGCCCGTGGCGGCGCTGCTGCCGGGCGCGGCGGGCTGGTCGAGCTTGGCGACCAGCGTGCGCACCTGGGCCACGCGCGCGGGGTTGGCCGCGCGCACCACGATGGCGTTGCTGCGCGGCTCGGCCAGCAGCGTAGTCTTGAACGAAGTGTCGGTCTGGCCCTGCGCGGCGGTGGGCGTTCCGCCCTGCGCCGCGCCGCCGCCCTCGATGAGGCGCGAGAGCAGTGGCACGAGGTCGCCGGCCACGGCGTGCTGCAGCGGAATGATCTCCACGTCGGTGGCGTTGGCCACGTCCATGGCCGCGATGATGCGTGCCATGCGCTGCAGGTTGTCGGCGTAGTCGGTGATCACGAGCGAGTTGTTGCCCGGGTTCACATTGATCGTGTTGTTGGGGCTGATGAGCGGGCGCAGCACCGGCACGAGGTTGTTCGCGTTCTCGAAGTTGAGCTTGAAGATCTGCGTGACGATCTGCCCGCCCTGCTGCTTGGGCTCGGCGCCGCCCTGCGATACGCCCACGCTGCCGCTCTGCAGCTTGGCGTCGGCCTCGGGCACTACCTTGTACAGGCCCGCGGCCTCGACCACCGTGAAGCCCTGCAGGCGCAGCGCCGCGAGGAATTGCTGGAACGCCGCGGCGGGCGTGACGGGGCGGTCGGTCACGAGGTTGAGCTGACCCTTCACGCGCGGGTCCACCACCACGTTGCGGCCCGTGATCGTGGCCATGGTGCGCGCCACGGCCTCGATCTCGGCGCCCGCGAAGTTCAGCGTCACGGGCTCGCCCGCGCGGATGCCGGCGGTGGCGGTGTTGACGGCCGTTTGCGCATGAATGAGGCTGCTAGTGCTTGCCAACAGGGCGCTTGCAGCTATCGAATGCAGAGCAAACCGCACGAGGCGCGGAGTCTTGGAGTTCATGAAGGTCAACCCAGAGAGATGAGGGAGCGCGCACCGCTGCGCCGCCCGATGATATTCAGGAGATTGGACAGCTGCGCCTCGCGCTCGGGCGCGGCGCTGGCCTCGCCCGTGAAGCGCAGGCGCTGGCCCACCCATTGGCCGTTGCCGCTGAGCAGCAGGTGGCCCTCCAGCGTCTGCAGCACCAGTGTGGGCGCGGGGCCGCCTGCAAGCTGCAGGCGGTAGCTGCCCATGGGCCGCAGCGTGGACAGGCGCGAGGACATGGCGAGCGCATCGAGCCGCGCCTGGCCGGCGAGCTGCAGGCGCCCGGCCGCCCAATCGAAGGCGAGCCCTTGTGTTTGCAGCGCCAGACGCCCCTGGGGCTGCAGCGTGTTCCAGGGCGTGCCCAGGCCCGCGAGCACGGCGGCCGGCCACTGGCTCTGGCCATCGTGCACCGCCAGGTGCGCGCCGCCCCAGCGCAGCGACAGCGCCAGGCGCAGCGGTTCGCCGGCGGTGCAGCAGTCGGCCTGCAGCGTGGCGGCCAAGCCCGTCCAGCGTGGGCGCAGTTGCCACTGCAGGCGGCCGGGCAGGGCGGCGCGGTCCTGGCTCTCGGCGCCGCCCGTCAGCACGAGTTGGGCCGAGCCGGTCCACAGGGTGCCACGCGCCTGGGCCAGTTGCACCTGGCCACCACTCGCCTGGGCCACGCCGCGCGCCAGCCATTCGGCCGGGGCGAAGGCCACGAGTGCGGGCAGTGCGCCGAGCAGCAGCCCGGCCACTGCCCAGCGGCGGGGGGAGTGCGGGGCCGGGGCCCGGGAGCGCGGCTGGGCGCGTGCCATCACTGGCCCTGGCTGGAGGACGGCAGCGCCAGCACGAGGCTGCCATCCCAGCGCGGCGCATTGGCCGCAGCGGGAGCAGCGCTGCGGGTGAGGCGTGCCTCGATTGGCGCGGCGTGCGCATTGCTGCGGGCCTGCGCGAGCCACGGCGCCAGTGCATCGGCGCTCGCGCCCTTGAAGGTGATCGTGGCGCGGTCTCCCGCGAACTGGATCTGGGCCGTGGTGCCGAGCTGCTGCGCGAGCGAGGTCTGCAGGCTGCGGCGCGCATCGGCGGGGCGTGTGGCGGGCGCGGCCTGCAGTTGCTGGGCCTCGGCCTGCAGCGCCTGCATGTGCTGCAGTTGCGCGTCGAGCGCGGCGCGGCGTGCCGGGGCGGTGCGCAGGGTCTGCAGCGCGGGCGCGAGGGCCACCCACCACAGCAGGGCCAGGCCCACGACGGTGCCGGCGGCCAGCACCAGGCTTTGCTCGCGCGGGGCCAGGGCCTTCCAGCGCCCCTGCAGCGTGGCGGTGAAGGATTGCAGCGGCGCGCTCATCGGGCACCCTCCAGGCGCACGAGCAGCCCATCGCCTTCGGCCTGGGCACTGTAGCCCGCGCCGGCCAGGCGTTCGCGCAGCGGCGCGAGCGCGTCGGCAGCCAGGTCGAGGCCGCGCAGGCGCAGTTCGCCGCTGGCGTATTCGATACCCGTGGGCTGCACGCCGGCGGGCAGTGCCTGGCCTACGGCGGCCATCAGGGGCTCGAGGTCGCGTGGCGAGAGGCCGCCGGCCGCCAGGCGCAACTGCGCCACTTCGCGCTCCATTTGCACGGGCGCGTCGACCACCACCTTCACCTGTGGGAAGGTTTGCGTAAGTGCGCTTTGCACGCTGGCCTGCTGGGCCGCGAGCGATTGGCGTTCCTGCCAGGCCCAGGCGTTGAGCCCGACGAGGTGCGCGGCCACGAGCAGGCCCGCGCCCCAGCGTGCAGCACGCCACTGCGGCGCGCGCAAGAAGGCGCTGGCACCGCTGCCGGCCTTGCGCAGCGCGCGGGTGCGGCCGCTGCTGGCCAGGTCGAACTGCGCGAGATCCCAGGCCCCGCGTGCGGCGCGCAGCGCGCGTTCGCTGGCGGTGGAGAGCGCCACGCGGTGGCCCGCGAACGTGCGTTCGGCCAGCGCGGCCACGGCGGGGTCGGCCTGGATGTCGCCGGACCCGCCCGCGCGTGCGAGCACCAGGGGGGCGGCCGCCCAGGGCATGAGCATGGGCTCCTCGCCTGTGGCGAGGAACTGGGCTTCGTCGGGCGTGCCCAGCGCGTAGTACTCCGGTGCTTCGCCCGGGGCGGGCGCGAATTCGGGGACGATGCGCGCCACGGGGCGGCCCGCGGCCTCCAGCGTCTGCAAGCACTGGCGCAGCCAGGCGCGGTCGCACACGGCGACCCAGGCGCTCTCGCCCGCGCGCGCACCGGGTTGCAGGGCGAAATGCAGCTGCGCCGGATCGTCGAGCAGGCGGTCTTCGAGCAAGCCCTCGAGCACGGCGCGCAGGCGCGGCGCGTTCGACAGGGGCAAGCCCTGCGGCAGGGCCACGCGCTGCCAAGACAGGGCACGCGCGGCCACCACGGCCACGACTTCGCCCGCGCGGCCGGGGGCTGGTAGCAGGGCGGGCGCGGCGCTGCCGTGGCGGGCAGCAGTGTGCCCGTCGGTGGTCAGCGTGTAGCTGTATTCGGTGTGGGGCCCCGGCGCGGCCTGGGGCAGGTGAAGGATCAGGGTGCTCATGGACGGTGGTAGCGGGCCATTCTAGGGGAGCGATGTGACTGTCCGCTGGGGGGCTGCCACCGGCCCGGTGGGCGCGGGCGGCAGGGCGCTGCGCTGGCGCCACAGGACGAAGACCTGGCCGGAGCGGCGCTGCACGAGCGAGCGCTCCTCCACCGTGGTCTGCCCCAGGCGCAGGCGGCCGCGCACCTCGAAGAAACCCGAAGCGATGGCCAGCACGCCGCCGTCATTGAGCTCCAGCGTGCCGCCCAGCAACTGCTTGAGCTCGTCCACCGAATGGAAGTAGCGCGATTCGCGGGCCTGCACGATCTTGAGCGCGCTGGCCTGGTCCAGCCCGTCGATGGCGGCCCAGAGCACGTCCACGCCCGCGGTGTTGATGTTGAGGGGCGTGGCCATGGGGAGCATGGCCACATGGGGCTCGAGGCGCGCCACGGTGGTGGGTGACAGGCCCAGCCAGCCGAGCTGGTCCACGGTCTGCGGCATCAGCGGCGCGTTGGCGTCGGTGCCCTCGTGGGCGCGGCGCAGCCCGTCCACGAGCAGCGCCAGCTCCTGCTGCGGCAGGCCCAGGCGCTCGAACAGGCGCGTGAACTGGCGCAGTGCGATGGGGGCGATCTTGGCGTCGCTGAACAGGTTGCGCAGGTTCAG
This sequence comes from Acidovorax sp., assembly GCA_041913505.1. GTDB lineage: Bacteria > Pseudomonadota > Gammaproteobacteria > Burkholderiales > Burkholderiaceae_C > JAYSFC01. The sequence continues at coordinate 4,970 of JAYSFC010000063.1, forward strand.
GCGCGACTGCAGGTCGGTGATCTGGCCCGAGAGAAAGGCGTCGGTGGTGTCGATGCTTGCGTCGTCGACCTGCGACACGTTGCGGTCGGCCGCGAGGAAGGTGGACAGGCGTGCCTCCTGCAGCGGCACGGCCCAGGGCTCGGCCAGGTGGTCGGCGCCGCCCGCGCGGCCGTCCTCGACGAGGATGAGCCGCGACCAGTCGAGCGCGCCAAGCAGGAGCCAGGCCGCCTGCACGCGCGCGCGCTCGGCGGTCTCGACCTCTACGGCGCGCCATTGCTGCCACAGCGCCGCGGCTGCGAACGAGGCCACGAGCGTCACGGTGAGCATGGCCGCGAGCAGAGCGGCGCCGCGCGAGCGCAGGGTGGGGCGCACCGTCATGGCTGGTTGCTCCCCGCCACGGGGTTGAACCAGTCGCGCGTGAGCAGGCCGGCCGCGGCCTGACCGGGCGGCAGCGTGATTTCGAGCCGGATGCCGTCGGGCACGCTGGCGCTGGCCAGGGTGCCGGGGGTGCCCGCGCTCGACTGCGGGTTGGACCAGGCGCCGCCCCGGTAGTAGAACAGGCGCCATTGCGTGAGCGGCAGCAGCGCCACCTCGCCGCGCCGCTCGGCGTCACCAGGGTTGCGCGCCCATTGGGCGGCCATCTGCCAGGCCTGCTGCCACTCGGCACGCGTGCCCACCGGGAGTGACTGCCAGCGCAGCCACTGGTCGGTGCCGCCCGCGTTGCGCCGCGTCCAGGCCACGACGAGCGCGCCCGGGTCGGGCCAGGCGCTGTTGCGCCGCGTGAGGCGCAGCACCTGGCCGTCCCAGTCGATGGGGGTGGTGTTCGGCAGGGACTGGATGGCGTCGAGGTCGGCGCCCCATTGCCCGAGCGCGGCCTGCAGCACCATGTGGGCGTCGGCGCGCTGGCGCGTCTGCTCCTGCGCGCGCACCATGCCGTCGAGGCCGCGCCAGCTCAGGATGGCGAGCAGGGCCATCACGGCGATGGCCACCAGCAGTTCGATCAGCGTGAAGCCGCGCGGGCGCCGCCGCATCAAAAGCCTCCCTGGATGGTGGACACGCGCAGCACCGGATGGCCGTCCGTGAACACCTGGGCATCGATGCGCCGGAACATCGGGTTCGGCGTGGGGCGCACGGACAGCTGCACGTCAAAGCGCTGGCCGGCCTGCTCGCAGGCCTGCGTGGCATCGCCGACCGCGGGCTGCTGGCGGGCCAGGCGCAGCCGCGTGAGCTCGTTTTCGGCGCAGGTCTGCGCGAGCAGCACCTCGGATTGGCGCGTGGTGTTGCGTGTGAGCGCGCCCGTGGCCTGCAGGCCGGCCATGAGCGCGATGGCGACGATGGCCAGGGCCACCATGACCTCGATGAGCGTGAAACCGCCCGGCCGCGGGGCGCGGCACCTCACCGCAGGGGCTCCGCGGTGAAGGGGCGCAGCCCGTCGGTGGCCACGCGCATGGCGCGGCCCGGCATGTCCGCGCGCCCCAGCACCACCTGCTGGGGGCCGATCAGGGGCTCGGGGCCCAGCACCAGCGTGCCTTCGGGGCCCAGTACCTGCAGCACCTGGGTACTGGAGTCGAGCCAGGCCGCTCTCTGTGTGCCGCGCGGCAGGCCGTCGATGCGAAAGCCCTGCGGCACCGCGCGCCAGCGCACGGGTGCGCCGCTCGCGCGCGACTGCGCACGCGCCGCCTCGAGCAACGCTGCGAGGCGCTCGCTTTCGCGTTCCAGCTGGGTCTGGCCGCTGTCGCGCAGCGCCAGGCCCACGCCGGCGGTGGCCAGGGCCATGATGCTCACGACCACGAGCAGCTCCAGCAGCGTGAAGCCCCGGGATGGGCGCACGGGAAGGCGGTGGTGGAGTGCGGTTATTGCCAACTTCCGATGTCGGCGTTCTTGCCCTCGCCGCCTGATTGGCCATCGGCGCCGAAGGACATGACGTCCACCTCGCCCTTGATGCCCGGGTTCAGGTACTGGTAGGGGCGGCCCCAGGGATCGTTGGGCAGCTTTTCAAGGTAGGGCTTCCAGTTGCCCGGAATGGGGCCGGCGGTGGGCTTGGCCACCAGCGCCTGCAGGCCCTGTTCGGCCGTGGGGTAGCGCTGGTTGTCCAGGCGGTAGAGCTTGAGCGCCTGCATGATGTTGGTGACATCGGTGCGCGCGGCCGTGGTGCGCGCGTCGTCGGCGCGGTCCAGCACGTTGGGCACGATCAGCGCGGCCAGCACGCCGATGATGACGAGCACCACCATGAGCTCGATCAGGGTGAAGCCCGCGGCCAGGCGGCCGCGCAGGGTCGGGGCCGTGCGGGCGGCGGTGAGGAGGCGGGAGGCGGTGGTCACGTTGGGCAGTCTCACGGTGGACATATCCGGTGAATGATAATCGTGCGATGGTGACAACTTCGCTCAACCCTGCCGGACTCTGGGGCGTGCGCCTGGGCACGCTGGCGCTGTGGGCGCTGGCCGGGGCCAGCGTGGTGTTCTGGGGCCTGCGCCTGACGTCCCGGCCCGGCGCCGGGACGCTCGCCGTGGCGGCGCCCGCCGTGGTGGCGCCCGATGCCCAGGCCCTGGCGCGGCTGCTGGGCGCGGGACCCTCGGCGCCTGCGGCCACGGCGGCTGTACTGTCGCCGGCCAGCCGCTTTGCGCTCGTGGGCGTACTTGCCGGGCGCCAGAGCGGCGCGGGCGCAGCGCTCATCGCCATCGATGGCAAGCCCGCCAAGCCCTACCGCGTGGGCGCGCAGGTCGACGAGGGGCTCGTGCTCCAGCACCTGGGCGCGCGCGAGGCGCGGCTCGGCCCGTCGGTGCAGGGGCCCAGCACGCTCACGCTGGCCATGCCGCAGCCCAAGGGCAGTCCGGCCGCCGTCGCACCCACGCATACTCCCTCCCCATAAAAAGAACAGGCGTCAGTCCAGATCGACCTGGACCCAGGCGCCGAAGGCCGGTGCGGGCGCGTTCCATTGCTGCGCTGTGGGCAAGGCGCCCGGCGGCGTGGCCTGGAGCCAGTGCACGCAGCGCGCCACGCCCGCGTGCGTGATCCAGGCCTGGTCCGGGCCTGCATGCCGGGCGTGCTGCAGCGCGGCCTGCACGCGCTGCAGCATGGCGTCGAGGTTTTCGCCGCCGCCGGGGCGGTAGTGCGCGAAGCGGTCCGTCCAGTCGTCGTAGTCGGCCGCGGCGATCATGTCCCAGCGCTGGCCTTCCCAGGCGCCAAAGTCGAATTCGGCGAGCCGGTGGTCCGCGCTCAAGGGTAAATCGGGCCGCAGCGCTTGCAGGGCCTGCGCAAGCTGCTCGCATCTTTGGAGCGGCGAGTGGCGCACGGGGATGCCTGTGGGCAGGGCACGGGCCAGGGCTTGCGCGGCGGCGGCGGTGTCGGCGGCATCGGCGGGCACATCAAGCCGGCCGTAGCAGGTGCCGGGTGGCACGAGCGGCGTGGCGTGGCGCACGAGCCAGAGGCGCCGGCTGCCTGCCATCAGCGCCCCAGGGTGAGTGCGGCGCCGAGGTAGAACGCGATCTCGCCCACCTGCTGCGTGGCGCCCAGGCAGTCGCCCGTGAAGCCGCCCAGGCGGCGTGCGAAGCCCCGGCGCATCCACGCGGCGGCAAGGGCGCTGGCCACAAGACCTGCTATCAAAAATGGAGCTGACTGCGCCCAGGCCACAAGCACAGCGGGCGCAACGCACCACACAACGGCCGCCGCGAGCGCGCGTGCGCTGATCTGGTCTGCGAGCGGCTTGCTCTTGGAGCGCGCCGTGTCGCCCACGTGCGGCAGGCTGCGCACGATGAAGAGCGGCCACAGCCGCGAGAGCACGTGCGCCCCCCCGAGGGCCGCGAGCGCCGTGGCCAGGCCATGCGCGCCCAGCAGGGCGAGCAGGGCGAGCTTGGCCGCGAGCGCGAGCACCAGCGCCATCGCGCCGTAGGCGCCGATGCGCGAGTCCTTCATGATGTCGAGCGCCCGTTCGCGGTCCGCGCTGCCGCCCAGGCCATCGGCCACGTCGGCCAGGCCGTCCTCGTGGAAGCCCCCCGTCAGCAGCACGGTGGCTATTGTGGAGCCCACAGCTGCCACGGCGCCTGCCCAGGGGTTGGGTGCCAGCAGGGTGGCGAGCGCCGCGTATACGGCCACGGCCACGGCGGCGGCGATCCAGCCCACACCCGGGAAATGCGCGCTGCTCGCGCGCAGCATGGCGGGGCTGTAGCCCACCCAGGCGGCAAGCCGCCCCGTGACGGGGATGCGCGTGAAGAACTGGACGGCCAGCAGATAGTGGCGCAGGGCTTGCATGCTCTGAACTTGATAGCTACCTGGGTCCGTGGAATGCGCGTGTACGGCCTTCTTTATGCCGGACTGGCCTGCAGGAACAGCCGGTAGGCCGGGTTCTGCGTCTCCTCGACATGCGGGTAGCCCAGCGTGGCGAGAAAGGCATCGAACGCAGCGGCGTCGCCCGGCGGCACCTGCATGCCCACGAGGATGCGGCCATAGTCCGCGCCCTGGTTGCGGTAGTGGAACAGCGAGATGTTCCAGGTGGGCTGCATGAGGCTCAGGAACTTGAGCAGCGCGCCGGGTCGCTCGGGGAACACGAAGCGCAGCAGGCGCTCGTCCTGCGCGAGCTGCGAGCGGCCGCCCACGAGGTGGCGCAGGTGCTCCTTGGCGAGTTCGTCGTGCGTGAGGTCCAGCGCCTCGAAGCCCTGGCGCTGGAAGGTCTTGGCGAGCTTTTCCGATTCGCCCTTGCCATGCGTGGTGAGGCCCACGAACACGTGGGCGCGCGTGGCGTCGCTGATGCGGTAGTTGAACTCGGTCACGTTGCGCGGGCCGCCGGGCAGCTGGCCCACCACTTCGCAGAAGCGCCGGAAGCTGCCGCGCGCCTCTGGGATGGTGACGGCGAGCAGGGCCTCGCGCTCCTCGCCCACCTCGGCGCGCTCGGCCACGAAGCGCAGGCGGTCGAAGTTCATGTTGGCGCCGCAGAGGATGGCGGCGTAGGTCTCGCCCTTGGTCTTGTGCCGCGCCACGTACTGCTTGATGGCGGCCACGGCCAGTGCACCCGCCGGCTCGACGATGCTGCGCGTGTCCACGAAGACATCCTTGATGGCGGCGCAGACGGCGTCGGTATCGACGATCACATAGTCGTCCACGAGGTCGTGCGCGATGCGGAAGGTCTCTTCGCCCACGAGCTTGACGGCCGTGCCGTCGGAGAACAGGCCTACATCGGGCAACGTAACGCGCTCGTGCGCGCGCACGGACTGGGCCATGGCGTCGGAGTCGTTCATCTGGACGCCGATCACCTTGATCTCGGGCCGCACGGCCTTGATGTAGTTGGCCACGCCGCTGATGAGCCCGCCGCCGCCGATGGCCACGAACACCGCGTCGAGCTGGTGGCTGCCCAGGCTTTGCAGCTGGCGCAGGATCTCCATGGCGATGGTGCCCTGGCCCGCGATCACGTCAGGGTCGTCGAAGGGGTGCACGAAGGTCAGGCCTTGCTCTTTTTCAAGCCGCGCCGCGTGCTGGTAGGCGTCGGAGTAGCTCTCGCCGTGCAGCACGACCTCGCCGCCGAAGCCCTGCACGGCGTCGATCTTGACCTGCGGCGTGGTGGTGGGCATGACCACCACGGCGCGCGTGCCGAGCTTGCGTGCGCTCAGGGCCACGCCTTGGGCGTGGTTGCCGGCCGAGGCGCAGATCACCCCCTTGTGCAACTGCTCGGGCGTGAGCTGGGCCATCTTGTTGTAGGCACCGCGCAGCTTGAAGCTGAACACGGGCTGCTGGTCCTCGCGCTTGAGCAGCACCTTGTTGTGCAGGCGGCGGCTCAGCGCCTTGGCGGGCTGCAGATCGGACTCCACGGCCACGTCGTAGACGCGCGCGGTGAGGATCTTCTTCAGGTAGTCGGCGGGGGACAGGGGCTGGGTCATGGTGGGGGGCGCAAATCGGGCCCGGTGGTGCGCGGGCCGGGCCGTCATCATAGGCTCTGCGCGTTCCCTACCCGGGCGGCGCGCGGGCGTGAAGCCCCGGGGCCAAGGGGCTGCGGGCAAAAAAAAGCCCCAAGCCGTGAAGCTCGGGGCTGAATCCACCGTTAGAGGAGGTGGAGGAGACAAACGGTGCGCAACGGGTTGCGCTTGGGCGTATTGTAGCGCGATTCATGCTGCGTTGCAGCAAACAAGGCCTTCCTCCTGCAAGGGGCCGTTTTTCTGTTGCAATTACGCACCACCCTCTCATTCAGAAAGCACAACACTATGGAATGCACAGTCAGCTGGACCGGCGCGAGCGGCACGCGCTCGGGCATGGGCTTCGTCGCGGAAACGGGCAGCGGCCATGTCCTGGCCATGGACGGCGCGCCCGATGCGGCCAACCCGGCCAATGGCGGCCAGAACCTCGCGCCGCGCCCCATGGAGACCGTGCTGGCCGGCACCGGCGGCTGCACGGCCTACGATGTGGTGCTGATCCTCAAGCGTGGCCGCCACGACGTGCGCGGCTGCAGCGTCAAGCTCACGTCGGAGCGCGCGGCCGTCGATCCCAAGGTGTTCACCAGGATCCACATGCAGTTCACGGTCACGGGCAAGGGCATTCCAGCGGCGGCCGTGGAGCGGGCGATCGCGATGAGCCACGAGAAATACTGCTCGGCCAGCATCATGCTCGGCAAGACGGCCGAGATCACCACCGGCTTTGACATCGTCGAGGCCTGACCTCTCGGCGGCAATCCCTCTTATAGATAGTGGGCCGTGGTCGTCATGACCTTGGCGGCGGCCCGCATCAGGGCTTTGGCGACGGGCGGGAGTTCCTGCGCGCCCGCGGCCTGCGCCTGTGTGGCATGGCGCTCCTCGTCCGCCTGCATGCGCGTGACCACGGCGCGCGAGGCCTGGTCGACCTCGGGCAGGCGGCCGAGATGGCCCTGCAGGTGTGCGGACACCTGGCGCTCGGTTTCCACCACGAATCCCAGGCTGGTGCGGTCGCTGACCTTGGCGGCGGCCAGCCCCACGGCGAAGGCGCCGGCGAACCACAGGGGGTTGAGCAGGCTCGGGCGGTCGCCCAGGGCATCCAGGCGCTCGCGGGTCCAGGCGAGGTGGTCGGTCTCCTCGCGGGCCGCTTCCAGAAGGTGCGCGCGCAGCCGTGGATCGCGCGTGACGGTGGCCTGGGACAGGTAGAGCGCCTGGGCGCAAATTTCACCAACGTGATTGACGCGCATCAGAGCACCGCTTAGGCGGCGCTCGTCGTCTGAAAGATCGGCCTGCCGCGCGCAGGCGCGCGCAGGGGAGTCTTCTTGGGCACGGGGGCGTGCAAAGAGGGTGCGCAGGGCAGCATCGGCCGTGTTCAATAGCGAATCCATGGTGTTCTGTGAAGAGGGTGAATCGCTACAAAAGTTGCGCGATGAGGTTTGTAGAGAGATGTTGCTGCCAGAGCGTGCTGCGCCTGGCAAAAGCCCCTGGAGGTGGTCGGGGTTGCGGTGTTGCAACACAGCAACGAAATTCGCCGTTCGACGCCATTGTGAGGGAATTTCTTTGCGAAACCCAGCCGCGTCTGGTGCAATAGGAGCAACTTCCCCATCAGGAGGTTGGCCCGGGACCGGCGGACTTTTAGGTGCTGCACCCCCAATCTCCGACCGGCGCCCTCTGTTAAACCTTGGAGTAACTCGCAATGAAAAAATCCCTGCTTGCCCTGGCTGTGCTGGCCGCCTCTGGCGCTGCTATGGCTCAATCTTCCGTGACCATGTTCGGTATCGTGGACGTGGGCGTGGGCCATGTGTCGGCGACCAACTCGGTGACCGGCGTGACGCAAAGCGGCAACTCTTCCAGCCGTCTGGGCTTCCGCGGTGTGGAAGATCTGGGTGGCGGCCTGAAGGCTGGCTTCTGGCTCGAAGGCGCGATCTCGCCTGACACCGGCACTGGCGCTGGCTCTAACGCACCTGGCCCCGGCTTCTCTTTCTCGCGTCGTTCGACCGTGAGCCTGGCTGGCAATTTCGGTGAAGTGCGCCTGGGCCGCGAACTGGCTGCTGGCTACGACAAGCCCACCTCCTACGATCCTTGGGGCCAGGTTGGCCTCGCTACCCTGCAAGGCTGGACCACCGTGCGCGTGAGCAACGGTATCAGCTACCGCACCCCCGCTAACCTGGGCGGCTTCTTCGGTATGGCCCACTACGGCTTCGGCGAAAACGCTGGCAACAACAGCGCTGGCCGTTACTTCGGTCTGGCTGGTGGCTACGAGAACGGCCCCCTGAGCGTGACCCTGGCTGCTGACCAAGTCAAGGCTGGCGTGGTCAACAACGGCTACAGCAGCGTGACCCTGGCCAACGACCTGAAGACCTGGAGCCTGGGTGCTTCGTACGACCTGGGTGTCGTGAAGCCCGCCTTCATCTATCACAGCGAGAAGTCTGGCAGCGTGAAGAACAACATCTACATGCTGAACGCCACCGCTCCCGTGGGTCCTGGCCGCCTGATCGCTTCGTACGCTCGCTACGACCTGGCTGACAGCAGCAACGACTCCAACGAGCTGGCTCTGGGCTATGTGTACGACCTGTCCAAGCGCACCGCCATCTATGGCACGTACGCTCACATGAGCAACAAGAACGCCGCAGCCCGCAACCTGAACGGCGTGGGTGGCAGCTTCAACACGAACGTGACCGTGGCCCCCGGCCAGAACGTGAACGGCTACCAAGTCGGTATTCGCCACGCTTTCTAATGTGATGCCGGCACATGCCGGCGTTGCCTAGAATGCAAAAAGGCCGCCAACCTTCGGGTTGGCGGCCTTTTTTTACCCATGAGGAACTGTCGCCTAGGTAACAAAACACTAGGGAAAACCTCTGTTGTGACGGCGCTATTGGATCTATGCCTTCAATTGAGGGTTTTTTAGAATCAAATCTCCCTCACTTCACAACAGAATGAGCCAAAACGATGCGCTTCACGCTCGCCAAACAATCCCTTGCGCTGGCTGCGCTGGCCATGACCTCCCCTCTGCTGTTTGCCCAGACCGCTGGCACCAGCAGCGTGCAGCTCTACGGCATCGTGGATGTGGCCTACCGCCACACCAACAATGAGGGGCCCGCAGGCAACCCCAGTGGCTCGCTGAACCAGATGGTGGGCGGCGGCATGTCGCAAAGCCGTTGGGGCATCAATGTGACCGAGGACCTCGGTGGCGGCCTGAAGGCGCTCGTGAACCTCGAGAACCGTTTCAGCGCCGACACCGGTGTGATCAACTATGGGGCTCCCGCACCGTACTTCCAGCAGTCCTGGGTGGGCATGCAGGGCGGCTTTGGCCGCGTGACGGTGGGCCGCCAGTACAACGTGCTGTTCGACCTGGTGACCAGCACCTACGCTTCCTACCCCTACTCGCCCTACATGGACGTGTACAAGCCGGAAATCGGCTTCGCCCTGGGTGCGCGCAACGACAACATGGTCAAGTACATGGCTGAAGTCGGCCCCGTGCGTGGCGCGTTGCAGTATTCGTTCGACGAGAAGAGCCCCACGGGCGGCAAGACCGTGGGTGGCTACCTGCGCTATGCCGACAGTGGCCTGGCCGCGGGCCTGGGTTACGAAAGCTACCAGTTTGCCTCGGGCCAGAAGGTGAACGCCTGGATTCTGGGCGGTTCCTACCGCATGGGCCCCTGGTACTTCAATGCCGGCTATGGCCAGAACAAGGCCGACGATGGCCTGACGGCTACGGACCGCGCCGTGCTGGGCGCCATGTGGACCGGTGGCCTCAACGGCGGCTTTGGCGGCCCGGCCTTCCTGGCGGCCAACAAGCGCACCATCTGGAAGCTCGGTGCGGGCTACCAGGTGACCACCCAGTTGAACCTGGGCATGCACTACTTCCGCGCCAAGCAGACGGGCCTGGTGGACAGCGCCAAGGCCGATGCGGACTTCATCACGATGGCCGCCGACTACGCTTTCTCCAAGCGCACCGACGCCTATTTCGAAATCGACCACACCAAGCTCAAGGGCGACGCTGTGAGTCTGAACAATTCGGCCGGCGTTGCCAACGGCGCCAAGAGCCGCACCGGCTTCACGATCGGCCTGCGCCATCGCTTCTGATGGTGGGCGCGGGCGCTTGCCCGCGTCTGGCTTCAAAGCCCCTGCTCGCAGGGGCTTTTTTCATTGCGTTGCTTGGCACAAGGCTTGCGATGTCTCGCATGCGGCATGCAGGCTAACCCGGTCCCATAAGGACGGAGGCCCTGTTAGCATGGCCGCGACTGAATTGGTTTCACATGCTTGCTTTTATCCTGCGCCGATTGATACAGGCCGTGATCGTGATGATCGCGGTGGCCTTCATCTCCTTCATGCTGTTCCAGTTCGTGGGCGACCCCGTGGTCTTCCTGCTGGGCCAGGACGCGACGCCCGAGCAGATCCGTGAGCTGCGCGCCGCCTTGGGGCTGGACCAGTCCTTCGTGGTGCAGTTCTGGCACTTTCTGGTGAATGCCGCGCAGGGCGAGTTTGGCCTGAGCCTACGCCAGGGCGCACAGGTGTCGCGCCTGATCGCGGAGCGCTTCCCCGCCACGCTGGAGCTGGCGCTGGTGGCGGCCGTGCTGGCCCTGGTGGTCGGCGTGCCGATGGGCGTGTATGCCGCCCTCAAGCGCGGCACGTTCATGAGCCAGGTGTTCATGACCCTGTCGCTGCTCGGCGTGTCGCTGCCCACTTTCCTGATCGGCATCCTGCTGATCCTGGTGTTCTCGGTCACGCTGGGCTGGTTCCCGAGCTTTGGCCGCGGCGAGGTCGTCCAGCTCGGCGGCTGGAGCACGGGGCTGCTGACGGCCAAGGGCTGGCACCACATCGTGCTGCCGGCCATCACGCTTGCGATCTTCCAGCTCACGCTGATCATGCGCCTGGTGCGCGCCGAGATGCTCGAGGTGCTGCGCACCGACTACATCAAGTTCGCGCGCGCGCGCGGCCTCACCGATCGCGCCATCCACTTCGGTCATGCGCTCAAGAACACACTGGTGCCCGTGATGACCATCACCGGCCTGCAGCTCGGCGGCCTGATTGCCTTCGCCATCATCACCGAGACCGTGTTCCAGTGGCCCGGCATGGGCCTGCTGTTCATCCAGGCCGTGACCTTTGCCGACATCCCCGTGATGGCGGCCTACCTGTGCCTGATTGCGCTGATCTTCGTGGTGATCAACCTTGTGGTCGATCTGCTGTATTTTGCTGTGGACCCGCGCCTTCGCGTGGGCAAGGCGGGGGGACACTGATGCAGCCTCCGCGTTTGAAGGCGGGCGGCCGGGCGTTCGCGCACATCGCGCAGTTCCATCCCGAACTCACGGCCTTTCGCCGTGACCTGCACGCGCACCCCGAGCTGGGCTTCGAGGAGGTCTACACGGCCGCACGCGTCAAAGAGGCGCTGAAGCTGTGCGGCGTGGACGAGATCCACGAGGGCATGGGCCGTACGGGCGTGGTGGCGGTGGTACGCGGGCGCGGGCAGTCGAGCGGCTCCATGATCGGCCTGCGTGCCGACATGGACGCGCTGCCCATGACCGAGCACAACGACTTTGCCTGGAAGTCCTGCAAGAGCGGCCTCATGCACGGCTGCGGCCACGATGGGCACACGGCCATGCTCGTGGGGGCGGCGCGCTACCTGGCCGCCACGCGCAACTTTGATGGCACGGCCGTGCTGATCTTCCAGCCGGGCGAGGAGGGCTTTGCCGGTGCGCGCGCGATGATCGAGGACGGCCTGTTCGAGCGCTTTCCCGTGCAATCCGTCTACGCCATGCACAACTGGCCCGCAATGAAGGCGGGGACCGTGGGCATCAACTCGGGCGCCATGATGGCGGCGGCCGACCGCATCACCATCGAGATCACGGGCCGTGGCGGCCATGGCGCACATGCCTACCAGACCGTGGATGTGGTGCTGGCCTCGGCGCACATCATCACGGCGGTGCAGAGCATCGTCGCGCGCAACGTGCGTCCGCTCGACAGCGCCGTCATCAGCCTGTGCGCCATGCGCGCGGGCGAGCTGGGCGCGTTCAGCGTGCTGCCGGGCAGCGCCACGCTGGTGGGCACGGTGCGCACCTTCGATCCGGCCGTGCAGGACATGGTCGAGGCCCGGCTCAAGGAACTGTGCAGCGCCGTGGCCCTGGGGCTGGGCGCCACGGCCACCGTGCGCTACGAGCGCATCTACCCAGCCACCATCAACACCGAGAGCGATGCGCAGTTCGCCGGCGACGTGGCCGAGGCGCTCGTGGGCGCCGAGAACGTGGTGCGCGACCTCGAACCCAGCATGGGCGCCGAAGACTTTTCCTTCATGCTGCAAAGCAAGCCCGGCGCCTACCTGCGCCTGGGGCAGGCGGTGCAGGGCATGGGCGCCACGGCGTTGCACAACAGCCGCTACGACTTCAACGACGACGTGCTGCCGCTGGGCGCCGCGCTGCATGCGAGCCTGATCGAAAGCGCCATGCCGCTGGCGGCAGCGGCCTGAGCAAGGCCGGCTGCCAAGCACGCCCGCCCACGGACATTTCACTGGAGGGTCCTACCGATGATGTTTCAGAAAAAACTGGCTGCTGTGCTTGTCTGTTCTGCGCTTTCTGCTACTGCTTTAGTAGCAAATGCGCAAACCATCCGGGTCGCCAACCAGGGCGATGCGCTGTCGATGGACCCGCATTCGCTCAACGAATCGCTGCAGCACAGCATCACGGGGAACGTGTACGAGCCGCTCGTGGGCCGCAACAAGGACCTGAGCCTTGCCCCCGCGCTGGCCACCGAGTGGAAGCAGCTCTCGCCCACGGTCTGGCGTTTCGAGCTGCGCCGCGGCGTGCAATTCCATGACGGCACGCCGTTCACCGCCGACGATGTGCTGTTCTCCCTCGCGCGCACCCAGGTCGAAGGCTCCGACATGAAGAGCTACACGAACGACTTCAAGGAAGTGCGCAAGATCAACGACCACGCGATCGAGATCGAAACCAAGAACCCCTTCCCCATCCTGCCCGACGTGCTCACGCTCGTGTACATGATGAGCAAGAAGTGGTGCGAGGCGAACCAGGCCACGGCGCCCGTGGACCGCCGCAAGGGCATCGAGAACGCGGCCTCGTTCCGCGCCAACGGCACGGGCCCGTGGCGCCTGCGCGAGCGCCAGCCCAACGTGCGCACCGTGTTCACGCGCAACGGCAGCTACTGGGGCAAGATCGAGAGCAACGCCACCGAGGTCATCTTCACACCCATCGGCAACGACGCAACGCGCGTGGCGGCCCTGCTGTCGGGCGAAGTGGACGTGATGGAGCCCGTGCCGGTGCAGGACATCGAGCGCGTGAACAACAATCCGCGCACGCGCGCCGTCACGGGCCCCGAGCTGCGCACCATCTTCCTCGGCATGGACCAGAAGCGCGACGAGCTGCTCTACTCGAGCGTGAAGGGCAAGAACCCCTTCAAGGACAAGCGCGTGCGCCAGGCCTTCTACCAGGCCATCGATATCGAAGGCATCAAGAAGAACGTGATGCGCGGTGCTTCCAACCCATCGGCGCTGATGGTGGGGCCAGGTATCAACGGCTTCCAGCCCGACATGAAGCGCCTGCCCTACGACCCCGAGGCCGCCAAGAAGCTGCTGGCCGAGGCGGGTTACCCGAGCGGCTTCGAGGTGTCGCTCAACTGCCCCAATGACCGCTACGTGAACGATGCGCGCATCTGCCAGGCGGTGGCGGCCAACCTCGCGCGCATCAACGTCAAGATCAACCTCGTGGCCGAGACCAAGGGCACCTACTTCCCCAAGGTGCTGCGCCGCGACACGAGCTTCTACATGCTGGGCTGGTCCCCTTCCACCTACGATGCGCACAACGTGCTCAATGCGCTCATGGCCTGCGTGGATGACAAGGGCGCTGGCCAGTTCAACCTGGGCGCCTACTGCAATCCCAAGGTGGACGAGCTGACCCGGAAGATCCAGTCCGAGACTGACAAGGGGCGCCGCAACGCCATGATCCGCGAGGCGTTCGAGATCCACGCCGCCGACGTGGGCCACCTGCCGCTGCACCAGCAGGCGCTGGCCTGGGGCGTGAGCCGCAAGGTCAGCCTCGTGCAGCTGGCCGACAACTTCATGCCCTTCAAGTGGATGAGCATCAGCCAATGAGGCGCGGCCGCCTTGTGCGGCCTTCTTTCGTTACCGTGTTTCCAGGGACCCGCCCTTCGATGAAAACCACCCTTGCCCGATGGCTCGACAGCGATGTCGGCTACAGCTTCCGTACCTCTCCCGTGGCCCTGGTGGCCGCCTTCATCGCGGTCGTGTGCGTGTTCTGCGCCGTGTTCGCGGGCTGGGTGGCGCCGCACAACCCGTTCGACCTGAGCACGCTCGAGCTGTCGGACGCGCGCCTGCCGCCCGCGTGGAGCCCCGAGGGCTCCGTCAAGTACCTGCTCGGCACCGACGATCAGGGCCGCGACATCCTCTCGGCGCTCATCTATGGCGCGCGCATCTCGCTCGTCGTGGGGGTGGCTTCGGTACTGATCTCGGTGGTCGTGGGCGTGGCGCTGGGGCTGCTCGCGGGCTTTCGCGGCGGCTGGGTCGATGGCGTGCTCATGCGCCTGTGCGACGTCATGTTGTCCTTCCCCGCGATCCTCGTGGCGTTGCTCATCGCAGGCGTGGGCCGCGCGGTCTTCCCGAACGCGCACGAGTCGCTGGCGTTTGGCGTGCTGGTCCTTGCGATCTCGCTCACGGGCTGGGTGCAGTATGCGCGCACTGTGCGCGGCAGCACGCTCGTCGAGCGCAACAAGGAGTATGTGCAGGCCGCGCGCGTCACGGGCGTTTCGTCGCTCTCCATCATGCGCAAGCATGTGCTGCCCAACGTGTTGGGCCCCGTGCTGGTGCTGGCCACCATACAGGTCGCTACGGCCATCATCACCGAGGCCACGCTGTCGTTCCTGGGCGTGGGCGCGCCTCCCACCTCGCCGTCGCTGGGCACGCTGATCCGCGTGGGCAACGACTACCTGTTCTCGGGCGAATGGTGGATCACCGTCTTCCCCGGCATCATGCTCGTGCTCATCGCGCTGTCGGTGAACCTGCTGGGCGACTGGCTGCGCGATGCGCTCAACCCCCGTCTGCGCTGATTCCCATGTCCCTTCTCGAAGTCAAAAACCTCGTCGTCGAATTTCCTGGCCGCCGCGGCACCTTGCGCGCGCTGGACGACATCTCCTTCTCCATCGCGCCGGGCGAGATCCTCGGCGTGGTGGGC
>JAYSFC010000064.1:0-19863 GCA_041913505.1 Acidovorax sp.
GGTGAGCAGGGCGCAGGTGTCGGGGCAGTCGTGCGGGCAGGCGCCGCGCACCTGGATGGGGCTTGCGGCGGCGGAGGTCGATGCAGTCTTGGGCATGGGCTGTGCTACTTGTCGATACACTGTTTTGCAGCCGCCGCGAATGGCGGGCGGCGCAACGCGCGGAGGGCATTTCACCATGAAGCAGGTACACCTGGGGCGCCGAAAGTTTTCCTTGGGCTTGGGGGCCGCGGCCATAGCGGGATTTCCCGCAGTGCACGCGCAGGGCGAAGGGCCCATCGTGCTCGGCCAGTCGGCGGCATTCACGGGGCCTTCGGCACAGCTGGGGGTGCAGTTCCATGCCGGCGCCCAGCTCGCGTTCGAGCAACTCAACGCGCAGGGCGGCGTCGGGCGTCGCAACGTGGAAATTCGCCAGCTCGACGACGGCTACGAGCCCGAACGCTGCGCGGAGAACACCCGCAAGTTACTGGCCGACGACGCGTTCGCGCTGTTCGGCTACATCGGTACACCCACGAGCCTGGCGGCGCTCCCGCTGTTCACGCAGGCCAGGGTGCCGTTCTTCGCGCCGTTCACGGGCGCCCAGGCGCTGCGCCAGCCCTTCAACCGGCTCATGTTCCACGTGCGCGCCTCGTACAACGACGAGACCGCGCTCATCGTGCGCCAGCTCACGCACCTGGGGCTCACGAAGATCGCCGTGTTCCACCAGAACGACAGTTATGGCAAGGCCGGGCTCGACGGCGTGACCCTGGCGCTGGCCAGCCACAAGCTCGCCCCCGTGGCGCAGGCCACGGTGGAGCGCAATTCGGTGGACGTGGCGGCGGCCGTGCAGAAGCTCGTTGCGGCGCGGCCCGATGCGGTCGTGCAGATCAGCACCTATGCGTCGTGCGCGGCCTTCGTGCGCGCGGCGCGCAAGGCGGGCTACGGCGGCACGTTCTACAACGTGTCCTTCGTGGGCACGCAGGCCCTGGCCGACGCGCTGGGCAAGGACGGCGCAGGCGTCGTGGTCTCGCAGGTCGTGCCTTCGCCGTACAACAGCGCGAAGCCGCTCTCGCGCGAGTTCCTCGAGGCGGTCAAGAAGGGCGGCGGGGCCGTTCAGCCCAACTATTCGAGCCTCGAGGGCTACCTGGCAGCACGGATCTTCGCCGAGGGGTTGCGCCACGGGCAGGCGCTCGGCGGCGGCAAGCTCACGCGCGACGCGCTGATTCTGGGGCTCGAGTCGATCAACAGCCCGGTGGCGGGCTTCCCGGTGTCGTTCAGCGCCGCCGATCACGCAGCATCGAACTTTGTGGAGCTGTCGATGCTGACGGGCGATGGGCGGGTGAAGACCTAGGCAAGGGGGCCATTGTGTTGACAGGCCCTAGACCACCTCGCGCGTGGCTGCCAGGCCGCGCATGAAATCCTCGCAGCGCGCAAGCTGCTCTAGGCTTACGTGCTCGTCAGGCTGGTGGGCCTGGCGGATGCTGCCGGGGCCGCAGACCACGGTGGGGATGCCCGCGCCCTTGAACAGGCCCGCCTCGGTACCGAAGGCCACGAGCGTGGTGCCCTGCGCGCCGGCCAGCCGCTGCGCCAGGCGCGTGACCGGGGCATCCGGGCTGCCGAGGAAGCTGGGCACCGCGCAGATCGTCTCGAACGAGAAGCCCGTGCCCGGCGCCACCTTCTGCATGGCGGGCTCGAGCGTGCGCGCGTAGGCTTCGACCTCAGCCTGCATGCGCGCGGCGTCGGCCGTGGGCAGGTCGCGGAATTCGTAGCGGAACTCGGCGTCGCGCGGCACCACGTTGTCGGCGATGCCACCGTGGAACTGGCCCACGCTGGCGGTGGAGAAGGGCACGTCGAAGCCCTCGAAGCGCGGCTCGTCGCGCTCGAAGCCCTCGGCCATGTCGCGTACGCGGCCCACCACGCGCGCGGCCATCTCGATGGCATTGACCGAGTGCGGCGTGAGCGAGGAGTGCGCCTCCTTGCCGCGCACGCAGCAGCGGTAGCGGTACACGCCCTTGTGCGCTATGGCGGGCACCATGTCCGTAGGCTCGCCCACAATGCAGGCCAGGGGCTGCACGCCTGCGTCCTTCATGTCGGCGATGAGCTCGCGCACGCCGAAGCAGCCGACTTCCTCGTCGTAGCTGAAGGCATAGTGCACGGCGAACGGCATGTCGCTGGCGAGAAAGCCCTCGGCGTGCGCGAGCGCCATGGCGA
This sequence comes from Acidovorax sp., assembly GCA_041913505.1. Lineage (GTDB taxonomy): Bacteria > Pseudomonadota > Gammaproteobacteria > Burkholderiales > Burkholderiaceae_C > JAYSFC01. The sequence goes on from JAYSFC010000064.1 coordinate 2,188, forward strand.
TGAAACCCTTCATGTCGGCGCTGCCGCGCCCGTACAGGCGGTCGTCCTGCACGTGGGCGCTGAGCGGGTCCCGGCTCCAGTCCTGGCCGTCCCAGGGCACGGTGTCGGTGTGGCCCGAGAGGATCACGCCGGCGGGTTTGCCCTCGCCCAGCGTGGCGAACAGGTTGGCCTTGGTCTTGCCGGCGTTGTAGGTGAGCCGGCTTGCCACGCCCAGGCGCGCGAGCTCGTCGCGGATGAAGTGAATCAGCTCCAGGTTGGAGTTCTGGCTCACGGTGTTCATGCGCACCAGCGACTGGGCGAGCGAGAGGGCGTGGGCGGAGATCATGCGGTGGAGGGTGCGAATAACCCCGGTTGGCATGCAGCCGACGCCCGGGCTAGACTGTTCAATCGCAAGGAAACATACCACATGAAAGTCATCGACTCCATCGCCACCCAGGCTGCCGGCATCGCCGCGCTGCGCCGCGACATCCATGCCCATCCCGAGCTGTGCTTCGAGGAAGTCCGCACGGCGGACCTCGTGGCCGCCAAGCTCACCGAATGGGGTATTCCCATCCACCGCGGCATGGGCACCACGGGGGTGGTGGGCATCGTGCACGGGCGCGACGGCGGCGCGAACGGCCGGGGCGTGGGGCTGCGCGCCGACATGGACGCGCTGCCCATGCAGGAGTTCAACACCTTTGAGCACGCGAGCAAGCACGCCGGCAAGATGCACGCCTGCGGCCATGACGGCCACACGGCCATGCTGCTGGCCGCCGCGCAGCACCTGGCCAAGCACCGCGACTTCGACGGCACCGTGTACCTGATCTTTCAGCCGGCCGAGGAGGGCGGTGGCGGCGCGCGCGAGATGATGAAGGACGGCCTGTTCGAGCAGTTCCCCATGGAGGCCGTGTTCGGCATGCACAACTGGCCCGGCCTGCCTGCGGGCACCTTCGCCGTGAGCCCGGGGCCCGTGATGGCTTCCACGAGCGAGTTCAAGATCACCATCCGTGGCAAGGGCAGCCACGCCGCCATGCCGCACATGGGCATCGACCCCGTGCCGATCGCCTGCCAGATGGTGCAGGCCTTCCAGGCCATCATCAGCCGCAACAAGAAGCCGGTGGACGCTGGCGTGATCTCGGTCACCATGATCCACACGGGCGAAGCCACCAACGTGGTGCCCGACAGCTGCGAGCTGCAGGGCACGGTGCGCACCTTCACGATCGAAGTGCTCGACATGATCGAGCGCCGCATGAAGCAGGTGGCCGAGCACACCTGCGCCGCGCACGACGCGGTCTGCGAATTCGAGTTCGTGCGCAACTACCCGCCCACCGTGAACACGCCGGCCGAGGCCGAGTTCGCGCGCCAGGTCATGGAGGGCATCGTGGGCGAAGCCCATGTGGCCAAGCAGGAGCCGACCATGGGCGGCGAAGACTTCGCCTTCATGCTGCAGGCCAAGCCCGGCGCCTACTGCTTCATCGCCAACGGCGACGGCACGCACCGCGACATGGGCCATGGCGGCGGCCCCTGCACGCTGCACAACCCGAGCTATGACTTCAACGACGATCTGATTCCGCTGGGCGCCACTTACTGGGTGCGTCTGGCCGAATCCTGGCTGAACCGGGAACGCACATGATCGGCGTGGCGCAGGCGTTTGCCCCGAGCTATGCCCGCGCCCGCGTCCAGTTCCTCGAGGCCGCTGCGGCGGCGGGGCTGGCGATCGAATCCCATGTACACCCGCTGCCCGGGCGCGACGGCGAGGTGCTGGCCCTGGACGTGGCGCGCGAGGGCCCTGCGGACGCTACGCACCTGCTCCTCGTAAGCAGCGGCTGCCACGGTGTGGAGGGCTTTTGCGGCAGCGGCGTGCAGGTGTTCGCGTTGCATGACGACGAGTGGCGCGCCAAGGCCCGCGATGCGGGCGTGGCCGTGCTCTACCTCCATGCACTCAACCCCTACGGTTTCTCGCACCTGCGCCGCGTCACGCACGAGAACGTGGATCTAAACCGCAACTTCCACAACTTCGGCCACCCCCTGCCCGCGAACGAGGCTTACCGCGAGGTCGCGGCCTTGCTGCTGCCCGCGCAATGGCCGCCGAACCCCGAGAACCAGCAGGCCCTGGAGGCCTTCGTTGCCGCACGCGGCGAGGCGGCCTTGCAGGCGATCGTCACGCGCGGCCAGCATGCGTTTCCCGATGGCCTGTTCTACGGCGGCACGGCGCCGACCTGGAGCAACCTGGTCCTGCGCCGGGTGCTGCGTGCGCACGGCCGCCGCGCGGCGCGTATCGCCTGGATCGACCTGCACACGGGCCTGGGCCCGAGCGGTCATGGCGAGCGCATCTACACGGGTCCCGAGGATGCGCACGCCATCGGGCGCGCTCGCGCCTGGTGGGACGGCGCCGGCGCCACGCCCGTGACCTCGATCTACGATGGCTCGTCGAGTTCGGCCTTTCTCACGGGCCTGATGTGGAACGGCCTCGTGGAGGAATGCCCGCAGGCGGAGTACACCGGCATCACGATGGAGTACGGCACCGTGCCCGCGGCCGAGGTGCTGCAAGCGCTGCGCGCCGATCACTGGCTCCATGTGCACCCCGAGGCGCCGGCTGCGCTGGCCGCGCAGATCCACCAGCAGATGCGGGATGCGTTCTACACCGACACCGGTGCGTGGAAGGGCCAGGCCGTGAGCCAGGCGCGCCAGGCCCTGTTCCAGGCCGTGGACGGGCTCGCCGGTTGACGGTGGCCGGTCAGGACGCCAGCGCCCGCATCTCGGCGATCAGGTCGGACTTGCCCTCGAAGCCGATGCCCGGCAGCGGCGGCAGCGTCACGTAGCCGTTATCCACCTTTACGCCATCGGGGAAGCCGCCGTAGGGCTGGAACAGGTCGGGGTAGCTCTCGTTGCCGCCCAGGCCCAGGCCGGCCGCGATGGCCAGCGACATCTGGTGGCCGCCGTGCGGAATGCAGCGGCTCGGCGACCAGCCGTGGGCCTTGAGCATGTCGAGCGTGCGCAGGTATTCGACCAGGCCGTAGCTCAAAGCGCAGTCGAACTGCAGCCAATCGCGGTCCGGGCGCATGCCGCCGTGGCGGATGAGATTGCGTGCGTCCTGCATCGAGAACAGGTTCTCGCCCGTGGCCATGGGGCCCTGGTAGACCTCGCCGAGCTTGGCTTGCAGTGCATAGTCCAGCGGGTCGCCGGCTTCCTCGTACCAAAACAGCGGGTACTGCGACAGGGCGCGGCCGTAGTCGATGGCGGTCTGCAGGTCGAAGCGGCCGTTGGCGTCCACCGCCAGTTGCTGGCCGGGGCCCAGGATCTTGAGTACCGACTCGATACGCTCGCAGTCCTCGGCCAGCGTGGCGCCGCCGATCTTCATCTTCACTACCGAGTAGCCGCGCGCCAGGTAGCTTTCCATTTCCTTCCTCAGCCCGTCGAGCCCCTTGCCGGGGTAGTAATAGCCGCCCGCCGCGTAGACGAACACCCGCGGGTTGGGCGTGCCGTTGCCATAGCGTTCGGCCAGCAGCTGGAACAGTGGCTTGCTGGCGATTTTGGCCACCGCGTCCCACACCGCCATGTCGATGGTGCCCACGGCCACCGAGCGCTCGCCATGGCCGCCCGGCTTCTCGTTGATCATCATGCGGGCCCAGACTTTGTGCGGGTCCAGGTTCTCGCCGGTTTCATCCGCCAGGCTGGCCGGGTCGGCCTCCAGCACGCGCGGAATGAAGCGCTCGCGCATCAGCGCGCCCTGGCCGTAGCGGCCGTTGGAGTTGAAGCCGTAGCCGATCACGGGCTTGCCGTCGCGGATGACGTCGGTGACCACGGCGACGAGGCTCAGCGTCATCTTCGAGAAGTCGATATAGGCGTTGCGGATGTCCGACTTGATGGGACGGGTGGATTCGACGATGTCGACGATTTTCATGGCGGTGGTTGTGTTGGGAGCAAATGGGGAAAGATCAGCGGGCGAGCGACGAGCCCCCGCAGATAGCGATGTCCTGCCCCGTGATGGCGGCGGCAGGCGGAGAAAGCAGAAAACCCACCAGCGCGGCGATCTCGGCGGGCTCGATCAGGCGGCCCAAGGGGGGCAGGCGGGGCGCGCTACCCGCCCGGGCCGGATCGTTCAGCATGCCGGTGGCCGTGGCTGCGGGCGAGACCACGTTCACCGTCACGCCCTGTCCGGCCACTTCGGCCGCCCAGCTGCGCGCCAGCGCGATCAGCGCGGCCTTGGTGGCCGCGTATTGCCCGCGCCCTGGCATGCCTTGCGCCACCCGGCTGCCGATGAACACCACGCGGCCGTGGCCACGCCGCGCCATGGCGGGCACGATGGCATCGGCCAGGCGTGTGGCGGCATCCACGTGCAGACGCCACATCAGCTCGCCGCCCGCGTGGTCGAGCTGGCCCAGCGGCCCCACGCGCAGCACGCCGGCCGCATGCACCAGGGCATCCACGGCGGGCAATGCGGCGGCGGCACGCGCGACCTCAGTGCCATCGGCCAGGTTCAGTGGCACGTGCGTGAAGCCTGCGTGCACGATGCGAGGCTGGGCCACATCCAGGCCGCTCACCCGCCAGCCGTCCGCCAGCAGCGATTCGGCGATGGCGCGACCGATGCCGCTGCTGCTGCCAGTCACTGCGGCGCGGCGCTGGTCATTCGACACGGATGTTCCCCTCGGTCACGATCTTCTGCGAGCGCTCCATGTCGCTGCGCTGGAACCTGGCGAAGTCTTCCACGCTGCCGGGTGCGAGCAGCAGGCCCTGTTCGCGCAGCTTGTCCTTCATGTCGCCAGCCAGGGCCTTGTTCACTTCGGCATTCAGGCGCTGCGCGATGTCGGCCGGCAGCTTGGCCGGGCCCCATAGGCCGTACCAGCTGTAGAACTCGTAGCCCGGAATCGTTTCGGCCACGGTGGGCACATCGGGCAGGCTGGTCGCGCGCTGGGCCGACGTGACGGCCACCACGCGCAGCATGCCGCTCTTGTGGTACTGCAGCGAGCCCAGGATGGGGTCGATGAAGCCGTCGATCTGCCCGCCGATCAGGTCCTGGAACGCGGGGGCCGTGCCCTTGTAGGGAACGATCAGGTAGTCCAGGTTGCCCGCGCGCTTGAGCAGTTCGGTGGACAGGTGCCCGGCCGAGCCGATGGAGCCCACGGCAAAGGTCATCTTGCCGGGGTTGGCCTTGGCGTAGGCCATCAGCGACTTGATGTCGGTGATGGGCAGGCTCTTGTTGACGGCCACCGACAGCGGCGCCTTGGCCACGAGCGCAATCGGCGCGAAGTCCCGCGCGACGCTGTAGGGCACTGACTTCATGGTCATGGGCGCCGTGATGAAGGTGGATGCGTTGAACAGCAGCGTGTAGCCGTCGGCCGGTGCCTTGGCCACCACATCGCCGCCGATTACGCCATTGCCCCCCGGCTTGTTGTCGACGATGAAGCTTTGCCCCATCTGCTCGCCCAGCTTCTGGGCCAGCATGCGCCCCACCGTGTCCAGGGTGCCGCCGGGCGGGAAGGGAATGACCATCCGCACAGGCTTGCTCGGATACGACTGCGCCCAGCCGCCGGCTGCCAGCACGAGAGCGGCGGCACCCGCGGCGGCACGGAGGAAATGCTTGCGTTGCATGGTGTCTTGTCTCCTGTCGGTTTTTCATGGGAGCACCCGGCGCGGGGAGGCTCGAAGCCCACCGCGCTGGCTGCTGCTCAGCGCCGCAGCAGCCCTGCCTGCTGCACGGCCGCGCGCAACGCCTCGACCTCCCGGGCGTTCGGCGCCTCGGTGGGGGGGCGCACGGTGGCGTCGTCGATCACGCCGGCCAGGTACATGCCGCCCTTCATGCGGGCGTGGGCCTCGCCCGTGGGCTCGCCGCCGCCGTACACGGCGTCCTTGAGCGGAGTGATGACGGCCTGCACGGCCATGGCCTTCTTCAGGTCGCCGGCCTTCACCGCATTCCACAGGTCGATGATGAGCTGCGGGATGAAGGTGGCGAAGCCCACCAGCGCGCCATCCACGCCCTGCACCATCGAGGCCAGCAGGTATTCGTCATGGCAGGTCAGGATGGCCTTGGAGGCGTCGGCCTCGCGGATCGCCTGGATGTCGCGGGCGTACTTGTTCATGTCGCGCTGGCCCACCTTGAAGGCCTGCAGGTACGGCAGCTTGGCGAGCTCGGCCAGCAGCTGCGACGAATACGAGGCACGCGTCCACGCGGGATACACGTGGCAGACCAGGTCGGCACCCGGGGCCGCCTTGTGGATGGCTTCGAAGTACTGCAGCGCATGGCCCGGCGTGAAGCCGAAGCGCAGCCAATGGTGGGGTGGCATCACGTCCAGGGCCACCGCGCCAGCTGCCACGGCGGCGCGGGCGTGCTCGGCCGCCTCGGCCAGGCCTTCGCAGACGATGGAGGAAATGACGGGCATGCGGCCCTTGAGCTCGTCCGCCACGATGCGCGTGACCTCGGCCCGTTCGGCCGGGGTGAGCGAGAACACCTCGCCCGTGTGGCCGTTGGTCATGATGGCCACCACGCCCTCGTGTCCCGCCAGCCAGGACGCGAGCTTGCGCAGCGCGGGCTCGTCGATGCGGTGGTCGGGCGTGAAGGGGCACGAGATGGCGGGGATGATGCCGCGATAATTCGCAATGGAAGGCATGCTTTTGTCTCCGTGATGGAAGGCTGGTGAACGATGGAGCGGATCATTCCCCTCCGCGCACCGGCGGTCCAATACTCGAATCGCATACATCTATCTCTACGGATACGGAGGCCATGGGACCCGGCAACCGCCCCCTTGATCTGGAGTGGCTGGAGGACTTTCTGGCCCTGGCCGACACCGGCAACTTCTCGCGCGCGGCCGAGGCCCGCGCCATTGCCCAGCCGGCGTTCAGCCGCCATATCCGCGCGCTGGAGGAGTGGGTGGGGGTGGACCTGTTCGATCGCAGCGCCCACCCCGCGGCACTCACGCCCGCGGGCCAGCGCTTCCTGCCGCTGCTGGAGACCATCCTGGCCAACCTCGAGGCCGCGCGCATCAAGGCGCGTGCCGCGCACGACCAGGCGGCCGCCAGCCTGCGCTTCGCGGCCACGCATGTGCTGTCGCTCACGTTCTTTCCGCGCTGGCTCGTGGGCATGGAGGCCCGCATGCAGATGGGGCCCATCCAGACCATGTCGGACAGCTCGCTCGCCTGCGAAGACCTCATGCTGCAGCGCCGTGTGCAGTTCGTGCTGTGCCATGGCCACGCCCTGGTGCCGGGCCGGCTGGACGAGGCGCAGTACCCCATGCTGCGCCTGGCGGACGACCGGCTCCTGCCCGTGAGCGCGCCTGGCCCGGGCACGCCAGGGCGGCCGCTGCATGCGGTGGTCCAGGACGGCTCGGTGCCCGTGCTGGCCTACAGCGAGGCCTCGGGGCTGGGGCGCATCATGCGCGCCCGCATGCGCAGCCTGTTCACCGAAGGCGCCGGCGCCGCCTTGCCCCACGGCGTGTCCGTGGTCTTCACGGCCCACCATGCGGTGCTGCTCAAGACCATGGCGCTGGAGGGCCGCGGCGTGGCCTGGCTGCCCGAAAGCCTCATCGCCGACGAGCTGCGCGCGGGTGCGCTGGTGCCGGCGGGCGGCAGCGACTGGAACCTGCCGGTGCAGATCCGCCTGTACCGCCAGCGCGCCGAGATGTCGCCGGTGGCCGAGGCGCTTTGGGCGCTGTCCGTGCCCCTGGCGGGGGTGGCCGGCTGAGCCTGGGCTGCCCGCTCAGGGCACGGGCTCACTCGCCCCAGGGCAGCATCAGCGTGAGCAGCGACAGCTGCGCGAACTCGGGCGTGAAGGCGTCGATGATCTGCTGCGGCTCAGGGCACAGGGCGGTGTCGGTCATCACGCCGAACTGTACGCCGCCGCCGTAGCTCAGGATCGACACGCCCAGGCCGATGTCGCCCGACTGCGGCACCCAGAACATGCACTGCGTCACGCGCGATCCGCACAGCGTGAGCGCCTCGCTCGGGCCCGGCACATTGGTCATCACGGCCGTGGTCTTGCGGCTGAAGAGGCCCAGCAGCGCGTCCTGCGCGGGCTTCACGAGCAGGCCCGCCACGGCGAGCAGGGCAAACGCCAGCAGCGGCTGCGTGCTGTCCTTGAGCGCGTTCATGCGCTGGCGCACCGCGTACACGCGCTCGATGGGGTTGGCCACGCCGATGGGCAGCACCAGCGGCACGAGGCCGAAGCGGTTGCCGAGCTTCCAGGCGTCCTCGACCGGCCGCAGGTTCACGGGGATCATGGCGCGGATCTCCTTGCCCGATGGGTCATCGCCGTGCCGGCGCAGGTAGCTGCCGAGGGCGCCGGCCACGCAGGCGAGCAGCACATCGTTGACCGAGCAGTTGAGCGCCCGCCCGATGGCCTTGACCTCGTCGAGCGGGATCGGCGGGCACCAGGCCACGCGCTTGGCGCGCCCGGGCTGGCCCTTGAGGCGTGTGGGCGAATCGTCGGGCATGAGCAGGAGTGCGGCCGAGTCGCTGAGCAGCTGGTAGGCCAGGCGTGCGGCATCCACCGAGCCCGCAAGGCCCTGCTCGATCGCTTTTTCGGGCTCGCGCAGCAGGTGCAGCGAGTGGGCAGCGCCATCGCTGGCGAGGTTGCCGGCCAGGTTCATTGCCCGGGTGGCCATCTCGGTGAGCGGGCGGATGAGCGCTTCGGCCACCCAGCCCTCCGGGGCAGTGTCCGCCGCGGCCTTGCGCTTGCGCTCGGGCGGTGCGCTGCCGCCGTCCACGAGCGACATGGTCACCGCGATGAGCGCGATGCCGTCGGCGATGCAATGGTGGATGCGCACAATGAGCGCGCTGCCGCGCTGCCCGTCGTCGCCCGTGAAGTCCTCGATGAGGTGGAACTGCCACAGGGGCCTGCGCGCATCGAGCGGCTGCAAGGCGAGCTCGCCCACGCGCTGCTGCAGGGCCTGCTGCGGGCTTTGACCCTTGCGGCGCGGCAGGTGCTCGCGCACCACGTGGGCCGCGAGGTCGAACTGCGCGTCCTCCACCCAGGTGGCGCCGGCCGCGTCCTCCACCACGCGCTGGCGAAACCGGGGGTACGGCAGCAGGCGCTGGCGCACGCGCTCGCACAGCGCGTCCCAGGTGATGCCGGGCGCGAGCGTCCACACGCCGTTGATCAGCATGAGGTTGTGTTCGGAGTCCATGCGCAGCCATGCGGTGTCCACCTTGCTCATGCGCTCGCCCGACAGGCCCAGCAGGCCCGAGGCCGCGCGCCCCACGTTCTTGCGCACGCCCCGGGCAACGCGCGCGGCGGGCTTGGGCTGCCCGGAGGCAGCGGCGGGGGCTTTGCGGGTGCGTGTGACCATGCGCGATTGTCCTGTGGTGTGTTTTTTGGGGGATGGCCTCTAGGAACGGCGCCCAGCGGGCACCGCGCGGACCGTAAGATACAACGACGCATTCACTTGCCGATACCGTTCTTTCCCGACCCCTTTTCCGTGCGAGGAGCCTCCGACATGTCCGACCTGAACGCCGCCTTCGAAGCCGCCGTGGCCAACTCCAAGAACCTCAGCGAGCGTCCTGACAACGCCACGCTGCTGAAGATCTACGCCCTCTACAAGCAGGCCACCGTGGGCGACAACGCCGAGAAGAAGCCCAGCTTCTCCGACATGGTGGGCCGCGCCAAGTGGGACGCCTGGGAAAAGCTCAAGGGCACGGGCGCCGACGCGGCCAAGCAGCAGTACGTGGACCTCATCGCCTCGCTGAGCTGACCCGGGGAAGACCCGGTCAGAAAAAAAGCGGCCCGCGGGCCGCTTTTTCGTGGGTGGGTTGCCGGGCTCAGTCGCGCCACACCACGGCGCTTTCGGGTGCGGCGCGGTCGGTGCGGAAGGCGTTGGCGGGGTGCGCGGTGTCGGCATAGCCGAACGTGATGCCGCAGACGATGCTGCGTTCGGGCGGAATCTCCAGCACCTCGCGCAACACCTGCGGGTGCGCCGCGAGCGCGGCCTGTGCGATGGTGGCCACGCCCAGGCTCTGCGCGGCCAGCATGAACTGCGCCACATAGGCGCCGCAGTCGATGGCGCCGTAGGTGCCCAGCGCCTCATCGCTCGTCACGATGGCCACGTGCGGCGCACCGAACATGCGGAAGTTTTCCGCCGCCTGCCGGGCCGAGGCCGCGCGATCGCTCCTGGCGATGCCCAGCGCCTCGTACAGGCCCCAGCCGCAGGCGCGGCGCCGCTCCTGGTACACGCCGCGGTATTCGCGCGGCCAGCCCAGATCGGGCGCGGGGGCTGCTGCGGCCGCGTGCGCCGGCAGCGCGGCACGCAGCCGCTCCATGTGCTCGCCACTGGCGATGTAGAGCTGCCAGGGCTGGGCGTTGCACCACGAGGCCGTGCGCTGCGCCGCGGCCAGGATCTGCGCGAGCACATCGCGTGGTACGGGCCGGGGATCGAAGGCGCGGCAGCTGTAGCGCGACTGCAGCAGCCGCGTGAGGGTGTCGTAGTCGGTGTGGGGGTTCGGTGCGGCCATCGTGTGTCAGGCCTTGCGGGCCGGGGCGGGTTGCTGCGGGTCGAGCAGCGCGTCGAACTGGGCCTGCAGCTCCGATTCGATGCGGTCCTTGAAGACGCTGACCAGAAAGCCCAGATGCGCCTCGAGTTCGAACAGGTCGGGCCGCACCTGCAGCGTGCCCTGCACACCGGCGCGGTGGAAGACGACGGTGTCCTGGTCCTCGCCTTCCTCATAGGCGCATTCCATGTCGAACTTGCGTTCTGCTTTCTCGGCCCAGGCAAAGGCGATCTTGCGCGCGGCCTCAAGGCCGAGCTGGTGGGGGCGGTGGATGTGGATGTCGGGCACAGCGGTCTTTCGTGGGGGCGGTGGGCGAGAGCATGCACAGGGCTTCGTGCCGCTGTACCGCCGGCAGGGCCGCCAGTTGTTGGACTGCATCATAAAACCGGCGCCAGTCGCTGGCCTCGCGCGCGAACAGCGCCTCGAAGGCCGGCACCCAGCCGTCGTAGGCCGCCTGGGCGCCAAAGGCCGCGTTGTTGGCTTCGGCCACCCAGCGGTCGTAGGCCGCGATCTGCGCTGGCGCAGGGGCGCCGTCCGCCGCTGCCAGCCATTGCGCCCGCAGTGCCGCGTACTGCGCGCGGAAATCCTGCATTGCTTCTTTTTTCATAGCAAACAATGCAGTATTTGATTGCACATGGTTCGTTTTTTGTTCATAAATGGCCGCCAGCCGCTCGCGCGTGGCGCGCGTGAGCGCACGGAACTGGCTGCGGCGCGCTTCGCTGGCCTCGAACGCGGCGCGTGCCTGCGGAGCAGCCTGCGTGGCGAGCCAGCGCGCGCTGCCCAGGCGCTCCACGGCCGTGGCAAAGGATTCGTTGAACGGCGTGTCATCCCGGGCGTAGACCACCTGGTGCGCGAGTTCGTGGAACATCAGGCGCACAAAGTCGCCCTCGGGCCACTGCACGAAGGTGGACAGCAGCGGGTCGCCGCCCAGCCAGTTGAGGTAGCCCAGCGTCGAGTAAGCGGGCACGCCGTACACGCTCACCTCCAGGCCCCCGGCGGCCAGTTGCGCGGCGTGCTCGCGCGCGTCGGCTTCGACAAAGTAGCCGCGGTAGCCAATGCAGCCCGTGACCGGGAAGCACCAGGTGTGCAACGTGAGCGAGTCGGGCGGCGCGGCCACCACGTTCCACACGGCGGCGGCGCGGTGCAGGTCGGCGTAGCGGCGGTAGCTCGCGTTGTCGGGCAGGTGCAGCTCGGCCACAGCGAACGCGCGGGCGCGCTGGGCGAGCCGCAGCCGCTCGCGCAGCGCGGGCGGGGTGTCGGGGCTGGCGATCCACTCGGGCAGCGGCCGGGCGGCCTGCAGCATCTGCAGGTGGCCGCGCAGGCCCTGCCAGTAGTAGCCCAGGCCCGAGGTGTGGGCGCAGCCCGCGAGCAGCCCAGCCAGGGCCAGCAGCAGGGCGGGGCGGAGCAGCGAGGGGGTGTGGCGCGGCCGGTGCATTCCTAGAATGTGCCATGCCCGACACTTCCCTTGCTCCCACCGCGCCAGCGCCATCCAACGGCCTGTTCCACGACGAAGCCGGCTGCCCGCGCTGTGCCTGGTGCCGCGCCACGCCGCTGTACCGCCACTACCACGACCACGAATGGGGCTTTCCGGTGGCCGATGAGCGGCGCCTGTTCGAGAAGCTGTGCCTGGAGGGCTTCCAGTCGGGCCTGAGCTGGCTCACCATCCTCAACAAGCGCGAGGCCTTTCGCGCGGGCTTCGCGGGGTTCGATGCCGAGCAGGTCGCGCGCTTCGGCGAGGCGGACGTGGCGCGGCTGCTGGCCGATGCGGGCATCGTGCGCCACCGCGGCAAGATCGAATCCACCATCGACAACGCGCGGCGCCTGTTGGAGTTGCGCGCCGAGTTCGGCTCGCTCGCGCACTACGTGTGGCGCTACGAGCCCGCCCCGCACGAGCGGCCCGCGGTCTTCACGATCGAGGCGGCGCGCGCGCTCACCACGTCGTCCGCTTCCACGGCCCTGTCCAAAGACCTCAAGAAGCGCGGCTGGAGCTTCGTGGGGCCGACCACGGTCTACGCCTTCATGCAGGCGATGGGCCTGGTCAACGACCACATCGAGGGCTGCAGCGCGCGGCCGGGCGCGCTCGCGGCGCGCGCGGCCTTCGCGCTGCCCGCCGGCGAACCGCGCACGCGCTGAGGGCGCTCGCGGGCAAGCCCCTACACTCGAAGACTTGCCAACCCAACCCCGTTGCATTGATGGAACTCCTCACGCTGGTGCTGCTGATCGCCCTGGGCGCCTACTTTCTCAAGGCCCGGGAGCGCGCCGCGCGCGTGGCCCTGCTGGGCGAGTACCTGAGCCGCTACCAGATCGAGAAGCTCATGGAGGCGCTGACCGAGGGCTACCTGCGCGCGCTGGGTGAATCCGACCCCCAGCGCGGCGCGCAGATCTGGACGCTGCTGGCCGCGACCGAGAAGAACCTTGGCGAGCAGTTCCAGGCCTTTGCCAACGACTTCGCCCGTGTCGATCCGGCCGAGGCCCGCGTGAGCACCTTCCCCATCGCGCTGCCCTACGCGGACCGCTGGCTGCCCCGTGCGAGCTTCGACATGCGCGAGGCGCTGCAGATGCATGCGCGCGGCATTGCCGCCGCAGTGGGAGGGGGCGACGGCACGGAGGCCGGCCGCAAGCGCATGGCCTTTACGATGACTGCCGAGCTGTACCTCATGCAGCACACCTGCCACTGGTTCTGCCGCTCGGCCACGGTGGCTTCGGTGCGGCTCATGGCGCGGCACAAGACCTCGTACGAGCAAGTGCTGGCCTCGGTGTCGCCGGCCACGCGCGCGGCCTACCGGCAGATCGTGGGCATTTAGTGCGGCCCGCAGCGCGGGCAAGCGAATGTAAAAGCAGCGAGTTTGTGCGGGTGGAGCCGGGTTGCCCACGGGTTGCTTGGGGCCCTGTTGGCAAACGGCCATTGACGTGCGGTGGGAGCGCCGCCAAGAATTCAGGGCATGAAACACTTGCTGAGCTCCCTGGAGGCGCGGCTGGCGTCTTCTTCCACGCCGATGGCGCTCGAGCTTCCGTCGGGTACGCGCCTGGGTGCGGCGCACGCGCCGGTCGTGCTGCGCTTCCATGAGAGCGCGGCGCTCGCGGCGCTTGCGGGCGGGCAACTGGGCTCTGTCGGCACTGCCATGGTCGAAGGCCACGTGGATTTCGAGGGGCGCGTGCGCGACCTCATGGCCGCGGCAGCCGGGCTGCTGCAGTCCGACCCGGTGCGCGGCAGCGCCCATTGGTGGTCACAGGCCATGGCCCGCGTGAGGTCCATGGCACAGCACACGATGGCGCGCGACGTGCAGCAGGTGCAGTTCCACTACGACCTTTCAGACGATTTCTATGCGCTGTGGCTGGACCCCCACCGCGTCTACTCGTGCGCCTACTACCGCAGCCCGCAGCTGACGCTTGGGCAGGCGCAGGAGGCCAAGCTCGACCACATCTGCCGCAAGCTCGACTTGCGGCCCAATGAGCGCTTCCTGGACGTCGGCGCGGGCTGGGGGGCGCTGCTGCTGTTTGCGGCCGAGCACTACGCCGTGCAGGCCCTGGGCATCACGCTGTCGCAAAACCAGCATGCCTACGTGAAGCGCCTCATCGCCGACCGCGGCCTGCAGGGGCGCGTGCGCATCGAGCTGTGCGACTACCGCCAACTGCGCAACGAGGAGCCCTTCGACAAGGTGGCCTCGGTCGGCATGTTCGAGCATGTGGGCCGCGCGCAGATGCTGCCGTACTTCGAGTCGGTGCGCGGCCTGCTGCGGCCCGGCGGGCTGCTGCTCAACCATGGCATCACCTCGGCCGGGGTGGACAGCATGCCGCTGGGCGCGGGCATGGGCGACTTCATCGAGAAGTACATCTTCCCCGGCGGCGAATTGCTGCACGTGAGCACGGTGCTGCACGAGATGGCCCGCGCGGGCCTGGAGATGGTCGATGCCGAGAACCTGCGGCCCCACTATGCGCGCACGCTCTGGGCCTGGTCCGACGCGCTGGAGGCGCGCCTGCCCGAGGCCGAGCGTATCCTCACGGCGCAGACCGACGCGGTGCGCGGCGCCAAAGCCCTGCGCGCCTACCGCCTGTACCTGGCGGGCAGCGCCATGGGGTTCGAGCGCGGCTGGATGGCGCTGCACCAGCTGCTGGCGGTGCGGCCCGATGGCGATATGACCTCGGGCGGCATGCGCGGCGCGCAATCGGTCTACCCTTTCAATCGCGAATACATCTACCGCTGAGTCCCAAACGCCATGCTCTACAAATTCAAGTCCCGCGCCACCGCCGACGTCATCATGCTGGAGCCCAACGGCCGCCAGCTCGTGCAGATCATGGGCAAGACGCCGGGGCAGGGCGGCATCGTGACCGCGGAACAGATCCCCGGCGCGATCGCCGCCATCGAGGCCGCGATCGCCGCCGATGAGCGCGCTCGCGCGCAGGCGGCCGAAGCTGCCCAGGACGACGAGGACAGCAGTAGCCGCCCCGAGCCCGTGCACCTGCGTCAGCGCGCCGCACCGCTCATCGACATGCTGCGCCGCAGTGCTGCCGAGGGGCGTGACGTGACCTGGTAGTCAGTCCACCTTCGCGCCCGAGGCCTTCACCACGGCCGCCCATTTGCGGTGCTCGCTTTCGATGAGGCGCGCGAACTCGGCCGGTGTGTCGCCGCCGGGGATGGCGCCCTGGGACAGCAGCCGCTCCTTCACGGCCGGGCTGGCCAGCGCCTTGGCCACCTCCTGCTGCACGCGGTGGACGGTATCGGCCGAGGTGCCCACGGGGGCGAGCAGGCCGAACCAGGAACTGGCCTCGAAGCCCTTGAGCGCGGGGCCGCCCGCTTCCTCCACGGTGGGCACGTCGGGCAGCGCGGCCGAGCGGTGGGCGCTCGTCACGGCCAGGGCCTTGAGCTTGCCGGCCTTGATCTGCGCCATCGACGAGGGCAGGTTGTCGAACATCACGTCCATGTTGCCGCCCACCATGTCGAGCAGCGCGGGGCCCGATCCGCGGTAGGGCATGTGCAGCATGTAGGTGCCCGTCATGCTCTTGAACAGCTCGCCCGCGAGGTGGATCGAGGTGCCGTTGCCGCTGGATGCCATGTTGAGCTTGCCGGGGTTGGCCTTGGCGTAGCGGATGAAGTCCTGCACGCTCGCGATGCCTAGGCTGCGCGCCTTCTCGGTCTGCATGACCATCACGTTGGGCACGGCCGCCACCAGCGTGATGGGCGCGAAGTCCTTGATCGGGTCGTAGGGCAGCTTGGCGTAGAGCGCGCGGTTGATGCCGTGCGTGCCCACGGTGCCCATGAGCAGGGTGTAGCCGTCGGCGGGCGACTTGGCCACGATGTCCGCGCCCACGTTGCCGCCCGCGCCCGCGCGGTTGTCCACGATGAACTGCTGGCCGAAGGCGCGGCTGAGTTCCGGGGCGATGGCGCGCGCAAGGATATCGGTGGTGCCGCCCGGAGCAAAGGGCACGACGATACGCACGGGCTTGGTGGGCCAGGTGTCGGCGGCGGCGGCGCCGCTCCACAGGGCCAGCGCGGCCAGGGCGCCCAGGGCGATGGCCGCGCGGCGGTGTGGGGCGAAGGGGGAATGGGTCATGCGGGGCTCCTTTTCAAAGCGCAACGCGCTCCGTTGTACAGGCGAAGCCGGTGGGGCTGCGCTGGGATTAACCCCGGGGCCGGGCGCATCACGCGCCTTCGCGGGCATGAAAAAGCCGCCTGGCCGAAAGGCCGAGGCGGCTCGTGCGCAAAGCGTGTGCGGCGGAATCAGTCGGCGTAGGAACCGGCTGCCTTGATCACGGCGCCGAACTTCGCCGTTTCGGAGGCCACGAATTTCTTGTGCTCAGCGGGTTCGATGCGGGCATCGGTGGCGACCACGGCGCCCAGGCCCTCTTCCTTCTTGATGAAGTCGGGGTCCTTGAGCGCGGCCTTGAGGGCGTCGTTGAGCTTCTTCAGCACGGGCGCCGGCGTGCCCTTGGGCGCGTACAGACCGTGCCAGATGGTGACGCTGAAGTCCTTCAGGCCCGACTCCGCGAGCGTGGGCAGGTCCTTCAGCGCAGGCGTCGCGAGGCGCTTGAGCGTGGTGACGGCGTAGGCCTTCACCTTCTTGCCCTCGATCTGCGAGGTGGTGTTGGTGGTCTGGTCGCACAGCAGGTCGATCTGGCCGCCGATGAGGTCGGTGATGGCGGGGGCCGTGCCCTTGTAGGGAACGGGGGTCATGTCCACCTGCAGCGCGCTTTGGTACATCAGGCCGCACAGGTGCGAGGCCGAGCCCTGGCCCGCATTGCCCAGGTTGATCTTCCCCTTGTTCTGCGTGATCCAGGCAGACAGCTCCTTGTAGTTCTGGGCCGCCATGCTGGGGCGGGCGATCAGCGTCATCGGAACGTCGTTGATGATGCCCAGGTATTCGAAGTCATTGGCCACGTTGAACGACAGCTTGCGGTACATCGTGGGCATGGTGGCCATGCTCACGTGGTTCAGCAGCAGTGTGTAGCCATCGGGTGTGGCGCGTGCCACCTTGGCGGAGCCGATGGTGCTGCCCGCGCCAGCGGAGTTGTCGATCACCACGCTCACGCCGCCCAGGGGCTTGCGCATCGCTTCGGCCAGGTCGCGTGCCACGCGGTCGGTGGGGCCGCCGGCGGCATAGGGCACCACGATGGTGATGGTCTTGTCCTTGGATGGGAAGTCCTGGGCCTGAACCCCCATGGTGGCAGCGGCGGCCAGGGCAACGGCAGCGACCTTGAACAGCGTTTTCATGCAGTCTCCTTTGAATGACGGGCCATGGTAGCGAGCCGGTGGATCCGCAACATCGCGGAAATCACCTAACACGAAAGCATTACATGGCGAGAAAGGAGCGCATCTTAAAAAGCATCGCCGTTGTACGCGGGAAAAGGCCGACAACTTGCGAGGCCATAGGCGCGCCGCTGCGCTGCGTTTTTGATACAGCGCAAGCTGGTGCCGTGCTCAGCGGTAGCTGCGTGCGTCCTCGATGACCTTGCCGTCGTTGGGCAGGCTGCCGGGGGGCACCATCTGCACCTCGCTGCGCAGCTTGGTCACCTCGCGCACGGCCTCGGCCAGCTGCAGGGCCAGGCCTTCGGCGGTCTCGGCGGTCTCGACCTGGAGCACCATCTGGTCGTTGGCCATCTCGCCGCTGACCACCAGGCGCGCGCGCAGCACCTGCGGGAAACGCCGTGCGATGGTGGCCACCTGGCCCGGGTGCACGAACATGCCGCGCACCTTGGTGGTCTGGTCCGCGCGGCCCATCCAGC
>JAYSFC010000065.1:0-19781 GCA_041913505.1 Acidovorax sp.
GGCGGTGAGCTTGCGCAGCGCCTGGCTCATCAGGCGGGCCTGCAGGCCGGGCAGCTGGTCGCCCATCTCACCCTCGATTTCGGCCTTGGGCGTGAGCGCGGCGACCGAGTCGACCACGATCAGGTCGACGGCGCCCGAACGCACGAGGCTGTCCACGATCTCCAGCGCCTGCTCGCCCGTGTCGGGCTGGCTGATGAGCAGGTCGGGCAGATTCACGCCGAGCTTGCTGGCGTACTGCACGTCGAGCGCGTGCTCGGCGTCGACGAAGGCGCATTGGCCGCCCTGTTTCTGCATCTCGGCGATGACCTGCAGCGTGAGCGTGGTCTTGCCCGAGCTTTCGGGGCCGTAGATTTCGATCACGCGGCCACGCGGCAGGCCGCCCACGCCCAGTGCGATATCGAGGCCCAGCGAGCCCGTGGAGACCACCTGGATGTCTTCGATGGCCTCGCCCTCGCCCAGGCGCATGATCGTGCCCTTGCCGAACTGCTTCTCGATCTGGGCCAGCGCGGCCTGCAGGGCCTTGGCTTTTTCGCTGTTGTCCGCGGTGCTCTTGACGGGTGCGTCCATGGAAGTACTCCTCTTGGTGGCCATATTGCTTTCGGGTTGAAGACTGGGTTGAACCACAGTCTGTATGCTTGAACAGTAGTTTATGGGGTGCTCATCTTGGCGTAAATGCATTATTTGGTCAGTTTGCCTGACAATAAGCCATGGACACCGCATTGATGACCCCGCCCGCGGAAGACGGTTGGCGCCAGACGCACCTGGGCCGGCTGCTGGGCCACGCCATGCGCCGCTTCGATGCGCGCGTGCTGCAGCTCATGGCGCGCGACGTGCAGGTGCCGCTGGCGCTTTCCAACCTGGCGGCGCGCGACCAAGTGAGCGCGGCCCACATCCACATCACCCGCCATCTGTCGCTGCAGGGTGACCGGCTCACCGACCTCGCGCAGCGGGCCGGCATGAGCAAGCAGGCCATGGCCGATCTGGTGGACCAGTGCGCGGCCTGGGGGCTGGTCGCGCGCGAGAGCGACCCGCGCGACGCGCGGGCGCGCATTGTGCGCTTCACGCCCACGGGGCTGGCCTGGCTGCAGGCCTTCCGCGATGCGGTGGCGCAGGCCGAGGCCGAGTTCCGCGCCGAAGTCGGGGCCGAGGTGGCCACCGTGGTGGCGCTGGGACTGGAGGCCTATGGCAGCAACGCCTAGGGCCTGTTAACCCCTTCCATGGGATTAACAGGCCCTAATCAGGCCTTGTCGGCCTTGCCCGCCGCGTTGGCCAGCTTGGCGAGCTGCCGGTCCAGCCACCAGGGCGTGCGGTCCTCGTCTTCGGCGCGCTCCTTGCGGCGGATGGCGTTGCGCACCACGATGGAGCCGGCATAGCGAAAAGGTTCGGGCGGGAAGTGGCCCAGCGGCCCGCGGATGAGCGGGCTGCGCGTCCACGCGTTGTCTTCATCCAGCACCAGCGACGAAAGGATCTGGCCCCCCATGTAGGTCGGCCCCACGCCGTTGCCCGAATAGCCGAAGCCGTAGTAGATGTGTGGCGCGCCATCCAGGCGGCCGAAGAAGGGGAAGCCGGTGACCGAGCGGTCCGATGGGCCGTTCCAGCTCGCCGTGATGGGCACGCCCCTGAGCGACGGGAAGAAGCCGTGTAACGCCTGCGTGAGTTCGTTTTCATAGGGCGAGCGCTGGTCGAACACCGGCGCGATGCGCCCGCCGCGCGCGAAGGTGTTGCCGCCCTTGCCCAGCATGAGGCGGCCGTCCGGCGTGCTGCGGTAGTAGTAGACGAAGGTGCGCGAGTCGAGCACCGAGACGCCGTCGGTAAGGCCCGTGGCCTGCAGCAGCTCGGGGCAGCGCTCGGTGATGACCATGTCGCTGGAGACAATGGCGATGCTGCGCTCGAAGCGCGGGAAGGCCTCGGCCATCCAGGCGTTGAGCGCCAGCACGAGCTTGTTCGCCCTAACGCTGCCGCAGGGCGTGCGCACCACGGCGGGCGGGCCGCTCTGGTAGTCCTGCATGGGGCTGCGCTCGTGGATGCGGATGCCCAGGGCCAGCGCCACGCGGCGCAGGCCGCGCACCAGCTTGCCGGGGTGCACCGTGGCGGCGATGGGCGAATACACGCCCGCGAGGTTGCGCGCCGAGCCCGAGCGCCGGGCTACGTCGGCGGGCGCAAGTGCGTGGTACGAATGGATGCCTTCGGCCTCCAGCGCCCGTACCACCGGGTCCAGTGCGCCGATCTGCGCGGGCGAGGTCGCGGTGTAGAGCGTGCCGTCGCGGCGGAATTCGGCGTCGATGCCGTGGGCGCGCACGAAGTCGCCGATGTGGTCGACCGCGGCCTCGGAGGCGCGCACCAGCCGCCGCGCCTCGGCCTCGCCGAACAGCCGGCGCAGCGTGAGGAACTTGGCCGACCAGGTCAGCAGGCAGCCGCCATTGCGCCCGCTGGCGCCCGCGCCGCACAGGTCGCGTTCCAGCAGCACGATGTCGAGCTGCGGGTGGCGCTGCTTGGCCTGGATGGCGGTCCACAGCCCGGTGAAGCCACCACCGACGATGCAGACGTCGGCCGTGTGCTCGCCCTGCAGCGCGGGGAGCAGTTCGCCATCGCCGAACAAGGCCTGCTCAATCCAGAAAGGACGCATGGTGGGCCCTCATTACTAGAATTTTGATAGCACAAAAAAACCGTTGGATAAGCACGTTGCGCGCTTTTTGGGCCTTTGGGGCTCAGGCGGTCTGGCTGCGCTGCAGGTGGCGCAGGAAGTGGTCCAGGCCGGGCACGGGGGCGCCGGCCTGCTTGGCCGCGTCGTCCCAGCGCCGCAGCCGCACGGCGTCCTGGGCGTAGGGCAGGGCCTCGAACGCCGCGGCCTGGGCGGTGTCGAACACCCCCCCCTGCAGCGCCAGGCTGCGCTGCGAGTCGGGCGACAGGCTTTCCAGGTAGCCTGGCTCGCGTACACACAGGTAGCGCTTGGCGTCCACGTGCAGGCGGATGGGCTCCAGCGTCGCCGGGCCGCACAGCGTCCGCAGAAACGGCAGGCAGCGGTACTGGTGCAGATCGTCCACGCCCTGCTGGGTGGGCGATCCGGGCAGGTCGTGCAGCAGGTGGCCCAGGTCGTGCAGTAGCGCGGCGGCGATCAGCGCGCTGTCCGCCCCGGCCTGCTCGGCCAGGTGGGCGGACTGCAGCGCATGCTCTAGCTGCGTGACCGGCTCGCCGTCGTACTGCGCGTGGCCCTTGGTCTGGAACAACTGCCCGATGTCGGCGATGGTCAGGCTCATGGTGCTTACCAGGGCAGGGAGTAGGTCTTGGTGTTGCAAAAGCTCTTCATGGCCTCGAGCACGCCCTCCTTGTAGCCCAGGCCCGAGTCCTTGATGCCGCCGAAGGGTGTGAGCTCGAGCCGGTAGCCCGGCACTTCGCGTACGTTGACGCTGCCCACGTGGAGCTCGCGCACGAAGCGGGTGATGTAGTCCAGCCGGTTCGTGCACACCGAGGACGACAGGCCGTAAGCCGTGCCGTTGGAGATGCGGATGGCCTCGTCGATGTCGCGGAAGCGGATCACCGGCGACACGGGGCCGAAGGTCTCCTCCCGGACCACGGTCATCTCGGGCCTCACATGGTCGAGCACCGTGGGCGCGTAGAGCGCGCCGCGGCGCACATGGCCGGCGAGCAGCTGGGCGCCGCTGGCGATGGCCTCGCTCACCACGGCCTCGAAGTGCCTGGCGGCGGGCTCGTCGATCACCGTGCCCATGTCGGTGTGCGGGTCCATGGGGTCGCCATAGTTCAGCGCCTTGGTCTTGGCGACGAGCAGCTCGACGAACGGGTCGGCCACCTTTTCGTGCACCAGCATGCGCTTGACGGCCGTGCAGCGCTGGCCCGAGTTCTTGTAGGAGCCGCTGGCGGCCAGCGTCGCGGCCTCCTCGATATCGGCGTCTTCCATGACGATGATGGGGTCGTTGCCGCCCAGCTCCAGGATCTGGCGCTTGTAGACCGCCTTGCCCGCGATGTACTTGCCGATGGCCACGCCGCCGGTGAAGGTGACGAGGTCCACATCGGGATGGGTCAGCATCTCGTCGGCAATCTCGCGCGGGTCGCCCGTCACCACCGAGAGCATCTGGGGCGGTAGGCCGGCTTCGTAGAGGATGTCGGCCAGCACGTAGGCCGTGAGCGGCGTCTTCTCGCTGGGCTTGAGCACGATGCGGTTGTTGGTCGCGATCGCTGGCGCCACCTTGTGGATCACCTGGTTCAGCGGGTGGTTGAAGGGCGTGATGGCCGTGATTACGCCCAGCAGCGGCTCCTTGGTGGTGTAGACCTTGCGGCTCTTGCCGTGGTGCGTGAGGTCGCAGGAGAACACGGCGCCGTCGTCGACCAAGGCTTGGTTGGCGGCGAACAGCAGCACGTCGCTGGCGCGGCCCACCTCGTACAGCGTGTCCTTGCGCGAGAGGCCCGATTCGAGCGTGATGAGGCGCGAGATCTCGTCGAGGCGCGAGGCGATGATCTCGCCCGCGCGCGTGAGGATCTTGTAGCGCTCATAGCGCGTGAGCGCGGGCTTGTAGTCGCGTGCGATCTGGTAGGCGCGGCGCACGTCGGCCACAGTGGCCTTGGGCACGGTGGCGATGACCTCGCCCGTGTAGGGGTAGGTGACCTCGATCACCTCGTCGCGGTAGACCTTTTCGCCGGCGATGCGCAGGGCCTCGTGGCGGATCTCGACGGGCTTGAGCTGCTGTACGGACATGGCGGGGTTCCCCTTCAGGCGGCGGCGTGGTTCAGGGCCAGGTCGAGCGCGTCGAAGTTGCGCAGGCGCCGGTTGCTGGCGATGCCGTTCACGGGGCGGTTGCAGATCAGCGGCACACGCTGCTCCGAGATGCCGCCGTGCGAGCGCAGCGGTGCGTCCAGGCCCGACAGGTCGTGGCGGCTGGCCGCTGTGCCGAGCACCGTGCTTTGCTCGCTCACCACCACGATGTCGCCGATGCGGTCGGGCGGCAGCTCGAAGCGCGCGGCGGCCTCGGCGCGCGTGAGCACGAGCTCGATGCCGGGCAGCGCGCGGATGCGGGCAATCCACTCGCCGGCCGTGGCTTCGTCGGGTGCGTAGATGGTGGCGTAGGAGCCCAGGGCGCCGTGGTGCACCACGTAGGGATCGGTGATCGGCAGGATGACGCGCGCGCGCTCGGGGCCGTACCAGGCGTCGAGCTGGTCCTGCAGGTAGATCACCTTGGGCGCACCGTCCGCGCCGTGCTTGTCGTTCATGCCGTGGTCGGCCGTGAGCACGATGGTGGCGCCCAGGGCATCGAGCTGCGCCAGGTACTTGTCCATCATCGCGTAGAACGCGTTCGCAGCGGGGCTGCCCGGTGCGGCCTTGTGCTGCACGTAGTCGGTAGTGGAGAGGTACATCATGTCCGGGCGGCGCGTTTCCATCAGCTTCACGCCAGCGGCAAAGACGAACTCCGACAGCTCGGCGCTGTACACCGAGGGCACGGGCATGCCCACCAGGCCGAGCACGCCGGTGATGCCGTGCTCCTCCTGTGTCACCTGATCGGCCTTCTCGGACGAGAAGCAGATGCCCTGCATGCGGTGGCCCAGCAGCTTCCTCAGCTTGTCCTTGGCGGTGACCACGGCCACCTTGGCGCCGGCGTCGGCAAAGGCGGCCAGCACGGTACCCGCGCGCAGGTACTTGGGGTCGTTCATCATGACTTCCTCGCCCAGATCGCGGTCGAAGAAATAGTTGCCGCAGATGCCGTGCACGGCCGGCGGCGCGCCGGTGACGATGGACAGGTTGTTGGGGTTGGTGAACGAGGGCACCACGCAGTCGGCCAGCAGGTCGGCGCCTTCGGCCCGCATGCGCGCCAGGGTGGGGGCCACGCCGGCCGCCACGGCAGCATCGAGGTAGGCGGGCTCGCAGCCGTCCACGCACACGACGACCACGGGGCGCTGCATCCAGCGGTAGCTGCGGCTGTTCACTTCGATGGTTTGGGGTGTGATCATCTCAGGCTTCCTTGGGGGGTGAAGGGGTGTGGGCTGCGGGCTGCGGCTGTGCGTCGCCGCGGCCCATGGCCTTATGCATGCGCGCGCGGCTGTCGGCTACGTGCTGGCGCAGGGCCCGGCCGGCGCGTTCGGGGTCGCGCGAGGCGATGGCGTCGACGATGTCGCGGTGCTCATGGGCCGATACGCTCAGGCCGCCGCCGCCGGCCAGCGCGCGCAGGCGGAACAGCGACAGCTCCTTGATCAGGCGCTGGTAGGTCTCGGTGAGCTTGGCGCTGCCCGCCGTGTCGAGCAGGATGTCGTGGAACTGCAGGTTGAGCTGCGCGTACTGCTCCAGCTCCTGCGCTTGGGCGGCCGCGCGCATGGCATCGGTCATGGCCCTCAGGCGCTCGATGCCATCCGCCGTGATGGCCCGCGCCACGCGCCGGCCGATGATCTCTTCCAGCGCCTCGCGCAGTTCGTAGATCTCGTCGGCCTCCTCGAACGCGATCTCGCGCACGAACATGCCGCGGTTCTTCTCGGTGCGCAGCAGGCCGGCTTCCTCCAGCGCGCGCAGCGCCTCGCGGATCGGGCCGCGGCTGGTGTTGAAGCGCTGCGACAGCTCGCTCTCGTTGAGGCGGCTGCCCACGGGCAGCTCGCCGGTCATGATGAGGCGCTCGATCTCCTCCTGCACCAGCATGGGCAGCGAGCTCGATTGCAGGAACGCCAGGGCGGAAGCGGGTTTTTTCGTGTCCATGGGGTGGATTGTTCTGCGCCCATTTCAAAATGTCAACAGTTTTCTATTGACAGTCTTCAATTCGCAATCTACATTGCATCCACCGACGCCCCAAGACCGCCGGTGCGGGCCGCCAGAGCCCACCACTACAGGAGACAACACGATGACGAAGACAACCGGCACGAGCTGCATCACGATGACACTGTGCGCCGCGGTGCTCGGCATGGCCGCAGGCTCGGCGGCGGCGCAACGCACGCCGCTGCTGGTCTATACGGCGCTGGAAACCGACTCCATGAAGGCCTACAAGACCGCGTTCGAGAAGGCCAACCCCGACATCGAGATCAAGTGGGTGCGCGACTCCACCGGCATCATCACGGCCAAGCTCATGGCCGAGAAGGCCAACCCCCAGGCCGACGTGGTCGCCGGCGTGGCGGCCAGCAGCCTGGCGCTGCTGGAGCAGGAGGGGATGCTCCAGCCCTACGAGCCCAAGGGCTTCGACAAGCTCACCCCCGCGTACTCCGACAGCAAGCGCCCGCCCGCCTGGGTGGGCATGGACGTGTGGGCCGCAGCCATTTGCTTCAACACGGTGGAGGCCAAGAAGCGCGGCCTGCCCAAGCCCGAGACCTGGAAGGACCTGGCCAAGCCCATCTACAAGGGCGCCATCGTCATGCCGCACCCGGCGTCAAGCGGCACGGGCTTCCTCGATGTCTCCGCCTGGCTGCAGATGTGGGGCGAGCCCGACGGCTGGAAGTACATGGACGCGCTGCACGAGAACATCGCGCAGTACCAGCACTCGGGCTCCAAGCCCTGCAAGGCGGCGGGCGCGGGCGAGTTCCCTATCGGCATCTCGTTCGAGTTCCGCGCCTACCAGGTGGTCAAGTCGGGCGCGCCCGTCGAGCTGGTGTTTCCCAAGGAAGGGCTGGGCTGGGACATCGAAGCCACGGCCATCATGAAGACCACCAAGAAGATGGAGCAGGCCAAGCGCCTGGCCGACTGGTTCGCGAGCAAGGAGGCCAATGAAGTCACCTCCAACTGGTGGGCCGTGGTGGCCTACCCCGGCGTGGCCCAGAAGCTCAAGGGCATTCCCGACCACTACGAGCAGCTCTTGGTCAAGAACGACCTGAACTGGGCCGCCAAGAACCGCGAGCGCATCCTGGCGGAATGGGGCAAGCGCTACGAGGGCAAGGCCGAGGCCAAGTGAACAAGTTCTGAGGCCCGGCCGCGAAGCGCCCTGCGGCGTCCCGCCGCAGGGAAGTTCTCCCTTCCCACGATGAGCTGCACCATGGACATGACAGTCACCAAGATGATCGCCGAGGCCGCGGGCCAGGTTGCGCCGGCACTCGAGATCACCGGCATCCACAAGAACTTCGAGGGGTTCTCCGCGCTGCGCGATGTGAACCTCACGGTGCGGCCGGGCGAGATGCTGTGCTTCCTCGGCCCCTCGGGTTGCGGCAAGACCACGCTGCTGCGCATCATCGCGGGGCTGGAAACGCAGACCTCGGGCCGCATCGTGCAGAACGGCCGCGACATCTCGTGGCTGCCCCCCGAGCAGCGCGACTACGGCATCGTGTTCCAGTCCTACGCGCTGTTCCCCAACCTCACCATCGCCGACAACGTGGCCTACGGCCTGGTCAACCGCTGGATGGGCAAGGCGGCCATCCAGGCCCGCGCGGCCGAGCTGCTCGAGATGGTGGGCTTGCCGACCATCGGCGCCAAGTACCCGAGCCAGCTCTCAGGTGGCCAGCAGCAGCGCGTGGCGCTGGCGCGCGCGCTGGCCGCGCACCCGGGCCTGCTGCTGCTCGACGAGCCCCTGTCGGCGCTGGACGCCACGGTGCGCGTGCGCCTGCGCGCCGAGATCCGGCGGCTGCAAAAGCAGGTGGGCGTGACCACCATCATGGTCACCCACGACCAGGAGGAGGCGCTGTCCATGTCCGACCGCATCGTGGTCATGAACCACGGCGTGATCGAGCAGGTGGGCACGCCCATGGAGATCTACGAGCGCCCCGCCACGCCCTTCGTGGCCGACTTCGTGGGCAAGGTCAACGTGCTGCGCGGCCAGGCGCTGGGCGGCAAGCGCTTCCGCGTGGGCGTGATGGAGCTGGAGTGCGATGCCTGCGAGGGCAGTTTCACGCCTGGCCAGGACGTGTGCCTGTACCTGCGCCCCGAAGACCGCGTGGCCGAGCACCTGCAGCCCGATACGCCGCACCGCCTGAGCGCGCTGGTCACCAAGGTGGAATTCCTCGGCGGCCTGTGTATCGCCGAGGTCAGCGCCGAGGCCCTGGGCGGCCAGAGCCTGGGCCTGCACTTCTCGCTCAACCAGATGCACGACCTTGGCATCCGCGAGGGCCGGCGCATCGACATCGCGCTGCGCGCCCAGCGCATCCGCGTCTTCACGCCCCGGACGGCATAACCATGGGCGCGACCACCTTCCCCCCGCGCGGCGCGGCCGCCCCCGGCATGCGCTGGAGCCGCGACGATTGGATTGCCCGCGCCATGATGATCGGCGTGATGGCGCTGCTGCTCGCCTTCCTGATCGCGCCGCTCTTTTCCATCCTGGTCCACGCGGTGCTGGATAAAGAAGGCAATTTTGTGGGCCTGGCGCACTTCACCGCCTACTTCAAGACGCCCAGCCTGCTGCGCGCGGCCTGGAATTCGGTGTGGGTTGCGTGCGCGGTGGTGCTGATCTCGGTGCCCACGGCCTTTGTGTGTGCCTACGCGCTCACGCGCACCTGCCTGCCCACGCCGTTCAAGGCCACGGTGCGGCTCATCGCGCTCATTCCGCTGCTCGCGCCCTCGCTGCTGTCGGCCATCTCCTTTGTGCAGTGGTTTGGCAACCAGGGCGCGCTCAAGTTCCTGCTCGGTGGCTACTCCATCTACGGTGCGCCCGGCATCATCGTGGCCGAGGTCTACAACACGTTTCCGCACGCGCTGATGATCCTGGTCACCGCGCTGTCGCTGGCCGACGGGCGCCTGTACGAGGCCGCCACCGCGCTGCGCACGCCGGGCTGGCGCCAGTTCCTCACCATCACGCTGCCCTCGTGCAAGTACGGCCTCATCAGCGCCTGCACGGTGGTGTTCACCTACGTGGTCAGCGACTTTGGCGCGCCCAAGGTCATTGGCGGCAACTTCAACGTGCTGTCGGTGGACGTGTACAAGCAGGTCGTGGGGCAGCTCAACTTCTCCATGGGGGCGGTGGTGGGCATGCTGCTGCTGGTGCCATCCATCGTGTCGTTCACCATCGACTACACGGTGCGCCGCAAGATCAAGGCGCAGCTCACGGCGCGCTCCGTGCCCTACGCACCGAAGCCCCACCGCGTGGCCGATGCACTGCTGGCGCTGTTCTGCGTGGGGGTGTGCGGCATGCTGCTGGCCACCATCGGCATGGCGCTGTACACCTCGGTGATCAAGCTGTGGCCCTACGACCTGGCGTTCACGCTGGAGCACTATCGCTTCGTGCTGGTCGAAAGCGACATGGCGGCGGCCTACACCAACAGCCTGCAGGTCGCGCTGTGCACGGCCGTGGGTGGCTCGCTGACCGTGTTCCTGGGCGCCTACCTGATCGAGAAGACGCGCAACCTCGGCTGGATGCGCCGCGCCATGCACCTGATGGCCGTGCTGTCGATGGCGGTGCCGGGCCTGGTGCTGGGCCTGGGCTACGTGCTGTTCTTCAACCACCCGGCCAACCCGCTGCACTTCCTCTACAACACCATGGCGATTCTGGTGGTCTCCATGGTCATCCACTACTACACCTCCAGCCATCTCACGGCGGTGACGGCGCTGCAGCAGATCGACAACGAATTCGAGGCCGTGTCCGCTTCGCTCAAGGTGCCGCTCTTCAAGACCTTCGTGCGCGTCACGGTGCCCGTGTGCCTGCCGGCGATCCTGGAAATCGGGCGCTACTTCTTCGTGGTCTCCATGGCCAGCCTGTCGTGCGCCATCTTCATCTACACGCCCGAAACCATCCTCGCCTCCGTGGCCATCATGCACATGGACCAGGCCGGCGACGTGGGCCCGGCGGCGGCACTGGCCAGCCTGATCGTGCTCACCTCGGTCACCGTGTCCATCCTGTACTCGCTGGCCACGCGCGTGCTGCTGGCGCGCACCCAGGCCTGGCGCCACCTGGGCCGCAGCTGAGCCTCCTTCCCCATCCCCCACTGGAGATCCACCATGAGCCAAGCCACCTCTGCCATCCTGCTCACTCCCGGTCCGCTGAGCACCTCTGAACGCACGCGGCGCGCCATGCTGCGCGACTGGGGCTCGTGGGACGCGGACTTCAACCAGATCACCGCGCGCATCCGCACGCGCGTGCTGGACATCGTGCATGGCCAGGGCACGCATGAATGCGTGCCCATGCAGGGCAGCGGCACCTTCTCGGTGGAGGCCGCCATCGGCACGCTGGTGCCGCGTGGCGACCAAGGGGGCCATGTGCTGGTGCCCAACAACGGCGCCTACTGCGCACGCCTGGCGCGCATCTGCAAGGTGCTGGGCCGCAAGCTCACCACCATCGACTACAGCGAGGCGCAGCAGGTGAGCCCCGCCGATGTGGACAAGGCGCTGGCTGCCGACCCCTCCATCACCCACGTGGCCCTGGTGCACTGCGAAACCGGCGCGGGCGTGCTGAACCCGCTGCACGAGGTGGCGCAGGTGGTGGCCCGGCACGGGCGCGGGCTGATCGTCGATGCCATGAGTTCGTTCGGTGCCATCGGGATCGATGCGCGCACGACACCGTTCGATGCCGTCATCGCCGCCTCGGGAAAGTGCCTCGAGGGTCCTCCGGGCATGGGCTTCGTCATCGTGCGCCGCAGCGTGCTCGAGCAATGCGAGGGCCGCGCCCACTCGCTGGCGCTGGATCTGTACGACCAGTGGGTCTACATGCAGAAGACCACGCAATGGCGCTTCACGCCGCCGACCCACGTCGTCGCGGCGCTCGACGAGGCCATGACGCAGTACATCGAGGAGGGCGGCCTGGCCGCGCGCGGCGGCCGCTATGCGCGCAACTGCAAGGCGCTGCTGGACGGCATGCGCGCTTTGGGCTTCCGCTCCTACCTGGACGACGATATCCAGGCGCCCATCATCGTCACCTTCCATGCGCCGGCGGATCCGGCCTACGAGTTCAAGGCCTTCTACCAGGAGGTCAAGAAGCGTGGCTACATCCTCTATCCGGGCAAGCTCACGCAGCTCGAAACCTTCCGCGTGGGCTGCATCGGCCATTTCGGCGAGGCCGGCATCCCTGGCGCCGTGGCGGCCGTGGCCGATGCGCTCAAGGCCCTGGGCGTGCGCCGGGTGGCCGCGCTCGAGATGGCCTGAGCGTCCGCGCCGCCGGGCGTGGAACTCCTAGAATCGGGAGGCGTGCGCAGCCGCCGTGCTGGCGCCCCCGGATTCCAGGAGACAACACCATGCGCATTCTCATCGCCGAAGACGACCAGGTGCTTGCCGACGGCCTGCTGCGCACGCTGCGGGCCTCGGGCGCCGTGGTCGACCACGTGGCCAGCGGCACCGAGGCCGATACGGCCCTGATGACCAACAACGAGTTCGACCTGCTCATCCTGGACCTGGGCCTGCCCAAGATGCATGGCCTGGAGGTGCTCAAGAAGCTGCGCAGCCGCGGCTCCGCCCTGCCGGTGCTGATCCTCACGGCGGCCGACAGCGTGGAGGAGCGCGTCAAGGGCCTCGACTTCGGGGCCGACGACTACATGGCCAAGCCCTTCTCGCTGCAGGAGCTGGAGGCGCGCGTGCGCGCGCTGACGCGCCGCGGCCTGGGCACCGCCTCGTCGGTGATCAAGCACGGGCCGCTGACCTTCGACGCCACCGGGCGCGTGGCCTACATCAACGACCAGATGATCGAGCTCTCGGCGCGCGAGCTGTCGCTGCTGGAGGTGCTGCTGCAGCGCGCCGGGCGGCTGGTCAGCAAGGACCAGCTGGTCGAGCGGCTGTGCGAGTGGGGCGAGGAAGTCAGCAACAACGCCATCGAGGTCTACATCCACCGCCTGCGCAAGAAGATCGAGCGTGGCCCCATCCGTATCGCCACCGTGCGCGGCCTGGGCTACTGCCTCGAGAAAATCCCCAGCTGATGCTATTTATTTAATAGCTACAAAAGACCATTGCACTAGCACTATCGGCCTGAAAAGCGCGAAATCTTGAAAATCTTCCAGCGTGAGCAGCGGTCCCTGTTCGGCGAGATCCTCGATTGGATGCTCACGCCGCTGCTGCTGCTGTGGCCCGTGAGCCTGGCGCTCACCTGGCTCGTGGCCCAGGGCCTGGCGAACAAGCCGTTCGACCGTGCGCTCGAGTACAACGCCCACGCGCTCGCGCAGCTCATCACCGTGCAGCGCGGCAAGGTGCAGTTCAACCTGCCCCAGCCGGCCAGCGAAATCCTGCGCGCCGACGACTCCGACACCGTGTACTACCAGGTGCTGGGCCCCGAGGGTGAATTCCTCTCGGGCGAACGCGAGCTGCCGCGCCCGTCCGAGGACGACCGGCCCCAGGCGGGCGAGGTGCGCCTGCGCGACGCCGAGCTGCGCGGCGTTGACATCCGCGTGGCCTACATCTGGGTGCGCCCGCCCACGACCAAGGGCGGGGCGCTCGCGCTCGTGCAGGTGGCCGAGACGCGCGAGAAGCGCAGCGTGCTGGCCACCGAGATCATCAAGGGCGTGATGCTGCCGCAGTTCGTGATCCTGCCGCTCGCGGTGCTGCTCGTGTGGCTGGCGCTGGCGCGCGGCATCCAGCCGCTGAACCAGCTCGAGGAGCGCATCCGCGCGCGCAGCCCGGACGATCTTTCGCCGCTCGATCACAAGGCCGTGCCGCTGGAGGTGGCGCCGCTTGTCGATTCGGTGAACGACCTGCTGCGGCGCCTCAACGATTCGCTGGCCACGCAAAAACGCTTCCTGGCCGACGCGGCGCACCAGCTCAAGACGCCGCTGGCCGGCCTGCGCATGCAGGCCGACCTCGCGCAGCGCGAGGGCACGAGCACCGAGGAGCTCAAGCAGTCGCTCAAGCAGATCGGGCGCTCGAGCATCCGCGCCACGCACACGGTGAACCAGCTGCTGGCCCTGGCGCGCGCCGAAGGCAGCGGCACGGCGCTCGCGCGCCAGCCCTGCGACCTGGCGCGGCTCGTGATCGACGTGGTGCGCGACTCGGTGCCGCGCGCGCTCGAAAAGCGCATCGACCTGGGCTACGACGGCGCCGAGCCCGGCAGCTCCGGCGTGTGGCTCGACGGCAGCCCCACGCTGCTCAAGGAGCTGGCGCGCAACTTGCTCGACAACGCGATCAACTACACGCCCTCGAGCCCCGAGCGCCCCGGCGTGATCACGGCGCGCGTGCTGGCCGATCCGTTCGGGCACGTGGTGCTGCTGCAGGTCGAGGACTCGGGCCCCGGCGTGCCCGAGAGCGAGCGCGAGCTCGTGTTCCAGCCCTTCTACCGCGCGCTCGGCACCGACGCCGACGGCTCGGGCCTGGGGCTGCCCATCGTGCTCGAAATCGCGCGCCAGCACGGTGCCGAGGTGCTGCTGGAAGACGCACACCCGGGCCAGCACCCGCCCGGTGCGCGCTTCAGCGTGCGCTTTCCGGCGCGCCCGGACGACGCCGCATAGGCGGGCCGCGCGCGCGGGCTCAGATCAGCGGTGACGGCGCCGTCTCCTGCGCCGCCAGTTCCAGCAGCCAGGCGCGGAAGCGGTCCAGCGTGGCGAGCTGTGCGCGCCCCTCGGGGTAGCAGAACCAGTAGCCCACATCGCTCAGGTAGCCGCCCTGCGGCAGCGGCTCGGCCACCAGGCCCGCGGCAATCTCGTCCTGCACCAGGCAGCGCGGCACCAGGGCCACGCCCATGCCGGCCATGACGGCGCGGATCATGGTCTGGAATTGGTCGAACTGCGGGCCCGCGAGCGGATCGAGCCCCGCCACGCCGTGCGTCTCGCTCCAGCGCAGCCAGGCCTCGGGCACGGTGACGTGGCGCAGCAGCGTGCAGCGCGCCACGTCCTGGGGGCTGCGGATCGGTACCTCGGCCGCGCCCTCGCGCGGCGCGATCAGCGCCACCGAGTTGCCCGACAGGTAGTGCGAGCGCGCACCGGGCCAGTGCCCGTCGCCGAAGAGGATGGAGCAGTCGAGCTCGGGGTTGGAGAAGTCGTAGCCGTGCACGTAGGGCACGAAGTGCAGTGTGATCTGCGGGTGGCGGTGCTGGAACTGCGGCAGGCGCGGAATGAGCCACTTGGCGCCGAAGGTGGGCAGCGTGGACAGGTGCAGCGCGCCGCC
This sequence comes from Acidovorax sp., assembly GCA_041913505.1. GTDB lineage: Bacteria > Pseudomonadota > Gammaproteobacteria > Burkholderiales > Burkholderiaceae_C > JAYSFC01. The sequence continues at coordinate 14,915 of JAYSFC010000065.1, forward strand.
GCCGTCGCCGCTCGTGATGAGCTCGAGCGTGGCGGCCTCCAGGCGCGCGAGCAGGGCGCGCACGGCCTTCTCGTAGCGCTCGCCCGCGGGCGTGAGCGCCAGGCGCTTGCGGCTGCGCTCGAACAGCGGCACGCCCACCCAGCGCTCCAGCTCCTGCACCTGCTTGCTCACCGCGCTCTGCGTGAGGTGCAGGGCCTCGGCCGCGCGCGAAATGCCCCCGAAGCGCGCCACGGTGGAAAAAGCCCGCAGCAGGTGCACGGGAGGGTTGAGCCGGCGCAAGGACATGGGCAGGGGTTCTTAAAACATTCCGTTTTGGAATGATAACAGGCACACCTATTGCTTTTGCAATGGCACCGATTCCGGTAATCTTCAACCATAGAACTTGGAATATCCCCATGCAACGTCGTCATTTCCTGGCCTCCGTGGCCGCTGCATCTGTCGTTCCTGGAATGTCCTTCGCCCAGGACAAGCCGCTGCGCATCGTCGTGCCTTTCCCACCCGGTGGCGCTACCGACATTACTGGCCGTGCCCTGCAGGAGCCGCTGCAGCGCCTGCTGGGCCAGCCCGTGGTGGTCGAGAACCGCGCGGGCGCGGGCGGCTCGATTGGCATGTCCGAAGTGGCGCGCGCGGCCGGCGACGGCCTCACCTTCGGCGTGGCCACCCTGTCCACGCATGGCGTGAACCCCGCCGTGTTCTCCAAGCTGCCCTACGACCCGGTCAAGGACTTCGCGGGCGTGACCGAGGTCGTCAAGGCCCCCGGCATCATCGTGGTCAACCCCAAGGTGCTGCCCGTCAAGGACTTCGCTGACCTCGTCAAATACCTCAAGGCCAACCCGGGCAAGGTCTCGTATGCCACGCCGGGCAATGGCACCATTGGCCATATGTGGGGCGAACTGTTCAAGAGCAGCACGGGCACGGCCATGGTGCACATTCCCTACCGCGGCGCAGGCCCGGCCGTCAACGACGTGCTGGGCGGCCAGGTGCCGGTGTACTTCGATCAGGTGGCTTCGTCGCTGCCGCACGTGAAGGCCGGCAAGCTCAAGGCGCTGGCCGTGTCCTGGCATGAGCGCCTGGACGTGCTGCCCGATGTGCCGACCTACGGCGAACTGGGCTACAAGCAGGCCAATGAACCCTCGTGGTTCGGCCTCGTGGCGCCCGCCTCCACGCCCGCTGCCCAGGTGCTGCGTGTGCAGCAGGCCGTGGCCGCCGCGCTCAAGGAGCCGGCCGTACGCGACCGCCTCGCGGGCCAGGGGCTCTATGCCTCGGGTACCACGCCGGCTGCCTTCTCGCAGCAGATCGTGCGCGAGATCGAGAAGATGAAGCGGGTCGCGGCCTACGCCAAGATCGCGCTCGACTGATGGACTACCGGTTCTGCCTATGCATCCAGTGCTGCAACTGATCAGTACCCGATACCAGCAGGCCCTGCCCGGCGCGAGCGGCGCGTCGGGTGCGCCCATGCCTGCACAAATGGTGACCAGCATGCCCGGCACGAGCGCGCTCGTGCTCGACTCGCCGCACAGCGGCACCTGGTACCCCGAAGACTTCCGCTCGGTCTGCGACCTTGCCACGCTGCGCCGTGCCGAGGACACGCACGTGGAAAAGCTCTACGCCTTTGCCCCCGCGCTGGGCGTGAGCTGGGTCGAGGCGCATTTCCCGCGCATCTACCTCGACGCCAACCGCGACACCACCGAGATCGACACGAGCATGTTCGATGCTCCCTGGCCCGACCCCGTCACCGCCGACCCCGTGGTGCTGCAGAAGGTGCGGCTGGGCAAGGGCCTGATCTGGAAATTCACCGACGAGGGCGAGCCCATCTACGACCGCCCCCTCGGTGTTCATGAGGTGCGCGCGCGCATCGACCGCTGCTGGCGCCCCTACCACGCGGCCGTGGAGCGCGCGATCGCCGCCGCCCACGCGCGCCACGGCTACAGCATCCACATCAACTGCCACTCCATGCCCGCCGTGGCTGCAAGCCACGCCACGCTCCACCCGGGCCTGCACCATGCCGACTTCGTGGTGGGCGACCGCGACGGCACCACGGCCGACCCGGCGCTCTCGCGGCGCATCTGCGACTTCCTGCGCGCGCGCGGCTACAGCGTGGACTACAACCACCCCTACAAGGGCGTGGAGCTCGTGCGCCGCTACAGCGACCCGGCCGCGCACCGCCACAGCATCCAGGTGGAGATCAACCGCAAGCTCTACATGGACGAGCAGACCCTGGCGCTGCACCAGGACGGCTTCCAGCGGCTGTATCAGGACCTCAAGGACCTGGTGCAGATGCTGCTCGCGCTCGACCCGCGGGCCTGATCAGCCGCAGGCGCGCAGCGGCTTGCCCGCGAGCGCGGGGCGCAGTGCGTCGAGCTGCGGGCGCAGCGTTGCGTCCACGGCCGGCAGGCGCAGCGTGTAGGCCTTGGACTCGGGGCGCTCCAGCACCACGCGCGCCGTGCGCACGCCTTGCCGGTTGAGGTTGGCCAGCTCGCGGTTGGCGGCCTCTTCGGTCGAAAAACGGCCCAGCGAGAGGCCGGGCTCGAGGGCCGCGCCGGGCCGGTCGTAGGCCACGTTGCGCGCGCGCAGCTCGGCGCGCTTCTTGTCCACGGTCTCGTTGTCGGGAAAGCGGCCCATGTAGACCATCCAGCGCCCGGGCACTGCCGTGGCGTCAAGCACCCAGCTGCCTTGCGGCAGCGGCGCGGCGGCGGCGCGCAGCGCCTCGGCCTGCCGCTCGTCGAAGGTGCCGGCCTGCAGGCATTCGCCCGCCTGGGGCGCGGAGGCGGCTGCCGGGGGTTCGGCGGCCACAGGGGCGGGGGGCGGCGGTTCCGGGGCGTTCTTGCCGCGCAGCACGCGCAGCGCCTCGGGGTGCAGCTGGTTCGCGAGGCGCTCGGGCTCGGACTGCTCCTGGGGCGCCAGGCCCCAGCTGCGCAGCCAGCCCTGGGCCCAGGCGTAGTAGCCGGCGTTGGCCAGCAGCAGGATCAGCACGGCGGCGCGCAGCATGGTGGCGGGGTCCTCAGGACGGTGAAGCGGGTGGAGCGGGGCGCACGCTCACCTCGGCGCTCGTGATGGACTGCAGCCCCTGCCCGGTCTGCACCAGCAGCGCGCCGTCGGGCGCCACGCCCTGGCACAGGCCCTGGCGCCCGTCGCTGAGCGTGACGGTGCGCCCGCGCAGCACGTCGCGCTGTGCAAAGCGCGGCTGCAGCGGCGCGAAGCCCGATGCCGAGAACGCCAGCACCGTGTGCACGAGCGGCACGGCCACGCGGCGCAGGGCGTCGGGCGCTTCGAGCGCGCCGTCGAACTCCTGCAGCCAGGCGGGGCTGGTGGACAGCCCTTCGGCGGGGCGCGGGCGGATGTTGATGCCCACGCCGATGACGACGTAGCGCGCGGCCGGGTCGGCGCTGGCGGCAGGTCCCACGAGGCTCGCGGTCTCGATCAGGATGCCGCAGAGCTTGCGTGCGCCATCGACCCACAGGTCATTGGGCCACTTGATGCCGATGGCGGGCGCGGTGCCGGGTGCGGGCAGCGCGGGCTGCAGGCTCTCGGCCACCGACAGGCCCACGGCCAGCGACAGGCCCGACCAGTCGAGCGGCGCGAGCGGCAGGCCCAGCGAGAACATCAGCGAATCGCCCACGCTGCTGTGCCACACCTTGCCCATGCGCCCGCGCCCGGCGGTCTGCTGCTCGGCCACGAGCAGCACGGGGTCGGCCTGGCCCGCGCGCGCGCGGCGCATGAGCTCGCTGTTGGTGGAGTCGATCTCGGGGCGCACCTCCACGCTGAAACCAGGCAGGTGGGGGTACAGCGCCTCCCAGATGGCCTCGGCGGGCCAGCGCACGGGCTGCAGCGGGGCGCTCACCGGCGGCTGCTCCGGGGCTGCGGGTCCTTGGGCGCTGGGTGCGGTGGTGCCCAGCCGCGCTTGGGTGCGAGCAGGGTGCCGCGGCAGTTCTTGCTGCCGCACCAGCAGGGGTACTCGGCCTTGAGCTTCTTGGTGTAGCGTTCCTCGATGATCAGGCCATAGTCGTAGTTGAGCTCCTCGCCGGCCTGGATGTTGCGCAGCGCGGTGATGAAGATGCGGCCGTCCCGTTCGTCGGCGTAGCAGTTGGGGTCGCAGCTGTGGTTGATCCAGCGCGCGGAGTTGCCACCGAACTTTGCGTCGATCACGCGGTCTTCATCGACATGGAAGTAGAACGTGTGGTTGGGCTGCAGCGGATCGTGCGGATGCCGGTCCTGCGCTTCCTGCCAGGTAATGACCTCGCCCGTGTATTCGATGACGACTTCGCCCTCGGCGATGGGCTGCACGGCGAACACCCCCTTGCCGTGGACGCCCGAGCGCCGCGTCTGGATACGCCGGTGGGCCGGAGAGGGAGAAGCGGAGCGGGGCATGGCGAAAGTTCTGTTACCTTGAATATGCACACATGCGCGTGCGCGTGCACGCGCGAGAACCTGGATTGTAGAAGCGCCCGGCCGCTGGCCGGACGCTAGGCAAGCGTTGAAGAGACCCTACGAATGACAAAGACCCTGGTGATTGCTGAGAAACCGTCGGTGGCGCAGGACATCGTGCGCGCGCTCACCCCCACGGCGGGCAAGTTCGACAAGCATGAGGACCATTTCGAGAACGAGCGCTACGTGGTCACGAGCGCCGTGGGCCACCTGGTGGAAATCCAGGCGCCCGAGCAGTTCGACGTCAAGCGCGGCAAGTGGAGCTTCGCCCACCTGCCGGTGATTCCGCCGTACTTCGAGCTCAAGCCCGTGGACAAGACCAAGAGCCGCCTCGCTGCCGTGGTCAAGCTCGCCAAGCGCAAGGACGTGACGGAGCTCGTGAACGCGTGCGACGCGGGCCGCGAGGGCGAGCTGATCTTCCGCCTGATCGAGCAGTACGCGG
>JAYSFC010000066.1:0-19557 GCA_041913505.1 Acidovorax sp.
GCATGCATGAGCGAGATGCGGTCGCAGCGCTCGGCCTCGTTCATGAAGTGGGTCGAGATGAAGATGGTCACCCGGTCGCGCCGCGACAGCTCGACGAGCAGGCGCCAGAAGTTGTCCCGCGCGATGGGGTCCACGCCCGAGGTGGGTTCGTCCAGGATCAGCAATTCGGGCCGGTGCACCATGGCCACGGCCAGTGACAGGCGCTGGCGCATGCCCAGCGGCAGGCTTTCGGGCAGGTGGTCCAGCACGGCTTCGAGGCCGAAGCGCTGCACCATCTCCTGCACGCGCGCGGGGATGTCGGCCTCGGGCACGTGGAACAGGCGCGCGTGCAGTACGAGGTTCTGCCGGCAGGTCAGCTCGCCGTAGAGCGAAAACGCCTGCGACATGTAGCCCACGCGGCGGCGCGTGGTGATGTCGCTGGTGTCCACGGCATGGCCGAACAGTTCGGCGTGGCCCTCGGTCGCGGGCAGCAGGCCCGTGAGCATCTTCATCGTGGTCGATTTGCCGCAGCCGTTGGAGCCCAGGAAGCCGAAGATCTCGCCGCGCCGGATGCGAAAGCTCACGTGGTCCACGGCCACGAAGTCGCCGAAGCGCATCGTCAGTCCGTCGGCGGTGATGGCTGCTTCCTGGGCCTCGCCGGCAGGCAGCGGCGGAATCTCCACGGGCCGGTAGCCGCGCTTCTTCTCTTCGGGCAGCAGCGCGATGAAGGCGGCCTCCAGCGCGCCGGTGCCGGTACGCGCCAGCAGCTCGGCGGGCGTGCCCGTGGCGAGCACGCGGCCGTCGTCCATGGCCACGAGCCAGTCGAAGCGCTGCGCCTCGTCCATATACGCCGTGGCCACGATCACGCTCATGTGCGGGCGGTCGTCGCGGATGCGCTGGATCAGCTCCCAGAACTGCGCGCGCGCGAGGGGGTCCACGCCCGTGGTGGGCTCGTCGAGGATCAGCAGGTCCGGGTCGTGGATCAGCGCGCAGCACAGGCCAAGTTTCTGCTTCATACCGCCCGAGAGCTTGCCCGCGGGGCGCACCAGGAACTTGTGCAGCCCCGTGCTGCGCGTGAGGTCGTCGATGCGGCGGCGGCGCTCGGCCGCGTCGTGCCCGAACAGGCGTGCGAAGAACTGCAGGTTCTCCTCGACCGAGAGCGTGGGGTAGAGGTTTTTGCCCAGCCCCTGGGGCATGTAGGCGATGCGCGGGCACACGGCGCCGCGGTGCGCGCTGCGGGCCATATCGCCGCCAAGCACCCGCACCTGCCCCTCCTGGATCGCGCGTGCGCCTGCCAGCAGCGACAGCAGGCTCGATTTACCCACGCCATCCGGCCCGATGAGGCCGACCATGCGGCCCGCAGGCACGTCGAGATCGATGCCCGCCAGCGCGAGGACCTTGCCGTAGCGCAGCCGCACGCAGGCGATGCGCGCCACGGGCTCTTGCGGCTCGGGAGGCATGGTCTGTGGGGTTGGGGTCACGGCTTACTCGGGCAGCTTGGTCTGCAGCTGGGCGGGCCAGTCCCGCTGTGCGTCGAGCTTGATCCAGGCCACGCCGGGCAGGCCCGTCTTGACCTGCTGCAGGTGCTTTTGCAGCAGCTGCGGGTCGATCTGCGCCTTGATGCGAAACATGAGCTTCTGGCGCTCGCTCGCGGTCTCCACCGTCTTGGGCGTGAACTGCGCCGTGCTTGCCACGAACGACACCTTGGCGGGGATGACGTACTGCGGCGCGGCGTCGAGGATGATGCGCGCCTCGCTGCCGAGCGCCACGCGGCCCGCCACGGTCTCGGGCAGGAAGAAGGTCATGTACACGTCGGACAGGTCCACGAGGTTGAGCACCTTGCCGCCGCCGCCCAGCACCTCGCCGGGCTGCGCCACGCGGAACTGCACGCGGGCGTCGCGCGGCGCGGTGAGCACGCTGTCCTGGATCTCGGATTCGATGCGCGCGATGGTCGCCTCGACGGCCGCAATGGCCGAGCGCGCACCCACGCGCTGCGCGCGCGCGGCCTCGATCGCCGCCTGGGCCGCGGCCACCTGGGCGCGCGCGGCGCCCACAGCGGCCTGCACGCTGCGCACGCGGGCGCGGTCATCGTCCATCTCCTGGGCCGAGGAAGCCCCCTCCTGCGCCAGAGTCTCGGAGCGCGCCTGGCGGCGCCGGGCCGCGTCGAGCTCGCTCTCGCGCTGGGCCACGAGCGCCTCGGCGGCGGCCTTGTCACTCTCGCGCACAGCCACGAGGGCATCGGCGCTCGCGGCGGCGTTGATGGCCTGCTGGCGCTGCGCGCGGGCCTCGTCGCGCTGGGCTTCCAGGCTGCGGACCTGCATGCGTGCCAGCGGCTGACCGGCCTTGACGAAATCGCCCTCGCGCGCCGAGATGTCTTCCACGCGGCCCGCGAGCTTGGTGGCCACGTCGATCTCGGTGGCCTCGATGCGGCCGTTGCCGCTGGCGAAGCCTTCGCCGGGGCCCTTGGCGCGCGTGTGGTTCCAGACGGCGTAGCCGCCGACGGCCAGGGCCGCCGCGAGCAGCGCAGGGATCAGGGCATTCTTGAGGGAAGCGTTCATGGGGTCTACCGGAGGTCCGTGTCGGCGGGGGGGGTGGGGGCACCGCCGCCCAGGGCGGCATACAGTCCCACGCGGGCGGAGAGCAGGGCGCGGCGTGTCTGCACGATCTGCTGCTCGGCCGAGAGCAGGTCGCGCTGCGCGTCCAGCACGTCGAGGAAGGTGGTGGCGCCGTGGTCGTAGCGCAGCCGTGCGAGGCGTTCGCGCTCGCGCTGGGCCTGCAGCGCGGTCTGCTGGATCTGCAGTTGCTCGGCCAGCAGATGCTGGGCCGTGAGCGCGTCCGCAACCTCGCGGAACGCAGTCTGCACGGCCTTTTCATAGCCGGCGACCGCAATGTCGCGCCGGACCTCGGCCAAGTCCAGGTTCGAGCGCAGGCGGCCCGCATCGAAGATCGGCAGCGACAGGCTGGGTGTGAAGGTCCAGGCGCGGCTGCCGCCCTGGAACAATCCGTCGAGCTCGGCGCTGGCAGTGCCGAACTGGCCCGTGAGCGTGATGCGGGGGAAGAACGCGGCACGTGCCGCGCCGATGCTGGCGTGTGCGGCGCGCAGGCGGTGCTCGGCCGCGATGAGGTCGGGGCGTGTCGTGAGCAGGTCCGAGGGCAGGCCCGCCGCCAGGGGGTGGATGGCGTTCTCGTCCAGGTCATGGGCGGCGGGGGGCAGATCCACGGGACCACCGGCCAGCACCGCGAGGGCGTGGGCCTGCACGGCGCGGGCCTGCGCGAGCTGGGTGCCCAGCGACTGGGCCTGGGCCAGCAGGGTGCGCACCTGGGTCAGGTCCAGGCGCGAGGTGGAGCCGACCTCGACGCGGCGCGTGAAGATGCGCAGGGACTCCTCGCGGCTCGCGATGGTCTGGCGCGCGATGGCCAGGCGCTCGTCGAGTTCGCGCAGTGCCAGGTAGGCGTTGGCAACCTCGGCGATGAGCCCGGTGGTGACTGCCCGGCGGGCCGCGTCGCTTGCCAGGACGTTTTGCAGCGCTGCATCGGACAGGCTTGCGATGCGGCCCCAGAAGTCCAGCTCCCAGGCGCTCACGCCCACGCCGAGCTGGTGGCTGCTTGTGATGACCGGGCGCCCCGTGAGGTTGAGGTCTGCGGGGACGCGCGAGCGGCTGCTTTCGGCGCCCACGCCCAGGGTGGGCCATTGCTCGGCGCGCTGGATGCCGTAGGCGGCGCGGGCTTCTTGCACACGCAGCGCGGCCACGCGCAGGTCATGGTTGGCGGCGAGCGCGCGCTCCATGAGCTGCTGCAGCGCCGGATCGGTGAACAGTGCCTTCCAGGTCAGGGCGGCCGCTGGGGGCGTGCCGGCCGGGTCTGGTGCGTCGGCCGGATAGGTAGCCGGCACAGGCAGCGCGGGCTGTGCGTAGGGCGGGGCCATCGAGGTGCAGGCGGCCAAGGCCAGCAGGGCTGCCACGCCGCAGAGCCCGCGGGCCGGGCGCCAGGGCATGGCAGCCCGGCTGGCCAGGTGGCACCGGCGGGAAAACGGAAGAGACACGTCGATCATCCTTTCCTGAAGGGCGTGAAGGCACTGTAGGAGGTGCATTGGGCGCGCCTCTTGATTTGGCTCAAGAAATCAGGGAGTTACCGACTGGCTGGTCGTTAGTGAATGGGGTAAGAAGGCGGTCACGTCCAGAGTTTCGCCATGCCTGTGCCCGAATCGCCCCGTTCGCCTTCTCCGCCTTCCCCTTCCATCCGGCAGCGACTGCCGCCGGACGTGCGCGCGCAACAGATCCTGGATGCAGCCCTGGTCGAGTTCTCCGCGCGCGGCTACGCGGCCACGCGCACCGAGGACATCGCGCGCCGCGCGGGCTTGTCCAAGGGGGGGCTGTATGCGCATTTCGCGAGCAAGGAGCAGGTGTTCGAAGCGCTGCTCGTTCGCCTGCTGGCCCCGCCCCACCTGGATGCCCGGGTTTTGCTAGAGGGTTGCGCCACCTGCCGCGATCTCGTGGAGCGCATCGTGGATCTGCTGTTCGAGCGCCTGTCGCGGCCCCAGGCGCTGGCCGCGCTGCGTCTGCTGGTGGCCGAGGGCGAGCGCGTGCCGCACCTGGTGGCGCTGTGGTACCGCGGCACGATGGAGACGCTCTACACCCACCTCGCGGCGGTGCTGGCTGGCGCCGTGCGGTGTGGACTTTGCCGCGATGGCGTGGCGGCGCGCCGGCCCTGGCTCGTGCTGTCGCCCGTGGTTCATGTCACCGTGGCACGGCTCCTGTTCACGGGCTTACCCATGCCGAGTTTGCAGGACAGCCGCAACGATTGCGTGGATGGTTTGTGCGAGCTGCTCGCGCCGCGTGGTTGAGGGCAGTCGGGCTTAGCCGTTCGGCCCAAAGTGGTCGAACGAAGCGAAGCGCACGGCCAGCGGCTGGCCGCTGGCATCCAAGACGCGCAGTCCCGGCTGCGCCTCGATGGCGCCGATGCGCGTGACCGGAATGTCGCAGTGGCGCCCTGCATCCTGCACTGCGGCGCGGTGCGCTGCGGGCGCGGTGAAGGCGAGTTCATAGTCGTCCCCGCCGGCCAGCGCGCATTGGTGCAGCAGCTCGGCGGGAAGGTGGTCCACCGCGGGGTGCGTGGCGGCCGCCATGCAGCGCAAGATGCGCGGCGCCTCCAGCGTGGCACCGACGCCCGAGGCGCGCAGGATGTGGCCCAGGTCGCCCAGCAGCCCGTCGCTCACGTCCAGTGCGGCGCTCGCCAAGCCGCGCAACGCCTGGCCCAGTGCCACGCGCGGCGTGGGGGCTTCGAGCCGCGTGCGCGCGGCGGCTAGCAGATCGGCGGGCAGGGCCATGCGACCTTGCAGCGCCTCAAGCGCCAGGCGCGCATCGCCCAGCGTGCCGCTCACCCAGACGTCGTCGCCCGCGCGCGCGCCGCTGCGCAGCAGGGCCTGGCCCGCAGGCACCTCGCCAAAGATGGTGATGCAGAGGTTGAGCGGTCCCCGCGTCGTGTCTCCTCCGATGAGTTCACATCTGTGCGCATCGGCCAGTGCCAGCAGTCCGTCGGAGAAGGCCTGCAGCCAGGCTTCGTCGGCCTGCGGCAGCGCGAGTGCCAGCGTGAACGCCACCGGCCGTGCGCCGCAGGCTGCGAGGTCGGACAGGTTCACCGCGAGTGCCTTGTGGCCCAGGCGGCGCGGGTCTACATCGGCGAAGAAATGCCGTCCCTCGACCAGCATGTCGCTCGAAATGGCGAGTTGCATGCCCGGCGTGGGGGTGAGTAGCGCGCAGTCGTCGCCCACGCCCAGCGAAACAGCCCCGCCAGGGCGTGCGGGGCGCGTGAAATAGCGTGCGATGAGGTCGAATTCACCCATGGGCGGCGAGCATACCGCGCCCATCAGCCCGTTAGCGCCGCTCCATCAGACGGCGAGCCCGCGAAAGCGCTGCGCCGCGAGGCGGCTGACCTCGCCCAGCAACTGCTCCTCGCGCTGGCGCTCGCGCAGCCACCGTGCGTCGTTCTGGCCCATGGCAGCCTCGCTGCGCAGCAGGTGCAGCGCGCCCGAGGCACCGTGGGCCGCCCCATGGGGCGCAATGGTGTCGATGGTCTTCAGCAGGTGCTCGCGCAGCGGCATATGGGTGCCCGTGGCCGGGTCCACATAGACCGCGTCGAGGCCGAAGCGGCAGGCCTGGAAGCGGTTGTAGGTGTAGACAAGGTAGTCGTCTTCCTCGGGCGTGAAGGGCTGCTCGGCCAGGAACCACGCGCCCAGCGCCTGCACGAAGCCCGCCAGCGCTGCCGCGCGCTCGATCGTGAGCGGGGTGTCGAACACACGGATTTCGATCGTGCCGTACTCGGGCTTGGGGCGGATGTCCCAGTAGAAATCCTTCATGCTCTTGACGACGCCGGTGTGCGTCATCTTCTCGAAGTAGCGCTCGAAGTCGGCCCAGGTCAGCACGCAGGGCGCACGGCCCGAGAGTGGGAACGCGAACACCGAGTTGAGCCGTGCGGAGTCGAAGGCCGTGTCCTGTCCCTGCACGTAGGGGCTCGAGGCCGACAGCGCGATGCAGTGCGGGATGTAGCGGCTCATGCGGTGCAGCATGAGCAGGGCCGCATTCGCGTCGGGGCAGCCGATGTGTACATGCTGGCCGAAGATGGTGAACTGCTTGGAGAGGTAGCCATACAGCTCCGACAGCTCGCGAAAGCGCGGCTTGTCGTAGATGCGCCGTTCGTGCCACATCTGGAACGGGTGCGTGCCGCCGCCAGCCACTGCGATATTGAGCTTATCGGCGCTCTTGACCAGCGCGTCGCGGATCTGGCTCAGCTGGCCCAGCACCTCGCTGCTGCTGTGGCACACGCCGGTGGAAATCTCGATCATGCTGTTCGTCATCTCGGGCACCACGCTGCCGGGCAGCGGAATTTTGTGCATGAGGCGCAGCATGTCCTCGGCGTAGGGCGCGAGGTCGTAGTCGTGCGTGTTGACGAGCTGCAGCTCCAGCTCGACGCCCAGCGTCAATGGCTCGGAATGGTGGAAGGTTTCAAGGCTCATGGCGGTCTCCGTTGCGGCTGCGCGCGGTGAGCGGGGCCCAGGGTTTGGAGCTTTCTCCGGCGCGGTAGATCGCGACGGTGGCGATCACCGCGCCCGCCAGTTCCATGAGCAGGATGGCGGGCAGCGCCACGCGCGCGATGAGGTGGCCGGTGGATGGGGAGGCCACGACGAACTGCGAAGCGATCAGCAGCGCGACCGAGGACATGGGCGTCATCGCGCAGCCCAGCCACAGGGCCTGCCGCCAGCTTGCGCCGCTGCCCACGTTGCCCAGCGCCACGCCCAGTGCCTTGGCGGCCAGGCGCACGGCGATCAGGGCGAGCACTACGCCGGTCACGGGGGTGCTCCAATCGGCCTGCGCTGCGACGGTGGAGACAAGCACGAACATCAGCATGGTCAGCAGCGATGAGGCCGTGCCAAACTGGCTCGGCCAGGCCCAGGGGCGTGGGTACAGCTGCTTGAGCAGCATCCCGCCCAGCAAGGCGGCCAGCGGTGCCGACCCACCCAGGTGGGCCGCAACGGCCGTGGCTGCGGCGATGAGTGCCAGCAGCAGCATGGCGGTGTTCTCGCTCGTGGGGCTCATGATGCGCAGTGCCCAGCGCATGGCCATCGAGAGCACCGCCGCCACGATGACGGAAACGCCCAACACCACCACCACGGGGTACACGGTCTCGAGCCAGGTGTGCGCGGGGCGGTTGATGAGCTCGGCCCGGGCGGCGCCCAGCGTGAGCGCATAGAGCGTGGACAGCGTGGTGAGCACGATCGCGCGCTCGGTGACCGGGCCTGCGGCATGCGTGTCGGCCACCACGCGCGTGAGCACAGCGGGCGATGCGGCCATGGCCACGAGCGCGAGTGGCCCAGCGACATGGACCGGTGTGTCGAGCCACACGAGTACGGTGTATACCGCGAAATAGGCCAGTGCCGATTCGGCCAGGCTCTGCACCAGCACCATGGGGTTGTGGCGGAACCAGCGCAACGGAATGCGGCCGCCTGCCTCGAAGAGCACGATCGAGATGCCGAGTTCCAGCAGGAAGAGACCGATACCTTGCAAGGGCCACACGGCGCCGCTGAAGCCCGCCAGGCCCGCGATGGTGCCTACGAGCGTATAGCCCACGACCTTGGGCAGGCCTGTGTAGCGCTGGCATAGATAGCCCGCCACGGCGGCCACCGCGAGCAGCAGCGACCATTGCACGGTGGGCAGCCCGGCCGATGGCCGCAGCCACTGCGCCCAGAAGCTCAGGATCTCGTTCATGTCATGTCCTTCTCATCGAACGGTTCGCAGGTCCGCGTGGGCGGTCCGCTGGCCGTGGTGGAGGATGTCCTGGTACGCGCGCCACCGCGAGCGAAGCTACGGTGGGACCAGGGGCGTTCGGTTGGTCGCCTGAATTTACCTGCAGATACAGACCGCCCCTGTAGGACAGGGGCGCCCATCGCCTGGCAGGGGTCGTGAGAGGCAGCGGCCCACCCCAGCGGTGGCTCAGGCGGCCCGGCGAACGGGTTGAAAGAAGCTCAGCGGCGCTGTGCGCAGCCGGGCGCGGATGGCGGCGTAGATGCGGGCGCGGTCCACGCCGCTCACGTTATGGGCGCGCAGTGCGAGGCGAAAAGCCAGGTAAAAGCTCACCATCACGTTCAGCGCCCCCAGCAGGGGCAGGCAGGCCATGGCCCACCAGAACGCGCCCTGGTGCAGCACGTCCCAGCCCAGCGCGGCACTTGCCACGCCAATCTGGCCTGTGGAGAGTGTGACATGGCGTACGTCGAGCCCCAACCCGAAAAACCCGGCGAAGGCGGGGACCAGGCCGAGCATGAAGCCCAGCGAGATGTTGGCCGCCAAGCCCGAGAGGTTGTTGCGCGTGAACTGCGCCCAGCGTGCGGCACGTGCCGCGCCGAGCCAGTGCGTGATGCGGGGGTTGTACCGCATGGCCGAATCGAGCCGGTGCAGCACGAACCAGTTTTCGGTCCAGCCCGCAATGATGCTGCTCGCGAACAGCAACACTCCCGTGAAGGCCGCAAACAGTACCGAGGGGCCGAGCAGGTGCAGCGATTCCAACACATGCCCGGCTTGCTGCACGCTGATTGCAGGGCGCCCGAGCAACTGCGCGATGAGCAGCGACAGGCCCAGCGCGACAGGGAAGACTACGAGCACGTTGCCTAGCACGGCGGCCACCTGCGAGCGCACGAGGTGCGTGACCTCGTCGACGAATGCCTCGACGGCATCGCTAGCGCGCAGGTCCTTGAGCTTGGCGGCCATGGCCGGCGCGGTCATGGCGGGCTGCTTGGTGGCCACGGTGAAATGCAGCAGCTGCACGAGCACAAAGCTCACGGCATAGTTCACGCCGGCCCAGAAACCGCTCCAGAAGGCCGACAGCGCGAACGCATAGAGCCCGAACTTGGCCAGCGTGGTGAATGCCATCAGCGCGCCGCCGCCCGCGGCCTTGCGCACCATGGCGAGGTATTCGGAGCCGGTGCGCGTGATGTAGTGTTCCCCCGTTTCCGCGCTACGCTCGGCCACTTTGGCCGCGAGCAGCGATGAGTTGGACGCCACGAGCGCCCGCAGGCTGCGCCGCTCGCGGCCTACCGCCACGAGGTGGGCGAAGAAGCGTGCGGCCGTGGTGGCCGGTGTGGGCGAAAGCAGGCAGTCGAGCAGCTCGCGCACGCGCAGGATGCGCTCGCGCAGCTGGCGCAGCCGGAACACCAGGCCCACGGAGATGCCGTTGTCCTCGAAATGCGCATACACCGTAGCAGCCGCCGCGCGGCAGGCTTCGAGCCGATCGCGCAAGCGCTGCACGGCTTCGTCGAGGCGGTCGGGAGTACGCAGCGCATGCAGCACTTCCACACGCAGGCTTTCCACGTCGCGGATGAGCGCGTGGAAGGGTTGGGCTTCGCGGGCCGATTCGCTCATGCGCAGCCGCAGTTCGGGCGCGAAGCCTGTGGAGAGGATCTGCCCTGCGCAGTAGGTGATTGCGTCGAGCAGCACGCGCTGCCATGGGGAAGCCCCCTGTGCATCGCCAGGCACCAGCAGCGCCACCAGGCGCGCAAGTGTGGCCTCGTCGAGCTCCGCCAGCCATTGGGCGTCGAAATCGGTAGGCAGGGCGAGCGTGAACAGTTCGGACGCGTCGATGGTCTCGGGGCTCGCGGGCAGGAACTGGTAGCGCAGCCGCTCCGCCAGTTCGCTGAAGAACGCAGTGCGTGGCGCGAAGCCGAAGTCGGCCAGCAGTGTGGTGGCGTCCACCGTGCCCACCAGTGC
Organism: Acidovorax sp.; assembly: GCA_041913505.1. Taxonomy (GTDB): domain Bacteria; phylum Pseudomonadota; class Gammaproteobacteria; order Burkholderiales; family Burkholderiaceae_C; genus JAYSFC01. The sequence continues at coordinate 10,233 of JAYSFC010000066.1, forward strand.
TGCCCACCAGCCCTGCAGGCGCGTGCACGCATCGGCGTCGGCTTCCATCGCGTCGAGAAACAACTGCACGCGGCCCAGGGCCGCCTCGGCCGAGTCGCCCTGCCCGCGCACCCATTCGAGCAGGTGGATGAGCCATAGATGGCGCTGGGCCAGATCCGCCTCGGGCCGGAGCTCGGCGAGCAGGCGGGAGAGGTCGTAGGCGGAGCGCTTCATCAGTGCAGCACACGGCCCGTCAGGGGGACGCTGCCGGGGCCATTGGAATCCGTGGCCTCCAGAACGAACAGGGGAATGGCGCAGGTGAACGGCTGGCCATCCTCCGCCACGCAAAAGTAGCTGCCATGCATGGTGCCGCTGGCGGTACGCAGGCGGCACCCGCTCGTGTACTGGAATGACTCGCCGGGCTTGATCAGCGGCTGCTGGCCCACCACGCCCAGGCCCTTGACCTCTTCGGTGTGGCCGCGCGCGTCGCTGATGATCCAATGGCGCGAGATGAGCTGGGCCGTGGTGCGCCCCGTGTTCGTGATGGTGATGGTGTAGGCAAAGCTGAACACGCCCTCATCGGGCGTGGACTGGTCGGGCAGGTACTCGGGCTGTACCTCCACCTGGAACTCGTACGTCGGCATGGCGACCATGTTAACTGCGACAATTGTTCCCATGAGCCGCACCTACCGCATTGCCCCTTCGATCCTGTCCGCCGACTTCGCCCGTCTGGGCGAGGAAGTTCGCAACGTCATTGCCGCCGGCGCCGACTGGATCCACTTCGACGTGATGGACAACCACTATGTGCCCAACCTCACGTTTGGCCCCATGGTCTGTCAGGCACTCAAGGCCCATTCGGTGACCCCCGCCGGAGTGGCCGTGCCTATCGATGTGCACCTCATGGTGCAACCCGTAGACGCGCTGGCGGCGGCCTTCGCTGAGGCGGGGGCCAACTACATCAGCTTCCACCCCGACGCATCCACCCATGTCCATCGCAGCGTCCAGGCCATCAAGGCACAAGGCTGCAAGGCTGGCCTGGTGTTCAACCCGGCCGCGCCGCTCGATGTGCTGGACTGGGTGATCGAGGACGTCGACCTCATCCTGCTCATGAGCGTGAACCCTGGCTTTGGCGGGCAGAGCTTCATCGACAGCACGCTGCGCAAGATCGAACAGGCGCGCCAGCGCATCGACGCGAGCGGCAAGGACATCCGCCTCGAGGTTGACGGCGGGATCAAGGAAAGCAACATCCGCCGCGTGGCCGATGCCGGGGCTGACACCTTTGTGGCGGGCAGCGCGATCTTTGGCAAGCCGGACTACAAGGCCGTCATTGACGCGATGCGCGGGGCGTTGGGCTGATCTTCCGGCTTTTTCTGCTCTGAAAATGCAAACGCCCGATGCGGTGCATCGGGCGTCTTTGGCCAGTTCGGCTTGGCAAGGCTATTCGGAGTAGGCCCTCAATTGTCGATTCGGCGGTAGCGGTAGGCCGGATGCCGATCTGGTTTGACCTTTGGGGTGATTTTGTCCGGCGTAATGGGGGTTGGCCCTGGGCCGCCGATGACGAATGGAACCGTCTTGCCATCGACTTCCACCAGCCCGCCGACAGGCGACGGCGGGATGCCCTCGGTCACGAATTTCGTCGTAAGGGGGCGCCCCACGGGTGCGGTGCCCGTCTGGAAGTCCACCTGGTAGGCGTAGCCCGTGCCCAGATTACGGCAGATGTTGGCGTCCGAGCTCTTGGCCCTATAGGTGTTGAAGTAGGTCACACCAGCCAGGGTGACAGGCGTGGTCACCACCTGTTCGTAGGGGGCTGTGGTTGACGACAAGGTCAGGAACCATCCCTTGTACCCAACCAGGGCGGTAGGGTCCAGCGTAGTTGTGCCGCTCACGTCCATGAAGCCAGTTGGGCTGGGGGTAGTGGCACCCGTACCGTAGCCGATGCCGACGGAGATGCTGTTCTGGTCTACCACGGTGGCGTCATCCCGTATGCCGTAGAAGCGGTTCAACACTTTGGCGGCATTGGAGTTGGCGCTGGGTTTTTCCCGGTCGCCGGTGCCCACCAGCACGGTGACTTGCGTACCCAGTGCCACGACACTGGGGGCGTACATGAACTTGCGCCGCTCGGCCAGGCTGCCGCCCCATTGGCTCACGGTGGCAATCTTCACCACCTTCCAGTCGTTCACCGTGGGGTAACCATTAAAGGTGGTCGGGTCGCTGGTGTTGATGCGCCAGACGTTGCCGCGGGTGTCCACTGCATAAAGCACATCTACATAGCCGTCGCGGTTGAGGTCGACAGGCGTTATGTCGGCAACGAAGCGCCCGGCCCCACTGTCCAGCTCATTGGTGGCTACGCCGATGAAGCGTGATGTGACGCTCGCTCCGCCCTGCGCATCCACCACCACGATGCCTTTGCCGACCGTGGAGCTACCGCATGCGGTATTGGGGTCGTCATCGTCTTCGCACGTGTTGTAGCCAGCCCCGAATACCGCGAGCGGTTTGGTGGCGCCCTTGACGCGGATGATGGTCGGCGTGGACCAGCTTTGGCCCATGCGGGCGTCGTTGGCATCGCTATAGCGCCACATGAAGCTGGGCTGCGTTGCGGTGGAGGGCTTGGTGGTGACGTCGAAGGCGTAGACCGAGGAGCCTCCACGCCGCATCGTGGGGTAAATCCAGAGCTTGTTCACCGTAGTCGCGTCGCGCTCCTGGTAACCTCCAATCGCGCCGTCGAAGAAGTAGGTCTTGGGCGTGGGGGTCGGGGTCAGCGTGGTGGATACGTTGGGGTAGCTCACCAGCGGGCTGTTGGTCCGCACACGGTCCAGCTTGTTCCAGTGTTCCGGCGCAATGAAGGCCCACAACTCGTTGCCGTCTGTGCTGGCCTGGTTGCCATTGACTGCGCGGAAGGTGCCGTCGTCCGCTCCATAGAAAACCACCACGTCGGTGCTGCTGCTGGTGGTGCCGTAGTTCACGGCCAGGGGGCGCGAGTGAATCACCCCTCCATGCACGGTGGGGCGGGTTGCATCGGGCAGCCCGGTTGTCGGGTCTGTCAGTCCGTACTGGGTGTACGTGACGGTGCCGGTGGATGCCTGGATGGTGCCGTCGCCGGTGTTCTTGCCCCGCACCCAGTTGACCAGCGTGGGGCTGAGGGATGTGACGTTTGTGGTGTCGAAGGCCACCAGGGAGTTGCAATTGGTGGCGCTGGTGCAGGTCTTGAGATTGCGCGCGGCATACCCGAGTGTCCTCAGGCGCTGAGCGGCGGCTCCTCGCTCTACCAAGGGCCCGTCGGGACTGTCGGAGAAGAGGTTGGTGCTGGTGGAGCAGCCAGACTCCTCATTGAAGCCGGTGATGGTTTGCCAATAGCTGCCGCTGTCGCTCGTCCAATAACTGCGGGCGCAGGGCAGGATGAAGCCGGTGTTCTGGGAGTCCACGGCCTGTTTGCCATCGGCATCCACCAGCATCAATGCGTTGTTGCTCAGTGCGAACTTGTATTGCTTGAGGTTGCCCACCCAGCGCTGTTGGGCGCCGACGTCCGGGCGGAAAACACCCATGAACACCTGATTGAGGAAGGTGCCCTGGGCGTTCACGCTCACAGGAAGCGAGGCGGATGCGAACACGCTATCCACGGACGCGATCTGGGTCAGGATGTCGATGAATGCCTGGATGAGGCCCGCCAAGTCGCCATTGACCGCGAAATAGCCGCCGGGGCCTCCTTGGTCGGCCATGGATTTCAGCAGGGCGCCTTGCAGTGGGTCCGGGCTGCCGTTGTAGACGTCAACGGTGAACATGCGGATGTTCTGCTGCCCATCAACGGGGCTCACATCGGTGTGGTACAGGAAATTGGCCCATTCATCCGCAAACCGGACGTTGCTCTTATCGCTGTTGGTCAGGGGCGTGGGATAGATCTGCGGGCCTACTGGGTATTGCAGGCGCGTGTTGAGGTTGGTGTTGGTCGGGTAGGGTGAAGCGTTCTGGTCGGTGCCCCATTCTTGATTGGGGAACTGGTTGCCGATCAGCACGATGTAGTTGTTGCCGCAGATGTTGGCGTCGCTCAACGGGGTTTGGTACGTGGTCTTGGCACCATCCGTGAAAGCCAGCGGGTCTTCCAGCGTGTTGGCGTTGGTGTAGCGGATGGGGCCGAACCCCGTGGCTCCGGTGGGGCTACCGGCGGTGTTCGTTTTGGAGCCCGCGGGGTTGGTCCAACCGCCGAAGTACTTGAACGCCTCGAACAGCGAAGTACCGTAGTCGGCGGACGACGGGCCCTTGAAATCGGACGTGGTGATATTTGCTGAGATGTTGTCGAGGTCGCTCAAAAACGTCGAGCAGTAGGTGGAGTCCAGCGGGGCGATGCGGTGGCGGATGTAGCCGCCCACGCCGCTCTTGCTGTCCACCGTGCCCTGCGTATTGAACAACATCAGGCCGGCGCGGACGCTGAGCTTGGCCCCGGTGGCGCATACCAGCTTGTTGAGCACGAGCTTGAGCGCTCGCACTTCCACCTGCCCCTGGACCAGGCTGGTATCGGTTCCAAAGACTTCCGAAACATATTGGAGGCAGGTAGCCCTTTTCGCCGCTTGCACGGTGGCGTTCGGGTCGGTGATGGCATTGCACTTGGCCGTGACACTGGCCAGGGTCCATTTCTGGTTGTTGGCGGACCAATTGGATGTGTTGTCGATGAAGAACAGCACATTGGGCTTGCCTCCGCTGCCATCCACGCCGGCATAAAGATCAATATCCTCGCTTCGGGCCAGCCCCGGCAGCAGCAGGCACATGGACAGTACTGCCGATGCCGCGTTCAGAAAGTGCTTTTTCATGTGAATCTCCAAAAATCCAATGGCCTTGCGTGATGCCATCGGGAGCGATGGCGTGGGGCTCAGTTGCAGCTCACAATGTCGTCAATGCCGCGCCGAACCTCGGCGCCCTGGAGCACCGTGGTTGTGGCGCTGACCACGGAAGCGTCGGAAACCGTGGCCTCCATCTCGTAGAGCACGTTGGCGCAGAACGAATCGTTGCCACCCGCCGTGGCGGATGTGTCGACGATGGTGATGGGGGAGCCGCCACCGCCAAAGCAGGAGGCGTCCTCTTGGGGAACGTATTTCAGCGTTCCGCTGGTTTTGATGAGTTCACTGTTCTTGATCGTGCGCTGGCGCTTGCAGGTAAGGTTTCTGACGGTGACGGCCACCGAATTGCCCGCGGTATCGGTAGAGCTCTTGGTGCCCAGGTTGACGTACAGCGTATTGCCAGTGCTGCCCTTGTAATTGGCGTCCCAGGTGCTTGCGGGCGTGGTCAGCACCATGTCCAGGGCATAGTTGGCAGCCGAGGTGGCTTCCGTCTGGAATTGCTCGTTGTTGATCACCTGCGTATGGCGGGTGGTCAGACGGATGACGCCCACCGCGATCAAGGTCATCATGAGCAGCATGATCATGCCGACCAGCAGTGTGACGCCCCGCTGATACGGGTGCCGGGGTGCGCAGGAGCGGGGGCGGTACTGAGGCTTCATGACTCCCTCCGCAGCTTGGGCGTGGTGAAGGTAATGAAGGTGTTGTAGACGCGGCGCTTGAGTTGCTGCGTGGTGGGGGGCGTGCCGGGCGTGGTGTTGCACAGGCCATTGACGGTGGTGTACACGCAGTCTCCCATGGTGAATGTCATTGCTGCAGCGGTGTTGCGGCTGGTTTCCGTGGATTTCGCCAGCAGCCACAGCCTTGCACCGACAACGTTCTGCCAGTCCGTGGCAGCGGGGGTGGAGTTGTAGCTGTCCACTGAGCCATCCAGGTTGCTGTCGATGGCGTACTCGATCTGCATCTGCTCGATCCCTTCCACCAGGGTCACGGGCGTCTGGGCGCCAGCGGGCGTGATGTCCATGGATTGCAGCTGGTCGCTGGTATTGATGAAATAGATGCGTCGGATCAGGCGCCGTTTCTCGGCGGAGACAGTAGAGCAGTCTTTGTCCTTGAGCGTGAAGGTGCTGGCCAGACCCACATCCACCACGAATGGGTTGGCTCCGTATTCGGTTCCGCAGGCGGAGATCTGGAGATAGGCTTGCTGGTTGGTTTCGGTAGCGCAGCCTGTCTCGCCGAGCCGGCAGGTGCTGGCTCGCTGGATGAAGATGGCGTCTGTACCATCCTTGCGGAGGCCGGTCAGGCAACTCGGGCTGGCGTCGCCGTTGTTGAGGCCTACCGCATAAATCTGCAGGCTATGGCGCCAGTCGTTGTTCGAGGCGTCCACCACGGCGGTGGAGCACATATCGTTGAATGTGCCTGCGCCGTCGGCCGTGGCCAGCGTTCCATAAAACCCTGCCTGCGTCAGCTCCCGGCCCAGCACGTCAATGCCGTAACGCCCGTTTTCAATGACGTCGGCGCTGATCTGAACCTCACGGCGGGAGGTGCTGCTGCTGACAAAAACCGCACTCATGGCGATGACCAGTAACAGGCCAAGCACCATGGCGATCATCAGCTCGATCAAGGTCAGGCCATGTTGCCGCGCAGCGCCAGCGGGTGTGCGTGTGAGCATTTCAGGTGTCCTTCTTGAGATCGGGAACCATGACGCGCAACGCGATACCGCGGCGCAGCCCGGTGCCGAAGTCCACGCTGTTGGCGCAATGATTCTTGCCGGTTAATGCGTCATCGGGCGGATCGTTGCCGGCGGCCAAGCCTTGCCAGACCACCACCACAAAGATGTCGGCCACCGCGCCCAATTGCGGCGGGTTGACCCGGATCAGGCAACCGCGGGCGCCAATCATCGCCCCGACCTCGGTTGTCCCTTCTTTGGCGGCGGAGCCCCGGAGCAACTGCCCCCATTTGCAGAGCTCGGTCTTGGCCGCAGTGGGTGTCACCAGCGGGGTGGGGCATGGGTCGGTGCTCCCCGAGGCCATCACGCCGACATACAGATTACCGGTCGTGGAACTCACATCATCGGTCAGATAACCGGTAATCTGGCCTCTGGATTCGACCAGTTTGTCGGCCATATCGCGCACCAAGGAGATGGCCTGGGCGCGCTGGTACGACTCCAGCTCGACCTTGGAGGCCTTGACCTGCAAGCCAAACACCCCCAGCAGTCCCAGCAGCAGGATGACGAGGGTGACCAGGACCTCGACCATGGTGAAGCCGCCATCAAGGCGGGCCCGTGGGTCTGAGGGCTCGCGGCGAGCGTGTGAAGTGATCAGCATGCGCCGTCCTTGGTGTTGACTTTTCCAGCCGTCGTGACCGTCAGGCAGCGTTTGAGTCCGGTCCCGGGATGGGATATCTCCAGGTTGCCAGCGCCGGTCAGGCGGCCGAAGGCGTTGAAGCTGTAGGTGCCGGCCGCCGAGCTGATGGAGGGAATGGCGTCTTGCGTCTGAATCGTGACGTTGGTTGCGGAGACGATGACGGGCCAGCCTGCGCCAATGCTGGTGAACGCGAATCCGATGGTCGTGTTGCGCGTAACGGCCTCGCTGCGGGCCAGCCATAGCGACTCGGTCAGGGCCGAGGTGGCGTCACGCAGGCGCTGTTGGGCGACCATTTGCCTGAAGGACGGGCCGGCCAGGGCCGCCAAAATGGCCACGATGGCGATGACCGTCATCAACTCGATCAGGGTGAAACCGCACTGCTGAATGCGCTGCAGCACATGGGCGCGTGTGCGGCCGAGCGGGCGGATGCTGCGCATTATTTGCCCCAGTAGCCCAGCGTGTTGGCGGGGGTCTTGGTGCCGACCTGATCAATTGTGAGCGTTTGCTCGCCCTTGGCCTGCAGTGCCGTGGACGGCGTGGCCGTGATCGTGAACGTGGGCGGCGGGCCATCCGCCTTGGTGGCGCTGAATGTGTAGTCGTTCTCGATTTCCTTGGGGGCGTTGAATCCCAGGGTGGTCAAGCTGTCGGAGTACACCCGTCGGTCCAGCAGGTAGGTCTGCTCCTTCGACGCCAGTTCCATGAGCGCGGCCTGCGCGGTTGCGCGCTTGCCTTTGCGGATGTAGTTCAAATAGGACGGATAAGCAACCGCCGCCAGGATGGCGACGATGGCCACGGTGATCATCAGTTCGATGAGCGTGAATCCGCTTGCGCGTCGCATAGGTCTTTGCATGGTTGCCTTGGATGGTGGGTATATGTGAAATTATCACATTCGCCATTGCGGACAATGGTGCTTTGACCAGCGGTCGAAAACCGGCGACAGACGGTAGGCCAGCGCGCGCGGGCGTAGCGCGCGAGCCTGGGCTAGGGCGGCGGCTCTAGGGGTGGGGCGAAAATCGCGCTAAATTCCAGCCTTTCGCCCATCTCTTTTCGATGCAAGACCGCCTGACATGGACCAAATCGGCCCTGGCGCGCATACTGCGCCCGGCGGTGCGGCTGGCATTGGCGATGGGGCTCAAGCATGCGCATCTGGAGGAAATCCTCCGGGACCTGCTGCTCGACGAGGCCGGCCACCTGTGGCGCAGCCAAGGGGTGGCGCAGCCCAACCTGAGCCAGCTGTCCATCACCACCGGCCTCAACCGCAAGGATGTGACGGCGCGCGTGCGCCAAACGCGCGACCCCCTGCCCGTCACGGAGGGGTCGGCCGCCGCAAAGGCGTATACCGCTTGGCTGCAACTGGTAGCACAAGAGCCCGCCCACCGCCGCTTGCGGATCGTGGATACGGGAGAGGGCCCCTCCTTCGAACTGGTGGCGCGCCTTGCCACCCGGGGCAATGTGCACCACAGGGCCATCCTGGAGGAACTTGTGCGCCTGGGGTTGGTTCAGGTGCTGGACGGTGTGGTCGAAATGGAAGGGGCGGGCTTTGTTCCCGTGGGCAGCCTGCGCGACATGCTCGCCTTCACAGGGGACAATGTGCGTGATCACTTGCTGGCCGCCGTGTCCAATACCCTGGGGCAGGAGCCTCGGATGCTGGAGCGCGCCGTCTTTGCCTCTGGCCTGACCCTGCCGGAATGTGAGCGCATCCACCGGTTGACCCGCGAGCATTGGGATTCCGTGCACCACCAATTGGTACGCGAGATGACCCAGGCCTACGGGCAGGCGGACGGCCAGGGGACGGCGCGCATGCGCGTCGGCATCTACGTTTATCACGAGGACGAGCCGGCCGAGCCCCCTGCGGCAGCGACTCCCCCACGGCGAAGCCGGAATACGCGACAGGAACAACCATGAAGACTTGGGCTTATGCCTTGACAACAGCCTTGCTGCTGGGCCTGGCCGCATGTGGAGGCGGTTCCGGTGACGCTTCCAGTGGTACGGGTACAGGTACGGGTACGGGGGCTGAAACTGGCACCGGTACAGGCACGGACACAGGCTCAGGGGGCGGTACGGGCACTGGCACTGGCACTGGCACTGGCACTGGCACTGGCACTGGCACTGGCACTGGCACTGGCACTGGCACTGGCACTGGCACTGGCACTG
>JAYSFC010000067.1:0-19520 GCA_041913505.1 Acidovorax sp.
CGCCTCCTCGAACTGCTCGGCGTTGAGCATCTTGCTGCGCATCATGAAGCTCACGGCACGGCGCGTGTCCATCACGTTGCGGCGGATGCGGCCGTTCAGGTCTTCCTGGCGCGCGATGGCGGACAGCACCTCGCCGGCGCGCGTGTCGGTCACGTCGCCCGAGAGCACCTGGGCGCTCACGCGCTCCAGGTCGTCGTAGATGCCTTCGAGCGTGTCGGCCGAGTATTCGGCGTCGGCGTCGAAGAGCTTGAGCAGCACTTCCTTCGCATCCTCGATCAGGCCCGGTGCGCGCCGAGCGCGCAGCCGCAGCAGGCGGAACACGGGCACGTCCTCGTCGTGGATCGAGAACAGCACGCCCTTGCTCTTGAGCTCGTCGTTGACGAGGTTGAGGATGAACGCCACGCGCACTGCGCGCGGCTGCTCGTGGTCGTCGATCAGGAAGTCGCTGCGGATGTGGAGCTCGCCGTTGTCCTCTTCGTAGAAGCGGGCCGACTCCTCAATGTCCTCGTCCATCGCATCCTCAGGGATGGACAGGCCGTAGTGCTGCTTGATCCAGCGCTTTTCCTCGAGCGTGGGCGATTCGAGGTCCACCCAGATGGGCTGAAAGCGCGCCAGCTCTTCCAGGGATTCGATTTCCTCCTGGACCAGCCGGCCATTGGCAAGCGAAAAGATGTTGAGCATGGGCTCACTCCCTGGGTTTTCGTGGCAACTGTGCGGGGGTGCGGGGCGCTTTCAGCCCCCGCTGCAGGCCGGGTGCTGAAAGCTACCGACTCGGGTAGGTTTCCAAGGAGCGATCTCCGAAAGTCAAGGCGCAAATTATGGCATTGCCACCAGGGCTGCGGCGCGGCACAGATCGGCCCAGGCCGATGCTTTGGCCTGGGGGGCGCGCAGCAGGTAGGCGGGGTCGTAGGTGACGACCACGGGCGTGCCCTCCACGGCCTGGGGGCTGGCGCGCAGGCGGCCCAGGGGCTCGCCGCGGCCCAGCACGGTGCGCGCGGCGGGCAGGCCCAGCGCCAGCACCACGGCGGCCTGGGTTTGTGCCAGAGCGGCGCCGAGGCCCTCGTCCGCCGCCGGCCCGTGCCCACCCTCGGCGCGCAGCAGCGGGGCGACGAAGACCCGCGGGTTATGGTGCAGCCGCAGGGCCCGCAGCATGTTGTCCAGCAGCCGGCCCGCGTCGCCCGCGAACGGGTCATCAGGCTCGGCGCATTCGGCCACCACGAGCCAGGCCGCGCCCGGTGCCTCGGCCGGGGCCTGCGGGTAAACAGGGCGTGCCGGGCCCAGCGCGTACCCTCCTCGCACGCCCTGGTCGGCGCGGGCGGCGGCAGCGGCGGGCGGCGGCGCCTGCGGGGGCGCGGTGTTGGCGCGGGGCTGGGGCGGGGCGGCCTGCACGGCGGCTTGCGCAGCCTGGGGCGCGGTCTGCGGGGCGGGCTCGGCAGGGCGTTCGGGCTGGGGTGCGGGGGCCCAGACGGTGATGCCCATTTCCTGGAGCATGGCGCGCTGGCGCGCATCGAGGTTCAGGGCCATAGGTTCAGGCTCATGACGATGGCGTCCTCGCGCTGGCCCGCTTCGGCCGGGTAGTAGCGCTTGCGCTCGCCCACGCGGCGGTAGCCATGCGCTTCGTAAATCTGGCGCGCCCGTTCGTTGCTCACGCGCACCTCCAGCCACAGCCAGTGCGCCTGGCGGCCGCGCGCCCAGAGCGCGAGCGCGTCGAGCATCGTGCGCGCCCAGCCCTGGTGCTGGTGGCGCGGCGCCACGGTGATGTTGAGCAGGTGCACCTCGTCCACGCCCTGCATGGCGACGAAGTAGCCGAGCAGTTCGTCGCCGGCGAGCAGCAGCTGTGCCTCATAGCCGGAGGCCAGGGCATCGGTGAAGTTGCCGCGCGTCCAGGGATGGCTGTAGGCCTGCTGCTCGATGTCGAGCACCTGGTCCAGCCGCGCCAGCGTGAGCGGTTCGAACCGGGCTTCGAGCGGGGCGGGGGGATGGAGAACGGCGTTCATGGGGCAGGGGGGCTGGCATGCCGGGCGGCTTCGCGCTCGGCCGTGGTCTGCGCCACTTTATCGCGGATATAGCGCGGCAAGGCCTCGGCCGCCGCCACGGCTGCGCCGCTGGCGAGCAGTGCGGGTGCGAGGCGCAGCAGTGCACCGGCCGTGGGCAGGGCGTGCACGTGGGGCGCAGCAGGCGCCAGCCGCTCGCCATAGGCGGCGCGGGCGTTGCCGGCCACCGTGCAGCCCGGCGGCACGGGCAGGGCCTCGGGTGCGCACAGGCCGAAGTCGCCCTCGCTGTGCCAGTGGCCGGCGGCCCAGCGGTAGGGCGCGTGGTAGACCTCGTCCATGCGTGCGTCCAGCGTTGCGACGGTATGGGTGCTGCCGTGGCGCGCGCGCGCCTCCTCGGCCACGGCCAGCAGGGTGTCGACGGGCAGCACGGGTACGCCCGCGCCGAAGGCCAGGCCCTGCGCGATCGCGCAGGCCGTGCGCAGACCCGTGAACGAGCCCGGGCCGCGCCCGAACACGATGGCCTGCAGGGCCGGAAACTCCAGGCCCGACTGCGCGAGCAGGGCATGGATCGCGGGGATCAGCGTGGCCGAGGCCTGTGCGCCACCCGGGCCGGTGTGCTCCCAGGTCTGCGCCCCGCGCTGGATGGCGATGGACAAGGTGTCGGTGCTGGTGTCGAAGGCAAGCAGGTTCATGGGCGGAGGCTCGAAGCCTGGGATTATCGGGGGTGCCCGGCCGTGCCGCATTTCCGGGGGGATAGACTTGCCGCATGCCCAGCCTTTCCCCTCTGCGCGGGCGGCTTGCCGCCTGCGTCCTGGCCTGGATGGCGTCCTGCATCGGCGCGGGCGCCGCTGCCCAGAGCGCCTCCACCACGCCCCTGCCCCCCGATGTGGAAGCCGCGCTCGCGCGGGCCAGGCTGCCGCGCGAGGCGCTGTCGGTGCTCGTCGTCGATGCCGAGGCGCCGCGCAAGGCCCCGCGCCTGGCGTGGCAGGCCCAGGCGCCCATGAACCCCGCATCGGTCATGAAGCTCGTGACCACCTACGCGGCGCTCGACCAGCTGGGCCCGGCCTTCACCTGGAACACGCCTGTCTACGTGGAGGGCGCCCTGCAGGGCGGCACGCTGCAGGGCAACGTCTACCTCCAGGGCCAGGGCGACCCTAAGCTCGTGGTGGAGCGGCTGTGGCTGCTGCTGCGGCGGCTGCAGGGGCAGGGTGTGCAGGCCATTGCGGGCGACATCGTGCTCGACCGCAGCGCGTTCACCGTGGCCGAGCACGACCCCGCGCGCTTCGACGGCGAGCCGCTGCGGCCGTACAACGCGGCGCCCGACGCGCTGCTGATCAACTACCAGGCGATGGCGATGACCTTCGTGCCCGACAGCGCGGCGGGTCTGGCGCGCGTGCTCTACGACCCGCCGATGGCCGGCATGCGGCTGCAGGCCACGGTGCCGCTGGCCGCACCGGGCACGGCGTGCGGCGACTGGCGCGCGGGGCTGCGCGCCGAGCTGGCCGAGCCCGCGCGCGTCGCTTTCCAGGGCGTGTACCCGGCGGCCTGTGGCGAGCGCACCTGGCCCGTCGCCCCGGCGCAGCCTGAGGGCTTCGCGGCGCGTGCCGTGGAGGGCATGTGGCGCGAACTGGGGGGGCGTCTCGGGGGCCACGTGCGCGACGGCCGCGTGCCGGCGGGCCTGCAGCCTGCGTTCAGCATTGCCTCGCCCTCGCTGGCCGAGGTGGTGCGCGACATCAACAAGTACAGCAACAACGTGATGGCCCAGCAGGTGTTCCTCACCCTGGGCCTGCAAAAGGGCAGTGGCGGCAGCTTCGAGGGCGCGCGCGAGGTGCTGCGCCTGTGGTGGCGCCAGCGCATTGGCGAGGCCGAGCTGCCCGTGGTGGACAACGGAGCGGGCCTGAGCCGCGACACGCGCATCAGCGCCCAGGCCCTGGCGCGCCTGCTGCAGGCGGCCTGGGCTTCGCCCGTGATGCCTGAGCTGCTCGCCTCGCTGCCCATCACGGGGGTGGACGGCACGCTGCGCCGCAGCCAGAGCCGCGCCGTGGGCGCAGCGCACCTCAAGACCGGCAGCTTGCGCGATGTGCTCGCCATCGCGGGCTATGTGCATGCGGCCAGCGGCCGCCGCTACGTGCTCGTGGCCATCGTGAACCACCCCAACGCGGGTGCGGCGCGGCCTGCGCTCGACGCGCTGATCGACTGGACGGCGCGCGACTGAATCGGTGCGCGCCTGGCCCTAGAGACAGGTCTCTAACCCTCTCGTCTCAGTAGTTTCCCGCCCCGGGCGAAGGGGGAGTGGCGGGTAACATCATGCGATCTAAAAACGAACGACCGTTCTATTTTCAACAGGAGATCGCCGATGAATCAACGGATTGGACTGGCCCTGGCCAGCGCCGCAGTACTGCTGGCCGCGTGTGGTGGCGGAGGTTCCGACCTGGGTGGCAGCACCGAGACCGACCTCAGCGGAGCGCGCGGCTCCCTCGTGTACAACCCGCCGCTGCGCGTCACGGCGCTCTCCCCGGCCGAGTTCAAGGACCTGCTGGCCGCCAACCCGAGCGGCCAGAGCCTGCTGGCCCTGGCGGGCACGCCCAAGTGCGGCGTGAACATCCACTACATCGAGTACGGCACCGTGGGCGGTGCGGGCGAAACCACGAACGCCTCGGGTGCGTTGATGGTGCCCACGGGCGACGCGGCGGGCTGCAGCGGCGCACGCCCCGTCGTGCTCTACGCGCACGGCACGACCACCGACCGCGCCTACAACATCGCCGACATCACCGAGCCCACGCGCCCCGGCGCCTCCGAGGGCACGCTGCTCGCCGCCATGTACGCGGCGCAGGGTTTCATCGTCGTGGCGCCCAACTATGCGGGCTATGACGTTTCCAAGCTCGGCTACCACCCCTATCTGAACGCCGACCAGCAGTCCAAGGACATGATCGATGCGCTCACGGCCGCCCGCAAGGCGCTGCCCAAGGTCAGCGGCCAGGATGCCGGCAAACTGCTCATCACGGGCTACTCGCAGGGCGGCCACGTGGCCATGGCCACGCACCGCGCGCTGCAGGCCGCCAACCTGCCCGTGACGGCCTCGGCGCCGATGTCGGGCCCCTACGCCCTGGGCGCGTTCGGCGACGCCGTGTACTACGGCAACGTGAACCTCGGCTCGACGGTGTTCACGCCGATGCTGGCCACCAGCTACCAGAAGGCCTACGGCAACATCTACAGCCAGCCTTCCGACATTTACGAAACCGCCTACGCAAGCGGCATCGAGACGCTGCTGCCCTCCACCACGCCCATCGCCACGCTCTTCAGCCAGGGCAAGCTGCCGCAGACGGCGCTGTTCAGCAGCACGCCGCCCGCGCCGGCCTTCGCGGGCATCACGCCGCCGACCACGCCGCCGGCACTGGCCCCGCTGTTCGCCCTGGGTTTTGGCACCAACAACCTCATCAAGAACAGCGCACGCCTGTCCTTCCTGCAGGACGCGATGGCCAACCCCGACGGCGCGGTGCCCGCGGTCACCACGGGTGCCCAGGCGGTTGCGCCGCAGCACCCGATGCGCAAGGCTTTCAAGGCCAACGATCTGCGCAACTGGGCGCCCAAGCGCCCCGTGATGCTGTGTGGCGGCAATGCCGACCCCACGGTGTTCTACAGCGCCAATACCACGCTGATGCAGGGCCTGTGGTCCGCACCCTCGCCGCTGGCACTGCCGGCCGGCCTGCTCACGGTGCTCGACGTTGATTCGGCCAGCGGCGGCGCGGCCGATCCGTTCGCCGCCGTCAAGGCTGGCTTCGCGCAGGCCAAGGCCGGCGTGGCGGCCCAGGGCGGCGCCAATGCGGTGGTGCAGGCCTACCACGGCACGCTGGTGCCGCCGTTCTGCAATGTGGCGGCACGCGCCTTCTTCCAGCAGGTGCTGGCATCGGGCGGCTGAGCGTTGTTGAACAAGGAGTAACCCCAATGAACCGTTTCCTTCCCCAAGCCCTGGTTGGCGCGGCGCTGCTCGCGCTGTGCGGCGCGGCCTCGGCCCAGTGGACCGTGCGTGGCGGCGTGACGCACATCGCCCCCAATTCCTCGGCGACCGATGCCGTGGGCCCCATGCTGCCCGGCCCGCCGTCGGGCATCAGCGTGGACGTGAAGAACCAGTCCACGCTGTTCCTGTCGATCGCCCGCGCGATCAACCCCAACATGGAGCTGGAACTGGCGCTGGGCTACCCGCCCACCCATGACGTGGACGGGAAGATCGCTGCCTCGCTGCCGCCGCACATCGCGGCCTTCAACGGCCAGAAGCTCGCGGAGGTGCGCCAGATAGCGCCCACGCTGTTCCTCAACTACAAGTTCGGCGACGCCAACAGCCAGTGGCGCCCTTTCGTGGGCGTGGGCATCAACTACACCAACTTCGACAAGCGCACTTCCACGGCTGCGAACAACGCACTCAATGGCGGGCCCACCGATATCCGCCTCTCCGACTCCTGGGGCCTGGCAGGGCAGGTGGGCGTGAGCTACCGGATCAGCGACCGCTGGTCGATCACCGGAGCGATCGCCACGGCCCGCGTCAGGAGCACGCTCTCGACCACCACGGCCGGTGTGACGCGCAATATCGACATCCGCTTCCGCCCCACCGTGCTCACGATTGCCGCCGGGTATACGTTCTGACCGGCTGCGAGCGACTCCAAGGTACAAAAAAGCCGACCCTCGGGTCGGCTTTTTTCATGCAGCGGGGCCCCGCAGGGCCGGTGGCATGGCTTACCAGCGCACACGCACCTTGTCGCGCGCGTAGTTGCCGAACTGGCGCTGCGCCGAGGGCGTGAGGTAGACGTTGTCGGCGAACACGTACTTGTCCTGGTTCGCGCCAGGCAGCAGGGTCGACGGAGTGCACAGGGCCGAGTTGACCTGGCCCGTGCCCGTGCCGATGCCGTTGCCGGAGTCCACCGAAGTGCACACCGCCGTGGTCGCGTTGTCGAAGGCGTAGCTGCCAGGCGAGCCCACGTAGAGGTTCACGTAGTACTCCAGGTCCACGTACTGCACCTTGGCGCCCAGGTCCACGATGGCGATTTTCAGGCCCTCGTTGAAGCTGTTGTTGGCATCGAACAGCAGCGATTGCTGCCCAATCGAGATGCCCCACGGCGTTTTGCCCAGGTCGTACACGCCCGCGACCACCACGTGGGTGCCGCCGGCGTTCACGATGCGGCGCACCTGGGCGCCCAGGTCCATGCCCCACTGGCGCGCGGCCGCCGTGTAGTCGGCGGGGGACAGCGTGCCCGCGCGCACGGCCGCCATGCCGGCGATCAGATCGCTGATGCCGCCGTTGACGAGCACGAAGTCGTTGTTGGCGAAGGTCTTGCTGGCCAGGAAGCTGTCGATCTGCGCCTGCACGGTGGGCGTGCTCGCGTTGCCGGCCGCGTCGGGCGTCACGGTGATGCGCGCGTTGCCCTGGGCATAGCCCAGGCCGCCGGCCGACACGGGCGTGACGGTCTTGCCCCAGTACGAGGCGAACTGGGCGGTCCAGTTCAGCACGCTGCCGTCGTTGACCGTGTAGGCCGAGCCCTTCTGGCCCACGTCGCTGAAGGCGTCGCCGAAGCTGATCACGCGCTCGGGCGAGATGGCCGACTCGACGGTGCTGGAACCACAGGCCGCAAGCAGCGCGGCCGATGCACAGGCGGCGGCCACAAAGCTGCGGCGCATCCAATGAGATGCCATGAATTTCTCCAGAAATGTGGGCGAGAGTTTAACGAGACTATGGAACACGGCGAGGCCTCAGGCCGCTGCGGCGCGCTGCAACCGGTCGCGCACGCCTTCCCATTCGGGCGTGGTGGGCGGCTGCTCGATCCAGATGAGCCGCACGCCTGCGTCGTCGAAGGAGCGCAGCACCGAGAACAACTGCTGCGCCGTGGCGGCTGCATCGTCGGGCATGCGCCGCACCAGCACCTGGGCCGAGCGGGTGCGCAGCGCCGTGCGTGCGTACACGGCCAGGTGCGCCGCATCGGCACCCAGCAGGTCCAGGCCCGTCTGCAGCGCCTTGGCGTCCATGAGGCGTACCTTGGCGTTCGGCGCGTAGTGGGCCTCGAGCGTGCCTGAGGCACGCGGCGTGTGTTCGGGCAGCTCTTCTTTCGACAGCGGTGCGATGCCGCAGGCTGACGCGATCTGCGCGCGCGTGACCGCGCCGGGGCGCAGCAGCACGGGCACGCCGCGCGTGCAGTCGACGATGGTGCTCTCGATGCCCACGGCGCAGGGGCCGCCGTCGAGCACGAGCAAATCGTCGCCGAACTCCGCGCGCACATGCTCGGCGGTGGTCGGGCTCACGCGGCCGAAACGGTTGGCGCTGGGCGCCGCCACGCCGTGCACGCCTTCGGCCGCGCAGGCCTCGAGCAGCGCGTGCGCCACGGGGTGCGCGGGGCAGCGCAGGCCCACGCTGTCCTGCCCGCCCGTGGCGGCACCGGCGTGGCCCGCGCGGCGCGGCAGGATGAGCGTGAGGGGGCCGGGCCAGAACGCCTGCACGAGCGCCTGCGCGAACGCGGGCACCTCGCTGGCAAAGTGCGCAATGCCCGCGGCGTTGGCCACGTGCACGATCAGCGGGTGGTCGCTGGGGCGGCCCTTGGCGGTGAAGATCTGCGCCACGGCCGTGTCGTTGTCCGCGTCGGCCGCCAGGCCGTACACGGTCTCGGTGGGCAGGCCCACGAGCGCGCCGCCGTGCAGGGCATGTGCGGCGGCAGTAATGGAGTCGTTCTGGTGGCCGTCGAGGATCATCGGGTGCGGCCTCAGAACGGCGCGATGCCCAGCAGCGCCGCGGCCCGCAGCGCCGTGGCGCGTGCGGCCTCGGCTGTGGGGGCCGTGATGTTGAGGTGGCCCATCTTGCGGCCGCGCTTGGCCTCGGTCTTGCCGTACAGGTGCAGGTGCGTGCCGGGCAGGGCCAGCACCTCGGCCCAGGGCGGAGCCTGGGGCGCGTCGCCACCGTGGGTGAACCAGAGGTCGCCCAGCAGGTTCAGCATCACGGCGGGACTGTGCTGGCGCGGCTGCGTGAGCGGCAGGCCCGCGAGCGTGCGCACCTGCAGCTCGAACTGCGACACATCGCAGGCGTTCTGGCTGTAGTGGCCGCTGTTGTGTGGGCGTGGCGCGATCTCGTTGACCACGAGGCGGCCGTCCTGCAGCACGAAGAATTCCACGCACAGCACGCCCACGTATTGCAGGCCGTTTGCTATTGAAAAAGCAGCGGATACCGCTTGTTCTGCCTGCGCTGCGGGCAAGTTTCCTTTGTAAACCTCGGTCACGGCGAGGATGCCGTCGCGGTGCAGGTTGCGCTGCGCGGGCAGGTTCACGATCTGGCCGTCCGCGCCGCGCGCGACGATCACCGAGCACTCGTGCGCGAGCGGCAGCATCTGCTCGAGCACGCAGGGCACGCGGCCCACGGCCTCCCAGGCGGCAGCGAGCTCGGTGGGTGTCTTCACGCGCACCTGGCCCTTGCCGTCGTAGCCCAGGCGCGCGGTCTTGAGGATGCCGGGCAGCAGCGCCGCATCGACGGCGGCGAGCTGCTCGGCCGTCTCGATCACGGCGTAGGGCGCGCAGGGCACGCCGCAGCGGCCGAAGTGGGCCTTCTCCTGCGCGCGGTCCTGGGCGATGGCCACGGCGCTCGCGGCCGGGGCCACGGGGCGCTTTTGCGCGAGCTGGCGCAGCGCCTCGGCGGGGACGTTCTCGAATTCGGTGGTGATCGCGTCGCTGAGTTCGGCCAGGCGCGCCAGGCCCGTGGCGTCGTCGTAGGCCGTGCGGATGTGGTGGTGGCTGATGAGGCCCGCGGGGCTGTGCGCGTCGGCGTCAAGCACGGCCGTGAAGTAGCCCATGGCCTGGGCCGCTTGCGCGAACATGCGGCCGAGCTGGCCGCCGCCGAGCACGCCGAGCGTCGATCCGGGGAGCAGCGGCGGGTTCATGCCGACACCGGGGGCAGTGTCATGGCGCGCGCGGCGGCCGTCTGTTCGGCGCGGAAGGCCTCGAGCCGCTCGCGCAGCGCGGGGTCTTCATTGGCCAGCAGCGCCACGGCGAACAGGGCCGCGTTGGCCGCGCCGGCCTGGCCGATGGCAAAGGTGGCCACGGGCACGCCCTTGGGCATCTGCACGATGCTGTGCAGCGAGTCCACGCCTTGCAGGTGGCGGCTTGCCACGGGCACGCCGAGCACGGGCACCGTGGTCTTGGCCGCGATCATGCCGGGCAGGTGGGCCGCGCCGCCCGCGCCCGCAATGATCGCCTTCAGGCCCCGGCCGGCTGCGGCCTCGGCGTAGGCGAACATGTCATCGGGCATGCGGTGGGCCGAGACCACGCGGGCCTCGTGGGCGATGCCGAATTGCTGGAGAATCTGCACTGCGTGCTGCATGGTCTCCCAGTCGCTGCTGGAGCCCATGACCACGCCGATCTGGATGGGTTTCATGTGGAGTGGGGCGCCGTGCCGTGGCCTCGCCCGCCGAAGTGGAACCCCCGATTTTACGTTTTTGCGCTGATCCAGCGCCTTGGTGCCCTGCCCCGCTTGTTGTTTCCTTCAAGGTCCAGACCACATGATCGATGTCACCGTAGAGAATTTTGAAGCCGAGGTCATCAACGCCTCCATGGAAGTGCCCGTGCTGGTGGACTTCTGGGCGCCCTGGTGCGGCCCGTGCAAGACGCTGGGGCCCATCCTCGAGAAGCTCGAGGTGGCCTACGGGGGGCGCTTCAAGCTCGTGAAGATCGATTCCGACCAGGAGCAGCAGCTCGCGGGCATGTTCGGCATCCGCAGCATTCCCACCTGCGTGCTGCTCATGGGCGGCCAGCCCGTGGACGGCTTCATGGGAGCGCTGCCCGAGGGCCAGGTGCGCGCCTTCCTCGACAAGCACCTGCCCACCGCAGAGGAGGCTCTGGCTGAAGAGCAGGAAGCCGAGGCCCAGGAAGCGCTGGCCGATGGCGACACCGAGGGCGCGCTCGAAAAGCTGCAGCATGCCGTCGCCACCGACCCGGCCAATGACGAGGCGCGCTTTGACTACGTGAAGCTGCTGCTGCAGCTCGGCCGCGAGGACGATGCCAAGGTGGCCTTCGCGCCCGTGATCGCCAAGGCCGTGGGTTCGCGCCGCCTGGGGGCGCTCAAGGTGTGGCTGGATGCTCTTGATTTCGTAGCTACAGAGGCCCAAGGTGAAAGCGCATTGGCCGCATTTGATGCAAAAATCGCGGCCGCCAAGCGCGACTTTGACGCGCGCTTCGGCCGCGCGCGCTGGCTCATCGCGCACCAGCGCTGGACCGACGCGATGGACGAGCTGCTCGAGATCCTCATGCGCGACAAGGCCTGGAACGACGAGGCCGCGCGCAAGACCTTCGTGGCCGTGCTCGAGATCATCGAGCCGCCCAAGCCCAAGGTGGCCGAGGGCCAGATCCCGCCCGAGGACCCGGTGGTGGCCACCTACCGCCGCCGTCTCAGCTCCGTGGTGCTGAGCTGATCGTTGCCTGAAAAGCAAAAGGCCCCTCGCGGGGCCTTTTTGCGTGAAACCGGAGAGGTCAGGCCTTCAGCCGGTCGAGCGCTTCGCGGTACTTGGCGGCCGTCTTGGCGATCACGTCCTGCGGCAGGCGCGGCGCGGGGGCCGTCTTGTCCCAGGGCTTGCCGCCCACCTTGGCCTGCTCGAGCCAGTCGCGCACGAACTGTTTGTCGTAGCTGGGCGGGTTCTCGCCCTTGGCGAGTGCGTCGGCATAGCCTTCCACGGGCCAGTAGCGCGAGCTGTCGGGCGTGAGCACCTCGTCCATGAGCACGAGCTCGCCCGAGGGCGTGAGGCCGAACTCGAACTTGGTGTCGGCGATGATCATGCCCTTGGCGAGGGCAATGTCGGCGGCCTCCTGGTACAGCCGGATGCTGATGTCGCGGATGCGCGTGGCGAGGTCGAGGCCGACCATCTCCACCGTGCGCTCGAACGTGATGTTCTCGTCGTGGTCGCCCATCTCGGCCTTGGCCGCGGGCGTGTAGATGGGCGCGGGCAGCTTGGCTGCGTTGGTCAGGCCCGGCGGCAGCGGCACCCCGCACACCGACTGCGTGGCCTGGTATTCCTTCCAGCCGCTGCCGGCCAGGTAGCCGCGCACCACGGCCTCGACGAGGATGGGCTTGAGGCGTTTGACCAGCATGGAGCGGCCGCGCACTTGGGGCACCTCGGCGGGCGTGACCACGCTTTCGGGGGCGTCGCCCGTGAGGTGGTTGGGGCAAATGTGGCCCAGCTTGTCGAACCAGAACAGGGCCATCTGCGTAAGCAGTTCGCCCTTGCCGGGAATGGGCTCGCCCATGATCACATCGAAGGCAGAGAGGCGGTCGCTGGCCACCATGAGGATGCGGTCGTCGCCCACGGCGTAGTTGTCGCGCACCTTGCCGCGCGCCAGCAGGGGCAGCGAGGTGAGGGCGGAGGTGTGCAGGGCGGAGGTGCTGGGCTGGGTCATGGCAGTGGGGGGATGTTGCGGTCGGCGCGGGGCTGTCCGCGCCAGGGCGGGATTCTAGGGCGTGTCCCCCCAAAGCCTGACTATTGTGCGCCCGTTTGGCCCACGGGGGGCATAACCCGGCATCCAGGGTCGGTATCACATTGCATTTCGATGACACCCGGCGCATAGTGAATCCAACCCATGAATGCATTCGAGTTCGCAGGGCCAGCCCAAGGAACCAGGGCGGCGTTTGTTCAACCGTGAGCCACAAGGAGGCGTATCCATGAACTTGACGATCAGCGGTCACCATCTCGAAGTTACCCCCGCCTTGCGCAATTACGTCATGACCAAGCTGGATCGGATCACCCGCCATTTCGATCAGGTGGTGGATGTCAAGGTACTGTTATCGGTAGAGAAGCAGAAGGAGAAGGAAAAGCGGCAGCGAGCGGAATGCAATGTGCACGTGAAGGGCAGCGACCTCTTCGCCGAAAGCTCGCATGCGGATCTGTACGCCGCTGTCGATGAACTGGTCGACAAGCTCGACCGCCTCGTGGTCCGCCACAAGGACCGTTTGCAGGATCACCAGTGCGACGCGCTCAAGCGCGGTTACGCCTGAACCGTTGTAGCGCAACTGGCCGGGCTTCAGGGTGCCCGGTCCGCATGCCGCCCCTTCCGGGCGGCTTTTTTGTTGCGCCGGCCGGTGGTGGGGGTGCCGCGTGCCGCGTCATCGCTACACTGTTTGTTGCAATGCAGCAGATCTGCGGTGCCGCCTCTGTAGGGGCGTTTGATGTGATCCCGGGCCCCGGTGCATAATTGTCGTTGCCACCATGAATCGTCTTGCCTCCATCCTGCCGGCCGCTCAGGTTCTCGTGAGCGTCGACGCCACCAGTAAGAAGCGTGCTTTTGAGGAGGCGGGGTTGCTGTTCGAGAGTCTGCACGGCCTGTCCCGGGCCTTGATCACCGACAGCCTGTTCGCGCGCGAGCGCCTGGGCTCCACGGGGCTGGGCCATGGCGTCGCCATCCCCCACGGGCGCATCAAGGGCCTCAAGTCGCCGATGGCGGCCGTGTTCCAGCTTGCACGCCCGATCGGTTTCGATGCGCCCGACGAGCAGCCCGTGAACCTGCTGATCTTTCTGCTGGTGCCCGAGGCGGCGACGCAGAAGCACCTGGAGATCCTCTCGGAAATTGCGGAACTGCTCAGCGATGGCGTGCTGCGCGAGAAGATCAAGTCCTGCACCGATGCGGCCGAGCTGCATGGCCTGATTGCCGGCTGGCAATCGACCCAGGCGGCCTGACGCCGCCGCCACCCGCAGCGCCGCCGTGAAGCCCAACGTCGTCAGCGCCGATGTCCTGTTTGAGGCCTTCCGGGGCCCGCTGCGCTGGGAGTGGGTGGCTGGCCTGGGCGCCTCCGAGCGCCGCTTCGACGAGGTCGCCGTGCGCTCCGCGCGCTCCGGGGCCGACCTCGTGGGCTACCTCAACTACATCCACCCCTACCGGGTGCAGATTCTGGGCGAGCGCGAGATTGCCTACCTGAGCAACGCCACGCCCGAGGACTGCAAGCGCCGCATTGCGCGCATCGTGACGCTGGAGCCACCCGTGCTGGTGCTGGCCGACGCACAGACCGCGCCCGACGAGCTTGTGTCGATGTGCGAGCGCGCGCAGATCCCGATGTTTTCCACGCATGAGTCGTCGGCCTTCGTGATCGACGTGCTGCGTGCCTACCTGTCCAAGCACTTCGCCGACCGCATGACCATGCATGGCGTGTTCATGGACATCCTGGGCCTGGGCGTGCTCATCACGGGCGAGTCGGGCCTGGGCAAGAGCGAGCTGGGCCTGGAGCTGATCTCGCGCGGCAACGGCCTCGTGGCCGACGACGCGGTGGACCTCTACCGCATCAACCAGACCACGATCGAAGGCAAGTGCCCCGAACTGCTGCAGAACCTGCTTGAGGTGCGCGGCATCGGCCTGCTGGACATCCGCGCCATCTTTGGCGAAACCGCCGTGCGCCGCAAGATGCGGCTCAAGCTCATCGTGCACCTGGTGCGCAAGGAAACGCTGGAGCGCGATTACGAGCGCCTGCCCTATGAGCCGCTCACGCAGGACGTGCTCGGCGTGCCCGTGCTCAAGGTGGTGATCCAGGTGGTGGCTGGGCGCAACATCGCCGTGCTGGTCGAGGCCGCCGTGCGCAACACCATCCTGCAGCTGCGCGGCATCGATACCTACCAAGAATTCGTGGAGCGCCACCGGCGCGCCATGGAGAAGGGCTGACTTACTTCTTCGCGCAGTTGGCGCACTGGCCGTACAGCGCCATCGAGTGGTCCTGCACCACCCAGCCCTTGGCTTGGGCCACGGCCTGCTGGCGCTTCTCGATCTCGGGGTCGTAGAACTCCTCCACCTTGCCGCACATGGTGCAGATGAAGTGGTCGTGGTGCTGGCCCTCGTTGAGCTCGTAGACGGCCTTGCCGCTCTCGAAATTGCTGCGCAGCAAAATGCCGGCCTGCTCGAACTGGGTCAGCACGCGGTACACGGTGGCCAGGCCGATGTCGGAGCGCTCTTCCAGCAGCACGCGGAACACGTCTTCGGCCGTCATGTGGCGCTGCGTGCTTTTCTGGAAGATCTCGAGGATCTTCAGGCGCGGCAGGGTGGCCTTGAGTCCGGTGCTTTTGAGTTCGTCGATATTCGTCGTCATGCAAGGTCTTTCGTGTGCCGGGGACACGCCAGGCCAGGCCTCGGGTCTTTTGGTGAGAGGGCCGCTGCAAGGCGGGCGACGCATTCCCTGACAAAGACCACGAACAGGTTTTCCAGGACCAGCCGCTACAATGGCCCGGATCATATCCCCTATGCCATTACCCATGCTTGCCCAAGCCCGTTGCAGCGCCCGCGTGGCGCTGGTTTTGTTGACTGGTGCCGCCGTAACGGCCTGCGGCAGCCTGGATGGTTCGGGCCGCCGCCTGATCAGCTCCGTAACGCCCTATAAGGTCTCCGTGGTGCAAGGCAACTTCGTCTCGCGGGAGCAGGTGGAGGCGCTGCAGGCCGGCATGAGCCGCCAGCAGGTGCGCGACATCCTGGGCACGCCGCTCGTGACCAGCCTGTTCCACGCCAACCGCTGGGAATACGTCTTCACGCTCAAGAAACCGGGCGAAGATCCCCAGACGCGCAAGCTCACGGTGTTCTTTGACGGCGACCTGTTCGCGCGCGCCGAGGGCGACGAGATGCCCTCCGAGGCCGAGTTCGTCGCCACGCTGAGTTCGCGCGTCAAGAAGAATCCACCCGTGCTCGAGGCTACCGAGGCCCAATTGGCCCGCTACCCCGCGCCCGAGCACGTACAGGCCGAGAGCAAGCCGGCACCTGCCGCGGGCGCCGCGCCCGCGAGCTACCCGCCGCTCGAGGCTGCCACGCGCTGACTGCCGCATCCAGGCGCCGGCCCGGCCGCGCGCCCCATCCATTGCTAGGAATTCCATGACTGGTACTTCTTCGCCCGCCGCCGCGTCCGCCCGCATCCGCGTGGCCGTGGCCGGCGCCTCCGGCCGCATGGGCCGTATGCTGATCGAAGCCGTCCGCGCAAGCGACGACTGCGTGCTTGCGGGCGCACTGGACGTGGCGTCCAGCCCCGCCATCGGTTCCGACGCCACGGCCTTCCTCGGCATCGCGAGCGGCGTTTCCATCACCGCCGACGTGCGCACGGGCCTGGCGAATGCCGACGTGCTCATCGACTTCACGCGCCCCGAGGGTACGCTGGCCCACTTGGCCGTGTGCGCTGAAAAGGGCATCAAGGCCGTCATCGGCACCACGGGCTTTTCCGAGGCGCAGAAGGCCGAGATTGCCGCTTGCGCGCGCCAGACCGCCGTTGTCTTCGCGCCCAACATGAGCGTGGGCGTGAACGTCACGCTCAAGCTGCTGCAGATGGCGGCCAAGGCGTTGTCCACGGGCTACGACATCGAGATCATCGAGGCCCACCACCGCCACAAGGTGGACGCACCCTCGGGCACCGCGCTCAAGATGGGCGAGGTGATCGCCGACGCACTGGGCTGCGACCTGAAGGAATGCGCCGTCTACGGGCGCGAAGGCGTCACGGGCGAGCGCGATCCCTCCACCATCGGCTTCGCCACCATCCGCGGCGGCGACATCGTGGGCGACCACACCGTGCTGTTCGCGGGCACGGGCGAGCGCATCGAGATCTCGCACAAGTCCTCCAGCCGCGCAGGCTATGCCCAGGGCAGCCTGCGCGCCGTGCGGTTCCTGTCCACGCGCCGTACGGGCATGTTCGACATGTTCGACGTCCTGGGCCTGAACTGACCGGACCCGTCGAGGCATGGACCCCTTCCACTGGTTGCGCCAGGGCGATGCCGTGACCCAGGCCGCGGCCGTGCTGCTGCTGGCCATGTCGGTGGCAAGCTGGGTCGTGATCCTCTGGAAGGCGCGCGTCATGCACCGCGCCGGTGCCGACGTGCCGCGCTGCACGGCAGCGTTCTGGCAGGCGCCCACGCTTTCCGCCGCCGCCAGCCGGATTGAGGCGTTTGACCGTGAAGCGCTTGTCTTGCCGTTGGTGGGTGCTGCAAATTTAGTAGCAAAAGCCGAGCGCGCCGAAACCCTGGCTGCACGCGGCAGCGCCGAGCAGCAGCTCACGCGCGTGCTGCGCGACGCGCTGCACGGCGTGCTGGGCCGCCTGCAGTTCGGCCAGGTGCTGCTGGCCACCGTGGGGTCCACGGCGCCTTTCGTGGGGCTGCTGGGCACCGTCTGGGGCATTTACCACGCCCTCACCACCATCGCGGGCGCGGGCCAGATCACCATCGATCGCGTGGCGGGCCCCGTGGGCGAGGCGCTGGTCATGACGGCCGCAGGCCTGGCAGTGGCTATTCCTGCCGTGCTGGCCTACAACGTGTTCGGCCGGCTCATCGGCCGTATCGAGGCCGACCTCGAGGGCTTCGCGCGCGATCTGCGCGAACTGCTGCTCGATGCCCCCGCGGTCGACTGATTCACGCAGCGGGGCCCCATGGCATTTGGCAGGTTGGAACGCACCCCCGGGCCCCAGCCCATGAGCGAAATCAACATGACGCCGCTGGTGGACGTAATGCTGGTGCTCGTCGTCATCTTTATCCTGACGGCGCCGCTGCTCGCCAGCTCGATCCGGCTCGATCTGCCGCGCGCCGAGGGCGGCGTGCCGGGCGCGCCTGCGCAGACGCTCACACTCGTGGTGGACCGCGCGGGCCAGGCCTTCATCGACGACCGCCCGTTCACGCAGCAGGCCCTGGCGGCGCACCTGGCCCAGGTGGGCGCTGCGCAGCCCGACACCGAGATCCAGCTGCGCGCCGATGCGGCCGTGCCCTATGGCCGCGTGGTCGAGATCATGGGCGCGGCCCATGCGGCGGGCCTGCAGCGCATCGGCTTCGTGACCGAGCCGCCCCGGCGCTGAGCCGAGGTGCGGGCGGGCTGCGGCTCAGCGCCTAAAATCCGTGCAGCGCAGCGCTGTGGCTGCACCCCCTCTCTTTCCAGTTCCCATGCAAGACAAATACAACCACACCGACGTAGAGCGCGCCGCGCACGCACACTGGGCCGCCACCGACGCCTACCGCGTGACGGAGGACGCGGGCAAGAAGAAGTTCTACGCCTGCTCCATGCTGCCCTACCCCAGCGGCAAGCTGCACATGGGCCATGTGCGCAACTACACGATCAACGACATGCTCACGCGCTACCTGCGCATGAACGGCCACAACGTGCTGATGCCCATGGGCTGGGACGCCTTCGGCCTGCCCGCCGAGAACGCCGCGCTCAAGAACGGCGTGCCGCCGGCCAAGTGGACCTACGAAAACATCGCCTACATGAAGAAGCAGATGCAGGCGATGGGGCTGGCCATCGACTGGAGCCGCGAGGTCGCCACCTGCGACCCCGACTACTACCACTGGAACCAGTGGCTGTTCCTCAAGATGCTGGAAAAGGGCATCGCCTACCGCAAGACCCAGGTGGTGAACTGGGACCCGGTGGACCAGACCGTGCTGGCCAACGAGCAGGTGATCGACGGCAAGGGCTGGCGCACGGGCGCCGTGGTCGAGAAGCGCGAAATTCCAGGCTACTACCTCAAGATCACCGACTACGCCGAGGAACTGCTCGACTTCGTCACGGGCGACAAGCTGCCGGGCTGGCCCGAGCGCGTGAAGCTCATGCAGGAGAACTGGATCGGCAAGAGCGAGGGCGTGCGCTTCGCCTTCACGCACGACATCCGCGGCGCGGACGGCACGCTGATCGGTGGTGGCCGCATGTACGTGTTCACCACGCGCGCCGACACCATCATGGGCGTCACCTTCTGCGCCGTCGCGCCCGAGCATCCGCTGGCGGCGCACGCGGCCCAGACCAATCCCAAGCTCGCGGCCTTCATCGAGGAGTGCAAGAAGGGCGGCACGACCGAGGCCGAGCTTGCGCTCAAGGAGAAGGAAGGCCTGCCCACGGGCCTGTTCGTCACGCACCCGCTCACGGGCGAGTCTGTCGAGGTCTGGGTGGGCAACTACGTGCTCATGGGCTACGGCGACGGCGCCGTGATGGGCGTGCCCGCGCACGACGAGCGTGACTTTGCGTTCGCGCTCAAGTACGGCATCGAGATCAAGCAGGTGGTGCTCGTGGACGGCGAGGACTACGACTACCACCGCTGGCAGGACTGGTATGGCGACAAGCAGCGCGGTGTGACGATCAACTCCGACAGCTTCAGCGGCCTTGCCTACAAGGACGCCGTGAACGCCGTGGCCCATGCGCTCGCGCAAAAGGGTCTGGGCGAGAAGAAGACCACCTGGCGCCTGCGCGACTGGGGCATCAGCCGCCAGCGCTACTGGGGCACGCCCATCCCCATCATCCACTGCGACGAGCACGGCGCCGTGCCCGTGCCAGAGAAGGACCTGCCCGTGGTGCTGCCGCAGGACTGCATCCCCGACGGCTCGGGCAACCCGCTGCACAAGCACGAGGGCTTCCACGCGGGCGTGACCTGCCCCGTGTGCGGCAAGGCCGCACGCCGCGAAACGGACACCATGGACACGTTCGTGGACAGTTCGTGGTACTTCATGCGGTACTGCGACCCGAAGAACAGCGAGGCCATGGTGGCCGGCGGCGCCGACTACTGGATGCCGATGGACCAGTACATCGGCGGCA
>JAYSFC010000068.1:0-18807 GCA_041913505.1 Acidovorax sp.
ATCACGCAGTTGCGCACCACCACCAGGTCGCGGTTGGCGATGGACTGAAAGATCAGCCGGCCCAGGCCCGGCAGGTAGAACACGTTCTCCACCACGATGGTGCCGGCCAGCAGGTTGGCGAACTGCAGGCCCATGACGGTGACCACGGGAATCATGGCGTTGCGCAGCACATGGCGCCAGAGCGCGGCGCGGCGCGTGAGGCCCTTGGCGCGCGCGGTGCGCACGAAGTCCTCGCGCAGCACGTCGAGCACGGCCGAGCGCGTGATGCGCGCCAGAATCGCCGCCTGCACCACGGCCAGCGCCACGGCCGGCAGCAGCAGCGCCCCGAGCGCGGGCAGCACGCCGCCGCCGCCGGCCTCGGTCCAGCCCGGAAAGCCCCCGGCCGAGAACCATTGCAGCTTCACCGAGAACAGCAGGATCAGCAGGATGGCGAACCAGAAGTTGGGGATGGCGATGCCGATCTGCGCCAGGCCCATCATGCCCACGTCGCCGAGCCGATTGTGGCGCGATGCCGCATACATGCCCGCGCCGAGGGCCAGCACCGTGGCCAGCGCCATGGCCAGCAGGGCCAGCGGCACGGTGAGCGCCAGGCGTTCGAGCACGAGGTCGAGCACGGGCGTGCTGTACGCGTAGCTGTCGCCCAGATTGCCCATGAGCAGCCCGGCAATCCAGTGGACATAGCGCTGCCAAGCCGGTTGATCCAGCCCGAGCTGGGCCGCCAGCGCGGCCACGGCCTCGGGTGCGGCATCGGGGCCGAGCAGTGTCTGTGCCGCGTTGCCGGGCAGGATTTCGAGCACCAGGAACACCACGGCCGAAGCGCCGACCAGCGTGGCGACGAACGTGGCGAACCGTTTGAGCAGGAACAGGCGCATGGGGCTGGAGGAGGGCGCTGCGGCATCGCGCGACGCGGCGCACAGCATAGCGGCAAAACCACGCTGGCGCCGGTGGCGCGGTCCCGTGGATGTGGCGGTGCGCGGGATAATGGCGGCCTTATGAAGCCGTTTCCGTTCGTCGC
This sequence comes from Acidovorax sp., assembly GCA_041913505.1. GTDB lineage: Bacteria > Pseudomonadota > Gammaproteobacteria > Burkholderiales > Burkholderiaceae_C > JAYSFC01. The sequence continues at coordinate 1,016 of JAYSFC010000068.1, forward strand.
CAGCCCCGTGCCTTCGCGCGCGGCCCCGCGCGTGCGCCAGGAGGTGCCATGGCGCTGATGATCACCGACGAGTGCATCAATTGCGATGTGTGCGAGCCCGAGTGCCCCAACGACGCCATTTCCCTGGGCGAGGAGCACTACGACATCGACCCGCACAAGTGCACGGAGTGCGTGGGCCATTTCGATGAGCCGCAGTGCGTGCAGATCTGCCCCGTGGCCTGCATTCCCGTGAACCCGCAGCACGTGGAGAGCCGCGAGACGCTGTGGCAAAAATTCCACCGGCTGCAGGCAGCCGTCAAGAGCTGATTGAATGCCCTGGAGCCTGCATGCGCAAGGCTACCGGGCGTTTATTGCTATTAAAAATAGAGCTTAATCGTCGCGATCCGGCCGGGGTGGCTTGGGCCGCGGCGGCTTGGTGGTGTGGATCTGCAGCGTGGCCTTGTCCATGTCGCCCGCGAGCAGCGCGGCCTGGGCTTGCAGTGCATGGATGATGCTGTCCTCGATCAGCGTGCGCTGGTCGGGCGAGGGCTTCTTGAGCACCCAGTTCGCCACCTCGGCCTTCACGCCGGGATGGCCGATGCCGATGCGCAACCGCCAGTAGTCGGGCGTGCCCAACTGGGCGTGGATATCGCGCAGGCCGTTGTGGCCGCCGTGGCTGCCGCCGCGCTTGAGCTTGACCTGGCCCGGCGCGAAGTCGAGCTCGTCGTGCGCGACGAGGATCTCATCGGGCTGGATCTTGAAGAAGCGTGCGAGCGCCGCCACCGACTTGCCCGAGAGGTTCATGTAGGTCTGCGGCTCCAGCAGCCACACACTCTGGCCGTGCACGCTGGTGCGGGCCACGAGGCCGTAGTAGCTGCGATCGGGCACCAGGGTGACCTTGAGCTCGCGCGCCAGCGCGTCGATCCACCAGAAGCCTGCGTTGTGGCGCGTGGCTTCGTACTCGGGGCCGGGGTTGCCCAGGCCGACAAACAGTTTGATCATGCGTTTGATTATCCAGGCCCCAAAGCAAACGGCCCACGCGAGGTGGGCCGTCTGTGCAGGCCGCCGTGCAGGACGGCAGCCGGGGGCTGAAGATTACTTCTTGCCCTTCTTTGCGGGAGCTGCGGCCGGAGCTGCGGCGCCTTCAGCCGCAGCCACGGGCTCGGCTTCGGGGGCGACCACGGTCACCAGCACGGGGTTGCTCTTGTTCTGGCTGCCGCGGATCACGGGGGAAACGCCCTTGGGCAGCTTGATGTCCTTGAGGTGCAGCGAGGTGCCCTTGACCAGCTTGGACAGGTCCACGTTGATGAACTCGGGCAGGTCCGAAGGCATGCAGGTCACTTCGAGTTCGTTCACGACCGGGTTGATCATGCACTTGTCCACCTTGACGGCGGGCGACTCTTCAGCGCCGGCGTAGTGCAGCGGCACCTTCATGTGCAGCTTGGTCTTCTCGTCCACGCGCTGGAAGTCCACGTGCAGCACGAGCTGCTTGAAGGGGTGGAACTGCACGTCGCGCAGCAGCACCTTGGTGGTCTGGCCGTTCAGCTCCATGTCCAGGACGCTGGAGTGGAAGGCTTCCTTCTTGAGGGCGTGCCACAGGGCGTTGTGGTCCACCTCGATCTGTTGGGGTTCCGTGGAACCGCCGTACACGATGCCGGGCGTCTTGCCCGAGTTGCGCAGACGGCGGCTCGCACCCGTACCCTGCTTGGCGCGCTCGAAGGCGACGAAGTTCATGGTCTTACTCCTGAAAGGGCCGGCCGCGACCAGCCTGGCCCCGATTAAAAAAGGGCCGGTCATCCGGCCCACTGGCGATGTTCCCGGTGCTTATTCCGAGAACAAACTCATCACCGAGTCGCCCTTGGCGATACGCTGGATCGTCTCGGCGATCAGCGGAGCCACGGACAGCTGGCGGATCTTGTTGCAGCCCTTGGCGGCATCCGAAAGCGGAATCGTGTTGGTGACCACGACCTCGTCCAGGGCTGTGCCCTGGGCAATGCGGCCGATGGCCGGGCCTGAGAAGATCGGGTGCGTGCAGTAGGCGTACACCTTCTTGGCACCACGTTCCTTGAGCACCTCGGCAGCCTTCACGAGCGTGCCGGCGGTGTCGATCATGTCGTCCATGATCACGCAGTTACGGCCTTCGATCTCGCCGATCACGTGCATCACCTCGGACACGTTGGCCTTGGGGCGGCGCTTGTCGATGATGGCCAGGTCGCAGCCAAGCTGCTTGGCCAGTGCGCGTGCACGCACCACGCCGCCCACGTCGGGGCTGACCACGATCAGGTCTTCGTAGTTCTTCTGGCGCAGATCGCCCAGCAGTACCGGCGAGGCGTAGATGTTGTCGACCGGGATATCGAAGAAGCCCTGGATCTGGTCGGCGTGCAGATCCATGGTGAGCACGCGGGCCACGCCCACGGCTTGCAGCATGTTCGCCACCACCTTGGCCGAGATCGGCACACGCGTGGAGCGCGGGCGGCGGTCCTGGCGGGCATAGCCGAAGTAGGGGATCACGGCGCTGATGCGTTCGGCGGAGGCGCGCTTGAGCGCATCCACCATGATCAGCAGTTCCATGAGGTTCTCGTTGGTCGGTGCGCAGGTGGACTGCACGACGAATACGTCCCGCGCACGGACGTTCTGCTTGATCTCGACGGTGACCTCGCCGTCGGAGAAACGACCCACATCGGCGGCGCCCAGGGTGGTTCCGAGGTGCTTGGCAATCTCTGCCGCCATGCCGGGATTGGCATTGCCGGTGAAAACCAGGAAGTCGGGGTGGTTGGCTTGCATGGGCGTCTCAGCCGTTAGATTTCGCGGGTACGCAAGGGTATTTGGCAGGGGAGAAAGGATTCGAACCTTTGCATGCCGGAATCAAAATCCGGTGCCTTAACCAGCTTGGCGACTCCCCTACACAGGTTGACTGCCTGATGGCAATCCACCGAGAACTTTTAATTTGACGCCCATCCTGCCAGAGGATGCAGCTCCAAATTATTGCATGCTTTGACCTGCCAAGCGCTGCTTGCGCTGTTTAGATCCACGGCATGCTGCATTTGCGCATACACCGCACTGCCCGAGCCCGTCATGCGGCCTTTCAAACCCTGCGACGCTAGCCATGCAATGACCTGCTTCACTTCGGGGCACAAAGCCTCAGCGACTGGCTGCAAGTCGTTTCGACCGAAGTCGTAGTGTTCTGCAGCAAAGCCTGAGATTGTAGCACTGTCTGAATCGCGTTTCAGAATTGGTGACGAAAAAATTGTTTTCGTGTCCAACCCCGCAGAGGGCTTTGCTACAAGGAACCGTGCCGGCGGCAGCCGGTGCGATCTCTCAAGAGGGCGGATTATGTCACCAATTCCCTCCACCCAGGCGTTATGGCCGCACAAAAAAAACGGCACATCGGCACCAAGGGTGAGCCCGATGGCTTGCAGCTGCGCCCGGCTGAGCCCCAGGTTCCAGAGCCGGTTGAGTGCGAGCAGGGTAGTGGCCGCGTCGGAGGAGCCGCCACCCATGCCAGCCTGTGCGGGTATGCGCTTGGCCACCCCCATGTGGGCGCCTTCCCGGCACCCCGTGGCTGCTTGCAGTGCGCGGGCGGCGCGCACGGTGAGGTCCTCGGCGGGCAGGGGCGGGCCGTCGTCGCCCAGGTCTTCGCGCGTGATGGCGCCATCGGTGCGGCGCTCGAAGTGCAGCGTGTCGCACCAATCCACGAGCATGAACACCGATTGCAACAGGTGGTAGCCGTCGGCGCGGCGGCCCGTAATGTGCAGGAACAGGTTGAGTTTGGCCGGCGCGGGCACGTCGTAGAGCGCTTGCATGGGCGGTGCGGATCAGCGGGTGAGGGCGATGCGCAGCGTCGCCGGGGGCATGGGGTCGAAGCGTTCGGCCGTGATGCGGCCGTCCTGCGCGGCGCTGAGGTCGGCGCGCCAGCCGTTGGTGGCTGCCGGCCGGCCCTGCAGCCAATCGAACAGGGCGGCCACGGGCAGGCGGCTGCCCGTGAGGTCTTGCAGCAGTTCATCGAGCGACGCGGATTCGCGCACTCCGCTGCCCTGTTCCAGGCGGGCGGTGCCGGCCGCCCATTGCAGGCGGGCCAGGGTGGAGCCCAGCGGCGTGTACAGCGTGAGCTCCCCGGCCTGTGGGTTGCCGCGCAGCTCAAAGGCCGCGCTGAATGACTGAGGTGCCTGCCCCTCGATCTGCAGGGCGAGCCGGCCGCTCCATTCGCTGGTGGTCGATGGCGCGCGCGGGGGCTGGGCGCAGCCTGCGAGAGCCAGCAGCAGGGCCAGCGCGCACCACGCGCGCACCCAGCTCAAGGCTGCACTCCGAAGCGCTTGAGGGTGTCGAGCAGGATGTCGCTGCCGGGGTTGGTGCGCAGCCCTTGGCGCCATATGGAGAGTGCGGTGTCGCGCTGCTGCAGGCTCCAGAGGACTTCGCCGAGATGGGCCGCGATTTCCGCGTCCGGGCGCTTCGCGAATGCCTCCTCCAGCAAGCGCAGGGCCTCGGCGCGATTGCCCAGCCGGAACTGCACCCAGCCCATGCTGTCGGTGATGAACGGGTCGCCGGGTGCGTGGCGCAGAGCCTCTTCGACGAGGCTCTTGGCTTCGCCTAGGCGCACGCCGCGGTCCGCCAGCGAGTAGCCCAGCGCGTTGTAGGCATGGTGGTAGTCTGGCTGGCGCGCGATGATCTTGCGCAGCAACTGCTCCATGGTGTCGAAATGCCCCGCCTTCTCGGCCAGCATCGCCTGGTCGTAGACAAGGTCATTGTTGTCGGGCGCCAGCGCGACCAGCTTGCCCTGCAGCTCGTAGGCCTCCTGGTACTGCTGGGCGTCGCGCAGCAACTGCACCTCCGCGGAGAGCTTCATGCGCTCTTCCTCGGGTGTTTTCGCGGGCAGGCTGCGGATCAGGGCGCGGCCATGGGCCAGCCGGCCCTGGCGCGCCAGCAGTGATGCACGCCGCACCTGTGCGCCAAACAGCTCGCTGCCGTTGTCGATGCGCGCAAGCCAGGCTTCGGCTTCATCGTATTTCTGGCGCTTTTCCGCGATCTGGGCGTGCAGCAGGTAGGCCTGGGTCAGACCGGCCTTGCGTGCCTCGGGATCGGACGTTTTTTCGGCCTGCGTGGTGAAGTGCTGCAGTGACGCTTCCGCCTCATCGAGCCGGTTGTCCTGGGTTTGCAGAGTGGCCTGCACGAGCCAGGCCTCGGCCAGGTCGGGTTTCTCGCGGGTCAGCAGGCTGATCTGGGCCGATGCCTCGGGGTAGCGCTGCTGATTGAGCAGGGAGCGGGCGTAGACCATGCGCATCTCAGGCGAGGGTTCGCCTGCGAAGTACTTCGCCGCGATGGGCTCGGCTTCCGTGACGCCTTCCTCGGCCAGCTCCAGCGCCAGCAGGGCGGCGCTGTCGCTGGTGGCTTCCAGGTTCTGGGCGCGTTGGGCGGCCGTGAGTGCCCCCTTTTTGTCGCCGGCCGCGAGTCGCATGCGGCCCACCGTGGCCCAGGCAGAGGGACCTAGGGCGGGATTGGCCAGCTCGTCGCTGAGGGCCTGTTCCACGACCGAGGCCGCCAGGGCCTTGTCGCTCGCGCGGCCGTAGAGCTGCGGAATGGCCTGCATGGCGGCGGAGCGCGCCCGGGCGGGTGTCTGGGCCAGCTCCTGCCGCAACAGCTCGGGTGTCTCGCCGATGCGGTTGAGCGCGACCAGGATTTGCAACAGGTAGCGGTTGGCTTCGCGGGACTGGGGTAAGGCGGCCTTCCAGGCGCGGGCCGCTGCGAGCGCAGACTCGCCCGAGCGCGCCTGCAGCGCGATGTCGGCTGCGCGGCGGTACAGGTCGCCGTCGTTGCTGCGTCGCGCGGCCTCCAGCATCAGCGCGTAGCCGGTGCCGGGGTCTCCGGCGCTGTTCGTGAGTTCGCCCAGCAGGATCTCGTAAAAGAGCTCGGCATTCAGGGCTTCGTGGGCCCGCGAACTGTCCGCTGTCTGCGGTGGGGGTGGGGGCGCATGGGGGCGGGAAGGCTGCTGGGACCAAACTGCGGAAGATCCGGCGACCAAGGCGAGAGCCCACGCCAGATGCCGGAAGCGAAGAGAATGCACCATCGACCCATAATAATCCAATGCCCTGCAGATTCTCACGAAGTCACCCCCATGCCTGAGTTGCCTGAAGTAGAGGTCACGCGCCGTGGCATTGCGCAGGGCATTGCGGGCGCAACCATCACCTGCGCCACGCTGGGCAAGCCGTTGCGCTGGCCACTGGGATGCGCAACGGCACGCCTTGTGGGGCAGCGCGTGCTGGCCGTGCGCCGCCGGGGTAAGTACTTGCTGATGGACCTCAGCGAGGGATTGCTGCTCGTGCACCTGGGTATGTCGGGTAGCCTGCGTTTTGCGCGGGACCTGCCGGCACCGGGGCCGCACGACCACTTCGACCTCGCCACGAACCATGGCGTGCTGCGCCTGCACGACCCGCGCCGTTTCGGCGCCGTGGTTTTCGCTGATTCGGAGCAGTCGCCCGTGGCGCGCAAGCTGCTCGATGGGCTGGGGATGGAGCCGCTGTCCGAGGGTTTCACGCTGGAAGCGTTTCGTGAGGGGCTGCGGGCCTCCCGGGCGCCGATCAAGCAGGTGCTGCTGGCTGGCAAGGTGGTCGTGGGCGTGGGCAACATCTATGCCTCGGAGGTGCTGTTTCTGGCGGGCATACGGCCCACGACGTCGGCCAGGGCGATCGGCGATGGGCGGGTGCGCAGGCTCCACCAGGCTATTCGTGAGGTGCTGTCGCTGGCCGTGGAGCGGGGTGGCACGACGTTGAAGGATTTCTCGAACGCGGACGGCAACCCCGGGCACTTTCAACTCGAGGCCCGGGTGTACGGGCGGGAGGGGGCGCCATGCCGGACGTGCGGCACGCCGATCCGGGGGCTCAAGCAAGGGCAGCGCAGCACTTATTTCTGTCCGCGCTGCCAGCGCGTCTGAGAGACAAGGGGCGTTGCGCAGTAGGCGCTCGCTTGGCATGCGGGCGATGCTATATTTTGTGCAGTTCCAGCCGATGACCTGGGCATTCAATTTTCGGGAGCAAAGTGGGACCTTCATTCAACGAGCAGTTCGACCAGCATGGTGCCTGGCGGCGGGCCTTCGCGCAGCAGCTCAAGCAGCTGTCCGAATGGATGTCGTCCCATGACCTCATGGATGCTGCGGTCGAAGAGCGGCTGCAGCGCCTGGAGAGCCAGGTGCGCAGTGACAAGGTCATGGTGGCCTTCGTTGCGGAGTTCTCGCGTGGCAAGTCCGAGTTGATCAACGCGATTTTCTTTGCCGACTATGGCCGGCGCATCATGCCGGCCAGCGCGGGGCGCACCACCATGTGCCCTACCGAGCTAGGCTACGACGCGGAAGTCGAGCCTTGCCTGCGGCTGCTGCCGATCGAGACACGCTTGCAGCCCCAAGGCCTGGCGGAGTGGCGGCTGCGGCCCGAGCGCTGGGTGAAGATTCCCCTGGATGTGAACGACGCGGACCAGATTTCCAAGGCCTTCGAGAAGGTGGCCGAGGTGCGCCGCGTGAGCGCTGACGAGGCACGCGGACTCGGCTTCTGGCACGACGAGCTGCCGGGCGAGAATCCCATGCCCGACGCCCAAGGGCTGGTCGAGGTGCCGATGTGGCGCCACGCGCTTATCAACATTCCCCACCCGCTGCTCAAGCAGGGGCTGGTCATTCTCGATACGCCGGGCCTCAATGCCGTCGGCGCCGAGCCGGAACTGACGGTGAACCTGATTCCGCAAGCCCATGCGGTGGTGTTCATTCTGGGGGCCGACACGGGGGTGACGCGCTCCGACCTTGCTATCTGGCGCGAGCACCTCGTCACGCCCGCGGGCAACGCCGACGCGCGCTGGGTGGTACTCAACAAGATTGACTCGCTGTGGGATACGCTGAACACGCCCGAGCAGGTGCAGGCCCAGCTCGAGCGCCAGCGAGCCACGTCGGCCGAGATGTTGGACATGCCTCTGGAGCGCGTGATACCCATCTCGGCGCAGAAGGGGCTCGTGGCCAAGATCGCCTGTGACGACATCCTGCTCGAATCCAGCGGCCTGCCCGTGCTTGAAGAGGCGCTGGCGCAGGGCATCATGGGCCGGCGCCAGGCCATCCTGCGTGCGGCCGTGGCCTCGGGGGTCGCCAGCCTGCGCGCGGAAACGTCGCGTGTGATCAATGTGCGGCGCCGTGACCTTGACGACCAGATGCTCGAGCTGCGCAGCCTGCGTGGCAAGAATGCCTCGGTGATCGAGGCCATGCGTGGGCGCATCGAGCAGGAACAGCGCGAGTTCGAGGCCAGTGCCGCGAAGATCCAGGCCGTGCGTGCGGTGCACCTCAAGCTGTTGCGCGAGCTGTTCCAGCAACTGGGCTCGCGCTCCCTCAAGACCGAATTGGCCCAGCTCTCGGAAGCGCTGCAGCAGCGCGGCCTCAAGCTGGGCGTTCGCAAGGTGTACGCGCAGACCTTCGACCGCCTGCGCGCCATCGTGGACAAGGCACAGGCATCGGGCTCCGAGATCCAGGCGATGCTGGACGGCACGTTCCGCCAGCTCAATGCGGAGTTCGGTTTCTCGCTGCAGGTACCCTCGGTTCCGCAGCTCGAGGGCTTCCTGCGGGATGTGACCCAGATCGAGCAAAGCCACCTGCAGTACCTGGGCATGGGCAATGCGCTGAAGCTGGCCCAGCCCGAATTCGCGCAGCGCCTGGTGCGGGCCCTGGCCATGCGGCTGCGCACGATTTTCGAGTCCGTGGCCAACGATCTGGAACTGTGGAGCAAGTCTGCTACGGCGCAGCTCGATGCCCAACTGCGCGAGCGCAAGCGCAGCTTCGTGCGCCGCATCGAGGCGGTGGATCGCATCCAGCATGCCGCGAGCGGCCTGGTCGAGCGCATTGGCGAAATTGAGGCCTCCGAGCAGGAGCTGCAGCAATTGGAGCAGCGCCTGGCGCAGTTCACGCAGCAGCTTGTAGACATGCCGGCTGCGGGCTCCGATCCCCGCACGAACCCCGCGCCCACGTGATGGCGCTTCCCGTCGACATCGCCACGCCCGTGGTGCGCTGGCAGGCCACGCATGGGCGCAATCACCTGCCGTGGCAGCAGACGCGCGATCCGTACCGCGTGTGGCTGTCCGAGATCATGCTGCAGCAGACGCAGGTGACCACGGTGCTCGACTACTATCCGCGATTCCTCTCGCGTTTCCCCGACGTGGCAGCGCTGGCCGCGGCGCCTGTGGATGACGTGCTGGCTCTCTGGAGCGGCCTGGGTTATTACACCCGCGCGCGCAATCTGCACCGCTGTGCGCAACAGGTGATGGCCCAGCATGGAGGAGCCTTCCCGCGCACGGCCGAGGTGCTGGCGACGCTCCCAGGCATCGGCCGCTCCACGGCGGGTGCCATCGCGGCGTTCTGCTTCTCGCAGCGGGTGCCGATCCTGGATGCCAACGTGCGGCGCGTGCTCACGCGCGTGCTCGGCTTTGGCGAAGACCTTGCCTTGGCGCGCAACGAGCGCCTGTTGTGGGACCATGCCCAGGCGTTGCTGCCGCGCGAGCGGCTCGAAGAAGCCATGCCGCGCTACACGCAGGGGCTCATGGACCTGGGGGCGGGGGTGTGTGTGCCGCGCAGCCCGCGCTGCGAAGTTTGCCCGCTGCAGACGCTGTGCGTGGCACGGCGTGAAGGTGAAACAGGGCGCTATCCCGTCAAAACCCGCAAACTGAGCCGCCGTGCGGAAGCTTGGTGGTTGCTGCTGCGCCGCAATGCCGCGGGGGCCTTCTGGCTGCAGCGCCGGCCTGCAACGGGGATCTGGGCGGGGCTCTACTGCCCGCCCGTGTTTGCGCAGCCGCAGGCGATCGCACCACTCGTTGAGGGAGCCTCGGACGTGCAGTACCTGGAGCCCTTTACCCATGTGTTGACCCATCGGGATCTGCACCTCCATCCGGTGCTGGTGGCCGCTACGGAGGACGCCCTGCAGGAGGAGGAAAGTGCAGGTTGGTACGGACCTGCCGAATGGGCCGGTCTGGGGTTGCCCGCGCCCGTGCGCAAGCTGCTCGAGACAGTGGACCGGGACGGCGCCCGCGACGGCCCGGCTTAGCGGCTGTCCAGCTCGCGGTGCTGGCGCAGCGTGGTCCAGTGCTGGCTAAAGCGCTCCGCCAGCTGCTCCACGAGGTAGACCGAGCGGTGCTGCCCGCCCGTGCAGCCCACGGCCACGGTCACGTAGCTGCGGTGGTTTTGCGCGAGCAGATCCAGCCACTGGTCGAGGAATTGTGCGATGTGTTCCTGCATCCGTTGTACATCGGGCTGCTGGCGCAGAAAGTCCGCCACTGGCGGGTCCTGTCCCGTGAGGTCACGCAGCGACAGCTCGTAGTATGGGTTGGGCAGCATGCGTACATCGAACACGTAGTCCGCGTCCAGGGGAATCCCGCGTTTGAACGCGAATGACTGGAACACCAGCGTGAGCTGTCCCGTGGGTGTGGCAACCAAGCTCTTGATCACGCTCTGTAGCTGGGAGGCACGGATCGCGCTGGTGTCGATCACGTGTGCCTGTTCGCGCAAGCCGGCCAGCAACTCGCGTTCGAGTTCGATGGTTTGCACGAGCGCTTTGCGCCCCTCGAGCAGATCGTCCTTGGTCAATGGGTGGCGCCGCCGGGTTTCCGAGAAGCGGCGCACCAGTGTGTCCGTGGTTGCATCGAGGAACAGCGATTTCACGGTCACGCCTTGGCTGCGCAGCTGTGCCAGTTGCTGGGGCAGCTGGGGCAGACCTGTGGCGCTGCGCACGTCCATCGCGATGGCGACGCGGTTGCCGTGGTGCTGGTGTTCGAGCGCCACGAAAGATGACAGCAACTCGGGAGGTAGATTGTCCACGCAGTAGTAGCCCGCGTCCTCGAGCGCATGTAGCGCTACCGATTTACCGGAGCCGGACATGCCGGTGAGGAGCACGATTTCAAGGGCCATGGCGCTACTCCCTGGTGGTGGCTTCGAGCCCGCACAGCATCTCCCGGGCATGTGCCAGGGTGGCGTCCGAGAGCCGTTCACCACCCAGCATGCGGGCCACTTCGTGCACCCGCTCCTCCTCGCGCACAGGGGTGACTGAGCTGGTTGTGCCAGCTTTGTCACGGCGCTTGGCTACGACCAGGTGGTGGTCGGCGCAGGCGGCGACCTGGGGCAGGTGGGTCACGGCAAGCACCTGGCGGTCCTGCCCCAGTTGCTGCATGAGCCGGCCTACGGTTTGTGCGACGGCTCCGCCGACGCCGGAATCCACCTCGTCGAAGATCAGCGTGGAGGCTTCGCCGAGCTGGCTGGTCGTGACGGCGATGGCCAGCGAAATCCGCGACAGTTCGCCGCCCGAGGCGACCTTGCCGATCGGACGGGGTGTCATGCCAGGGTGGCCCGCGACCAGAAAGCCGACGGCATCGATGCCCTGCGGCCCGGGTTCCGATGTGCGCTCGATGGCCACTTGGAACACGCCGCCCGCCATGCCCAGGCCTTGCATTGCCTCGGTGATGGCACGCGATAGCTGCGGTGCGGCCTTGCCGCGGCGTTTGGAGAGGGCCTGGGCCTCCGTCTGGTAGGCCTGGGCACGTGCGTGTTCCTGGGCCTCGAGCTGGGCGAGATCGGCGGCGGCATCGAGTTGCCGCAATTCCTGCTTCCAGCCTTCAAGTGCTGAAGGCAAATCCGCGGGCGCGCGCTTGTAGCGCCGTGCCAGGGCCACCCATTGCGAGAGCCGGCTGTCAAGTTCCGCAAGGCGGTGTGGGTCGAGGTCGGCCCGTCGCAGGTAGGTATGCAGCGAATGGCGCGCGTCGTCCACCTGGGCCATGCTGGAGGCCAGCACGTCCGCGATGGCCTTGAACTCGGGGTCGAGATGCTCCTGATGCGCCAGCAGGTGGTGTGCGCGGCCCAGGCTGCCGTGGACGCCGGATTCTTCGTTCTCGAGGAGTCCGAGTGCACCTTCGGCCGTTTCGATCAGGGCCTGTGCGTGCGACAGGCGCGTGTGCTGGGTGTTGAGTTCGTCCCATTCGTGGGCCGCGGGGGCGAGCTTGTCCAGCTCGCCAATCTGCCACTGCAGGCGCTCGCGTTCCCGCTGCAGCGTTTCCTGCAGTGCGCGCGCATGCGCCAGCGCCTGCTGGGCTGCCCGCCAATCGGACCAGAGCTGGCGCAGCCTGCTGACAGAAACGCCCGCGTAGGCGTCCAGCAGGCCGCGCACGGAGTCGGGGCGGGTGAGGCTTTGCCAGGCATGTTGACCATGGATGTCGAGCAATTGCTCGCCCAGCGTGCGCAATTGCGTGGCGGTGGCGGGGCTGCCGTTGATCCAGGCGCGGCTCTTGCCTTGGGCATCCACCAGGCGGCGCAGCAGCAGTGTCTCGCCCGGCTCAAAACCGCCTTCCTCCAGCCAGGGTGTCAGGGTGGCGGGGCAGTCGAATTCGGCGCAGATATCGGCTTGGCGTGCCCCTTCGCGGACCGCCCCGGCGTCAGCGCGAGCACCCAGCGCAAGCTGCAGGGCGTCGATCAGGATGGATTTACCCGCGCCCGTCTCTCCCGTGAGCACCGTGAAGCCGGCCTGCAGGTCGATGTCCAGTGCCTGCACGATCACGAAATCGCGCAGCGAGATGCGTCTGAGGGCCATGCTCAGGAGCCTCCTTCGTTCCAGCGCAGCTTCTTGCGCAGCGTGGCGAAGTAGCTCCAGCCCCGTGGGTGCAGAAAACGCACGCAATGCTCGGAGCGCCGCACGAGAATCCGGTCACCGTGCAGCAGCGAAGCCAGAGACTGCATGTCGAAGTTGGCGCTGATGTCGCGCCCTCCGACCACCTCGATGGCGATCTCCGTGGTGTCCGACAGCACGATGGGCCGGTTGGAAAGTGTGTGGGGTGCGATAGGCACCAGCACCCAGCCCGGGATGGAGGGGTGCAGCATGGGGCCCCCGGCGGAAAGCGAATAGGCCGTGGAGCCGGTGGGCGACGCCACGATCAGGCCGTCCGCGCGCTGGTTGGCCACGAAGTGACCATCCACCTCTACGCGTAACTCCACCATACCTGAGGTGGCGCCACGGTTGACCACCACATCGTTCATCGCCAGCGCTTCGAACACGCATTCACCGTCGCGCATGACGCGCGCGTGGATGAGGGGGCGCGAATCTTCTTCATATTCGCCACGCAGCATGGGCGTAAGCGTGGTCTGGTAGTCGTCCAGCGGGATGTCCGTCACGAAGCCCAGGCGGCCCTGGTTGATGCCGATGAGCGGCGTGCCGTACTGGGCCAGCCGCCGGCCGATGCCGAGCATCGTGCCGTCGCCGCCCACCACCAGCCCCAGATCGCACTGGGCGCCGATGGCGTCGGCATCGAGTGCGGGGTATTGGACCAGTCCTGTGTTGGCCGCTGTCTCGGCTTCCAGCGATACATCGCAGCCTTGCCGTACAAGGAAGTGCGCGATGTCGTCCAAGGCTTTGCGGGAACTGTCGGCCTTGGTGCCTGGCACCGGCGTCTGGTATTTCCCGATCAGTGCAACGTGGTGGAAGCTAGACGTCATTCTGAAATTACATCACTAAACCGATGTAAGCCGTCGAATGCGCTTGAGCATGCGCTCTTTGCAGGCGCTTTCACGTTCGGACTCCAGGGCGGCCACCACGATCCATTCCCTTGGGTCTTGGCCCAGTTCTTCGGCCAGTGCACCAGCAATAGCAGGGCTCAGGTGTCCCCTGCTCTTGGCGGTGTTCAGCGTGGTTCTCGCTAGGTTGAGACGGTCTGTCCAGTAGGGCGCAGGCTGCTTCTTGAGGGCCGCTTCAAGCAGGTTCATTGTGGTCTGCATACAACCTCCTGTTGCTTCGATGCATACAAAGTGCATTCATCGTATCAAAGCACTTGAATACAATGTGCATTCATGGTTAAAGTCCGCCTCGTTGAATGCAATGTGCATTCATTCGCGGAACCGCCATGCACACCACCCCATCCCCTTCCAAACAACGCCAAGGCGTTAGCTTGGCGGCTCCTGCCCTGGCGGGGCAGAGGGCGGGCTCCGTTCAATCGACCTTCAGCGCTGGGGCTTCTGTCAACACTGGCTCCACTCTGGCCGCCGGTGTCGTGGCTGCCTGGGGTAGCGCCACTTCCTTCGGGGCGAAATCGGTGCGCACGCGGTCGATATCCGGAATGTTGGGGTACCGCAGCACTCGGTATCCAGCGTTGGTGAGCAGCGCATCACGGGCGCCGTCCTTTTCCTCTTTTCCCTTGTGGCTTGCGTCATCTAACTCGATCACGGCCAGCACTTGGAATGCCTTGTCACACACGACGAAATCGGCTGTCTTTCGGTCGAACGTGTTGCGCACTGCATATGCCTTGGCCGTTATGAGCGCACTGAAGCTGACTTGCGTAAGCACGATGAGGTCGGGCAGAGCCTGCGTCAATCGGTTATGCATGGACTGCTCGCGCTCGGTCAGAAACAGCTTCTTGCGCCGAGGACGCTCCGCTCCACCGGCTCTTGCAGGGCCTCCCGTCTTTTGGAGCATCGCCACGGCTGCAATCACCACCAGCACCGCGAGCGCTATCAGCAAGGTTTTCATTCTTCCCCCCGTTGAATTTGTAAGTGAGGTCTTGCGCGCCCACGCAGCCGCGCACGGCAAGCGGAGCGCGGGCGCTGCTGCGGGGGCGGAGCCCTCGCCGCTCCCCGATGGTAATCACGGGGAGAACCTGTCCGGAGCCAAGGCATGACCCGCGCCAAGAAAAGTGATCTCGTTCTCGATGGCAATGAAGTGAAGTTGCGCCTTCGTGCTGAACGAGCCCACAGCAAGGAACTCGTGCACGTTGACTGGGTGCGGTTCACCTGCAATCTGCGCTCTGCCCCCACGCCCGATGTGAACGATCTTTTCCCCCTGCACGATGGGGCGTTTTGGTCCGATGAGGCACATCATCAGGACCGCTACGAGCGGCTCGCAAAGTTGCTGCGCGACATGCCCGATCCGGATTTCGCTGCATCGGCCCAGGCCAAGGCGCTTGCGCAGCAAGCCTGCGATGCCCTCGGCCCTGAATTCAGCGTCTACCCGGAAGTGCGTAAGGGGCATGACTTCTACCGATTCCGCTGGTCGATCGTGCGCAACGATGTTGAGGTGGGCTGGGTCGGCTACCTCTCAAGCGGCGACAGCCCGCGCCAGCACGCTCAGGCCAAAACCATCCACTGCAACATTTACGGCTCGGCCTGCACCTTCGCGCAGCACGGCTTCAACCAGCGTTTGGCGGCGCTCGTGGACACCACGCAAGCCACGGTCACTCGTGTCGATCTGGCCCTGGACTTCTTCGATGGATTCACGGGCGGCATGGATCGTGTTCAGGCCGACTACAAAGCTGGGCTCATGGATCACGGGGGCCGCACCCCCTCATGCAATCAGGTGGGCGACTGGTGCAATGGTCGGGCTCGCTCGTTCTACTTCGGCAGCAAAGAGGCGGGCAAGCAAACCAACGTTTACGAGAAGGGCCATCAGCTTTTTGGCCCCAAGGATGACAGCCCATGGCTGCGTGCGGAACTGCGTTACGGCAACAAGCTGCGCGTGCTGCCCTCCGACATGCTGCGCCGTCCTTCTGACTTTTTCGCGGGTGCCAGTGAGTGGCATCTGTCGATGCTGCGCGAGGCCCAAGGCAGTGCAAAGCCTGAGCCTGTGAAGACCACGCCACGCCTTGCCGCAGAAACCATCCTGGCCGAGGTCAAGCGCAACGTGCAATGGCTGCTCGACACCGCTGCGCCGTCCATTGCCCTTTGCTTCCAGCACCTGGGCAACACCAACTTCATTGAAGAGATCCTGCTGAACAAAAAAGTGCCTGGGCGCTTGCAAAAGTTCAGCAAGGGAGAAATCGCGGGCGCGTTCGATAGCGCGTTTGCTCGTGCATCTGGCTCCGGCTATGGCCGTGTCGGAATTCAGCCAGCGTGAGGCCGCAACCAAGGAAACAGAACCATGAAGATGCAAAGCCAAGCCGTGCTGCACGGCATCAAAGCCAGCAAGGGCGACATTGAAGGCCGCGCCTTCGACAGCACCACGTTCCATATCTCCGTGGACCTGGGCCAAAGCAGTAGCGGCGAATCCATCGGCGTTGTCACGCGTCCGTTCAAGTGCGGCACCTCGGAAGAGTTCAAGAAGTGGGCGCACCTGAAGAACTCTTGGCCCCTCGGCGGCGTTCCGGTTCTCTGCGAATTCGACATCGTGGCCGGTGCGGACCAGACGGCCAAGCTCACGCTGCTGGGCATCAAACCCGCCACCCAGGCCAAGGCCGCGTAATGCGCTGCGTGATCCAGTCCGGCACCACAGGCCAGTTCCTGGCCCCGTCCTTTGAGGATGGGCAACCGGAGTGGGTCATGTTGCTGAGTGAGGCTGGTGTGCTGCCCGACATCGAAAGCTGTGCGCAGTTGATCGAAGACCACACCGAGCCCTTCCACCGTCCCCAGGTCATAGACCTTGATGACCTCCATCGCGAGCAGGAGGTGTGATGCCACCCGATCAACTTGAAACCTTCGCCTGGGCCGTTATCAAGCTGGCCTTTGCTGCTGGCGTTGCTGGTGCTGTCTTTTGGCAATGCTGCGTTGGCCTGACAGCGTGGCTTTCTGTCCGGTATCTGGCCTGGGAAGAAAAGCATTTGCGCGTTATCCAAGCCCGTGCGCGTGCACGTGCACGGTGCAATGGCTGACCCCACCACGATCACCTGTGCAAGCGCGTGCACCGTCACGCTAGTGCACGAATTCAGTCTCCCATTGCTGGATTTGAGTCCAGCAGAGGGGGCCGCAATCGCGAGTGCCGTCCTCGTGATATGGGCGCTTGGCTGGGCCTTCCGGGCCTTCATTCAAGCGGTCAAAAGCTCTGACGGAAACCTATCTTCTGAAAGTGAGAACTGAAATGAACCGTGTCAATTCGCAAACCCGCAAGTTCGCAGCAGTTGCTGCTGCTGGTGCTCTGATCACGATGGCCAACATGGCCCATGCCGCCGTCGACGTGACGGATGTGGTCACTGAAATCAGCGGCGCGAAAGCTCCCATCGGCCTGATCGGTTCCGCTGTGCTGATCGTGATTGCCACGATCGCCACCTTCCGCTGGATTCGTCGCGCGATGTCTTAAGCGCTGAGGCATCCCGGGCTGCAGACCGGGGCCTTTGCCCATGTGCACGCGGTGTGCACATCGTCAAGGGGTTGGCCGTGGGCCTATTCGTCATCATCGCAATCCTGGGGGCGGCATGGCTCATCTTTACCGCCTGATCCTTGTTCTTGCGTTGCTTTGTTGCAGTTCTGCGTTTGCATCGTTTGCGCCTACCGATGGGTATGACTCAAGCCAGTGCAATGAGACAAAGTATCCGTGGCCTTATGGCTCTGATCCCAAGGTTTCAAATATTCGTTGGGTCTGTGGCTATCAAGGGCGTGCGCCTACTGACTGTGGTTGGGCCTATTTCTCTGGCTACGTGAATAAGGATGTCTACACGGGCATGTGCAATATGGGCGCTCCCGTTAAGAGTTGTCCGTCTGGTAGCACCATGAGTGCCGATGGCAAGAGTTGCACGTGCAACCCTGGTTTGTTGGAGTCCTTTGGTTCGTGCGTTGAGAGTCGAGATCCTGAGAGTCAATGCGGTCACATTGCCGCGATCTGGAATAGCACGTTGACGCCGGATCGCACGGGCCGTGCGCCGGGGCGGCTCTCTTCATATGCCGATGGTGCGACGGTCTGTCATGACTCTTCGTCCGATTCGGGCGGCGGTGGCGGCTTGCCTGCCGGCAAGGGCTGTAAGCACAAGTTCACTGGCGATATGTCGTTTCAGGATGACAAGGGATCGTGGTGGACTAAGGCAACGCTGAACAAGCCGTCGTAATTTGCTATGCGGCACTGAACGACGCA
>JAYSFC010000069.1:0-6076 GCA_041913505.1 Acidovorax sp.
ACGCACGTGGGCCTGCTCGACCCCGTGGGCGGGCAAAAGCAGATCGAGTTCTCGATCCAGGGCCCTGACCTGCAGGAGCTAGAACGCCTCACCCAGCTCGTGACCGAAAAGTTGCGGGGCATTCCTGGCCTCGTGGACCTCGACTCCAGCCTCAAGCCCGACAAGCCCGTGATCGCCGTGGACGTGCGACGCGACGCGGCCTCGGATCTGGGCTTGTCGGTGGGCTCCATGGCCACCGCCCTGCGCACCCTGGTAGCGGGCCAGACAGTGGGCAACTGGCGCGCGGCCGACGACCAGACCTACGACGTGAACGTGCGCCTGGCCCCCGAGTCGCGCGATACGCCGCAGGACCTCGAGCGCCTGCCCTTCGCGCTGGCCGGCACGGGAACCAGTGCTGCCGACGGCGGTACGCGCATCGTGCGCCTGAACCAGGTGGCGAGCGTGCGCGAGACCACGGGCCCCAACCAGATCAACCGGCGCGACCTCTCACGCGAAGTGGCCGTGAACTCCAACGTGTACCTTCGCTCCGCTGGCGAAGTGTCCAACGACATCCGCCGTGCGCTGGACACCGTAGCCTTCCCGCCCGGCTACCGCTACCAGTTCGGCGGCTCCACGAAGAACATGGCCGAGTCGTTCGGCTATGCGGTCTCGGCGCTGGCGCTGGCCATTGTGTTCATCTACATGATCCTCGCGAGCCAGTTCAAGAGTTTCCTGCAGCCGCTCGCGCTCATGACCGCCCTGCCCCTGACGCTGATCGGCGTGGTACTCGCGCTCATGATGTTCGGCTCCACGTTGTCGATGTTCTCCATCATCGGCGTCGTGATGCTCATGGGCCTGGTGACCAAGAACGCCATCCTGCTCGTGGATTTCGCGATCCGGGCGCGTGAAGAGCATACGGACGATGAAGGCAAGACCGTGCCTGGCTTGCCGCGCGAACAGGCCCTGCTGCTGGCGGCGCGTGTGCGCCTGCGTCCCATCCTCATGACTACGCTGGCCATGATCTTCGGCATGGTGCCGCTCGCATTCGCGCTCAGCGAGGGTTCGGAGCAGCGTGCGCCCATGGGCCAGGCCGTGATCGGTGGGGTCATCACCTCGTCGCTGCTCACGCTGGTCGTCGTGCCCGTGGTGTACTGCTATATGGACGATCTGGCGCGCTGGGCCCGCTCGCGCTTTGGCGCCTCGGGCTCCCAGCCTTCCGCGCCCCGTAAAATCGAAGGTTTGTCCTGACAGCCCTCCCTCGGAGTACCCCATGAACATGCCCTTGAACACGTCCGCCAACATCAGCGACCCCATCGCGCAGGCCCGCTTCAACATGATCGAGCAGCAGATCCGCCCCTGGGATGTGCTGGACGGCGACGTGCTGGACCTGCTGGCCGTGGTACGCCGCGAGGAGTTCGTGCCCCCGGCCTACCGCGGCATGGCATTCATGGACATGTCGATCCCCCTGCTGGGTAACGCCGAAGACGCCCTGCGCCAGGGCCACTGCATGCTGGCACCCAAGATCGAGGCCCGCCTGTTGCAAGACCTGCAGGTGCAACCCACCGACCGCGTCCTCGAGATCGGCGCCGGCTCGGGCTACATGGCCGCCCTGCTCGCGCACCGCGCCGAGCGCGTGGTATCGCTCGAAATCGAACCTGCGCTGGCCCAGATGGCACGAGAGAACCTGCGCCGCGCCGGCGTTCAGAACGCCGAGGTGCGCCAGGGCGACGGAGCCAAGGATGCCATCCCCGACGGTCCGTTCGACGTGATCGTGCTCAGCGGCTCCGTGGCCGAAGTGCCCCAGGCGCTGCTGGCGCTGCTGCGCGAAGGTGGCCGCCTCGCGGCCATCGTGGGCCAGGACCCCATGATGCGCGCCACCTTCGTGCGCCGCGCTGGGGACCGCTTCGAGACCACGCAGCCGTGGGACACGGTGGCCCCGCGCCTCGTCCACTTCTCGGAACCCTCGCGCTTCACGTTCTGACCCGTCCTCCACAGGAACACCGCATGATTGCCCACGTCCGCCCCGCCCAACTGACCGATTGGCTGGTCCTGGCGCAGGCCCGTGCCAGCGGCGCGCCGCTGGTACTGGACGTGCGCGAGCCCTGGGAACTGCAGGCCGCCAGCGTGCGCGCCGATGGATTCGAGCTGATTGCCATCCCCATGGGCGAGCTGCCCGCGCGGCTGGGCGAACTCGACCTGCAACGCCCCATCGCCTGCCTGTGCCACCACGGCGCGCGCAGCCTGCATGTGGCCGCCTTCCTCGAGCACCACGGCTTCGAGCAGGTGGCCAACATCACGGGCGGCATCGACGCCTGGTCGCACGAGCGCGACCCCAGCGTACCCCGCTACTGAGCCAGGGCCCGTTTCGTTGCATGCGCAGATTTTCCTGAAGGACTCCCATGACCCTGTTCCGGCACCTCCCCTTCACGCTGGCCTTGGCGGCCGCCTTGGCGTCCCTGGCCCCCGGCGCACAAGCGCAAAGCCTGGTCGCCCTGGTGGACCAAGCGCGCGGCTACGACGCCGCCTGGCAGTCGGCCAAGGCCCAGTTCGATGCGGCGGTGAGCCGCGCCGACCAGGCGCGTGCCGGGCTGCTGCCGACGGCGGGGCTGTCGGCCGGAGTGTCCACGGCCCACACCGAGGTGAGCCGCCCCGAATTCAACATCACCCTGCCCAACCAGAACGTCACACTGTCGGCCTCGCAGCCGCTGTACCGCCCGGCCAACCGCATCGGCTATGAGCAGGGCCAGCGCGGCATCGACGTGGCCCAGGCCCAGCTCGACGCCGCCACGCAGGATCTGCTCGTGCGCGTGAGCCAGGCCTATTTCGACGTGCTGGCCGCGCAGGACACACTGACCTTTGTGCGCGCCCAGAAGGCCGCCGTGGCGGAGCAACTGGCAGCCGCCAAACGCAACTTCGAGGTCGGCACTTCCACCATTACCGACACGCGCGAAGCCCAGGCCCGGTACGACCTGGTGACCGCCCAGGAAATCGCCGCAGAGAACGATTTGCACGTCAAGCGCCTGGCGCTCGACCAGCTCGTGGGCCGCACCGGCACCGCACCGCAGCCACTGGCCCTGCCCGTGCAACTGCCCGAGGTGGCACCCGACGATGTGATGGCCTGGGTACAGAAATCGCAGGACCAGCAGCCACTGGTACGCCAGGCGGCCGTCGCGCTCGACATCGCCCAGCTCGAAACCCGCAAGGCCCGTACCGGCCACCTGCCCACGGTCGACCTACAGGCCGGCTACGCGGTCAACCACTACCCCAACGGCACGATCACGGCCCAGCGCCTGAATTCACGCAACACCACCTCCAGCGTGGGGGTGCTGCTCAACGTGCCGCTGTTCGCGGGCTTCGCGGTGCAAAACCGCATCAAGGAGACCCTGGCGCTCGAAGAAAAGGCCCGCGCTGACCTGGAGGCCACGCGCCGCACGATCGCGCAAAATACGCGCGCCGCGTTCTTCGGCGTGCAGTCGGGACAAAGCCAGGTCAAGGCCCTCGAGGCAGCCGAGGCCTCGAGCCAGAGCGCGCTCGACGCCAACAAGCTCGGCTACCAGGTGGGCGTGCGCATCAACATCGACGTGCTGAACGCTCAAAGCCAGCTCTACCAGACCAAGCGAGACCTCTCTGTGGCCCGCTACAACGTACTGCTGGGCACGCTGCGCCTGCGCCAGGCCGCCGGCACGCTCGCCCAGGACGACGTTCAGGCCATCGACGCGCTGCTGGCCAAGTGAGCCCCCCGCCCTGCGCGGCCAGAATGCCCACGCCGGCAGGGACCGCGCATCGGGGGCATACTGCACGATTCTCTGTCACGCCCTCCGCCCGGGCGTGGCCTCAGCCATAGCCAGCCCCTTTTTCCTGACGCGCCCCCGCCTATGAAATGGTTCATCCTCCTGCTGTTCATCGCCAGCACGCTGTATGTGCACCTGCGCGGCCGGGTGCGGCACCCGTTCTTGCGCCAGCTCTCGGACCATTCCACCTTCCTCGCGCCGCTCAACGCGTTCATGTACCTGTTCTCCAAGGTGCCGAACACACCCTACCTGCCCGTGACGCAGTTTCCCGAGATGCAGGTGCTGCAGCAGAGCTGGCCGCAGATCCGCGAAGAAGCCCTGCGCCTGCGCGAAGCCGGCGGCATCAAGGCCTCGAGCCAGCTCAACGACGTGGGCTTCAACTCCTTCTTCAAGAGCGGCTGGAAACGCTTCTATCTCAAGTGGTATGACGACGCCCACCCCTCTGCCGCCACGCTGTGCCCGCACACCACGGCACTGCTGCGCGGCATTCCGTCGATCAAGGCCGCCATGTTCGCCGAGCTACCTCCAGGCAGCCGCCTGGTGCGCCATCGCGACCCTTTCGCGGGCTCGCTGCGCTACCACCTCGGCCTGCAGACGCCCAACAGCGAGGCCTGCTACATCGACGTGGACGGCCAGCGCTACCACTGGCGCGACGGCGAGGCCGTGGTGTTCGACGAAACCTTCATCCACTATGCCGAGAACACCACGCAGGCCGACCGCGTGATCCTGTTTTGCGACATCGAGCGCCCCCTGCGCTACCGCTGGGCACAGGCCGTGAACCGCTGGTTTGCGCGCCACCTGCTCGCCGCCGCCGCTTCGCCCAACGAGGTGGGCGACCGCACGGGCGGCATCAACCGCGCCTTCCATTACATCTACCAGGTGCGCCTGGTGGGCAAGCGCCTCAAAGCCTGGGACAAGCGGGCCTACTACCTCGTGAAGTGGGCGCTGTTCGGCGGCATTCTGGCGCTGATCTTCCTGACTTGAGGCGCAGGGCGCCACCGTCTTCAAGGATGGCCGCCGCCAGCATGCGGTAGCGCGTGCCCAGAAGCACACCGGCCGGTGAGCGACAGGCCCCGCACCATTTGTGCCAAAACCAAGCATCGCCCTCCCCTCTGGTCGCCGCCAAACGGGGGGACTACCCGTCCAGGGCCTGCGCCAGGTCGGCCACCAGATCGTCGGGGTGCTCGATGCCTACGCTCAGGCGCACCAGCCCTTCCGTCACACCGGCGGCATCACGCGCCTGTTGTGATACGAAGCTGTGGGTGGTGCTGGCCGGGTGGCAGGCCAGGCTGTCCACATCGCCCAATGACACGGCCTGCGTGAACAGCCGCAGCCGGTCGAGCACGGTGGCCACCGCCGTGCGCTCGCCGCGCGCCAGCTCGAACGACACCATGCCGCCAAACCCCCCCTGCATCTGGCGCTGGGCCAGGGCGTGCTGGGGATGGCTTTCCAGGCCGGGGTAGTGCACCACGCGCACGGCGGGGTGCTGGTGCAGGAAGCGGGCCACTGCCAGCGCCCCCTCGCAGTGCGCCGCCATGCGCAGCGGCAGCGTCTTGATGCCGCGCAGGAACAGGAAGGCCTCCTGCGGCGCAAGGTTGCCGCCCACATGGCCCAGCCCAGTCTTGCGCACCGCGCTCACCAACGCCTCGGCCCCGGCCACAACGCCGCCCGTGGCGTCGCCATGGCCGCCGAGGTACTTGGTCATGGAGTGCAGCACGAGGTCGATGCCGCATTCCAGCGGCCGCGCCAGGCAGGGGGTACAGAAGGTGTTGTCGGCCACGGTGGGTACGCCGCGCTCGCGCGCGATGGCAGCCACCGCGGCCAGGTCGTGCAGGCGCAGCGTGGGGTTGGTGAGCGTCTCGACCCACACCAGGCGCGTGGCCGGCGTCATCGCGGCCGCGAGGCCGCTGGCCGTGGCATCGACCACCTTGATGCCCCAGCGCTCGCCCAACGAGCGCATCAGCCCCTCCGTGCCGCCGTAGAGCGGGCCGAGGAACACCAGTTCATCCCCCGGCCGGAGCAGGCCGAGCAGCACCGATGACGTGGCCGCCGTGCCGCTGGCGAAAGCCACGGCCGCCGGTGCGCCTTCGAGGTCGGCCATCTTGGCCTCCAGCGCGGCCACCGTGGGATTGGCGAAGCGGCTGTAGCGGTAGCCCGGCACCTCGCCCGCGAAGAGGGCCGCCCCCTGCTCCAGGGTGCCGTAGCCGAAGGCCGTGGTCTGGCTGATGGGGGTGGCGATGGCGCCGGTGGTGGGGTCGGGGTGCTGTCCTGCGTGCACGGCACGGGTTCGGAGGTGGGTCATGCGC
>JAYSFC010000069.1:6176-8131 GCA_041913505.1 Acidovorax sp.
GGGGTCGGGGTGCTGTCCTGCGTGCACGGCACGGGTTCGGAGGTGGGTCATGCGCAGTGTTCCTGGCGGGGGGCAAGAAGGCCGCGCCTATTCTGCTCCATAAACCGTAGCATGCAACGCAAGCCCATCAAGCCATGGAGGACATTCAATTCCTCAACCGCCCACCGGCGGACGGCGGCGCGCGGTCAGCGGATACGTCGGCTGCGGTCCAGCAGCCCGGCCACCGCCTTCGCCGTGGCCTTGGCGGCCCCGCGGTGGGCGGCGGCGAACTGGAGTGCCGTGGCACGCGCCGCATCCAGGCACTGGACGTCGCGCGCCAGGCCGATGGCGGCCTCCAGGCCCTGGCCCAGGTCGGCCACGCGCAGCGCGGCGCCCGAGGCGCAGGCTTTTTCGGTGGCATCGGCAAAATTGAAGGTGTGCGGCCCCAACACCACCGGGCAGCCGCAGGCGGCCGCCTCGATGAGATTCTGCCCCCCGAGCGGCGCGAAGCTGCCGCCGAGCAGGGCCACGTCGGCCAGGCCGTAGTACAGCGCCATCTCGCCCAGGCTGTCACCAAGCCAGACATCGGCGTCCGTGGGGGGCAACGCCCAGGTGCTGCGGCGCGAGACGCGCAGGCCGGCATCCTGCAGCAGTTGTTGCACTTCGTCGAAACGCTGGGGATGGCGCGGCACGATCAGCCATTGCACCTCGGCGCGCGCATCGCCCAGACCGCGCAGCGCATCCAGCCACAGCGCCTCCTCTCCCTCGCGGCTGCTGGCCAGCAGGACCACGGGGCGCCGCTGGCCCTCGCGCCACTGGCGCCCCCGGGCCACCTGTGCGGCATCGGGCACCACGTCGAACTTGAGGTTGCCGAATACGCCCTCCACGGGCGCACCCAGCGCGCGCAGGCGCTCGGCATCAGCTTCGGTCTGAGCCCACACGGCGGCCAGGCCCCGGTACGCGGGGCCAGCCAGCCAACCCAGGCGCTGGGCGCTGGCCAGCGACCGCGCGTTGAGCCGCGCATTGGCCAGCACGAGCGGAATGCCGCGGGCACGGCAGCCCGCCACGAGGTTGGGCCAGACCTCGGTCTCCATCAGGATGCCGATGGCCGGGCGGAACTGGCGCAGAAAGCGCCGCACGGCGCCCGGCGTATCCCAGGGCTGCCAGACCTGCACATCGCCGGGCTGCAGCAGCTTCTCGCCCTCGGCGCGACCCGTGGCCGTGCCGTGCGTGAGCAGCAGGCGCATGCCGGGCAGCTCGCGCCGCAGCGCAGCCAGCAGGATGGCGGCAGCCCGCGTCTCGCCCAACGACACCGCGTGGATCCATACGAAACGCATCGACGGATCGGTGTCGCTGTGCGGCGCCAGGCTGTCGAGGGGCGGCGGGTAGTACCCGAAGCGCTCGCCCACCGCCTGGCCGTAGCCGGGCTCAGCCATGGCGCGGCGGCGCAGCTTGCGGCGCAACAGCGGCTGGGCGGCCCAGGTGACAGCGGAATAGAGCCAGAGCGCGGGGCGGGCCATCACCGTGCGGGTACGGCGAAACTCAATGCGCCGCGCTGCCCACCTGGGCGCCGGGCTTCACGCGTTCCAGCAGGGCCAGCATGGCGGCCTCGATGCGGTGCAGTGCCTCCTGCGTATGGCCCTCGAAGCGCAGCACCAGCACAGGCGTGGTGTTGCTTGCGCGAATCAGGCCGAAACCGTCGGGCCAGTCCACGCGCAGTCCGTCGATGGTGCTGACCTGCGCCGGTGCGGCGAAAGCCTCGCCTGCAAGCGCCTGCAGCTCGGCCGTGAGGCGGTGCGGCTCGCCCTCGGCGCACTGCACGTTGAGTTCGGGCGTGGAATGGCTCGTGGGCAACGCGTTGAGCACGGCGCTCGGGTCGGCGTGGCGACTCAGGATCTCCAGCAGGCGGCAGCCCGCGTAGGTGCCGTCGTCGAAGCCGTACCAGCGCTCCTTGAAGAAGATGTGGCCGCTCATCT
>JAYSFC010000069.1:8160-18780 GCA_041913505.1 Acidovorax sp.
GCATTTGACGTCGAACAGGATGGTGCCGCCGGGCACGCGCGAGAGCACGTCCTGCGCGAACAGCATCATCTGGCGATCGGGGAAGATGTTGGTGCCGTCCTTGGTCACGATGCCCAGGCGATCGCCGTCGCCGTCGAAGGCCAGGCCCAATTCAGCGTCAGAGTTCTGCAGCGCGGCGATGAGGTCGCGCAGGTTCTCGGGCTTGCTGGGGTCGGGATGGTGGTTGGGGAAGTTGCCGTCCACCTCGGAGAACAGCTCCGTCACCTCGCAGCCCAGCGCGCGGAAGATACCCGGGGCCGAGGCGCCGGCCACGCCGTTGCCGCAGTCCACCACGATCTTCATCGGGCGTGCGAGCTTCACGTCACCCACGATACGCTGCACGTAGGCGGGTAATACGTCGGCCTGGCGCGCGCTGCCGCCGGGCACCAGTTGCCAGCTCTCGGCCTCCATGGTGCGGCGCAGTTGCTGGATTTCCTCGCCATAGATGGCGCGGCCGGCCAGCACCATCTTGAAGCCGTTGTAGTCCTTGGGGTTGTGGCTGCCCGTGATCTGGATGCCGCTCTGGCACAGCGTGGCGGCCGCGAAGTACAGCATGGGCGTGGTGCACACGCCGATGTCGATGACCTCGACACCGCTTTCCACCAGACCCCGGACCAGCGCGGCCGTCAGCTGCGGGCCCGAGAGACGCCCGTCGCGCCCCACAGCCACCACCCGCTGGCCCTCTGCCCGCGCCGCGGTGCCGAACGCGCGCCCCAGGCCCAGGGCCACGGACTCGTTCAGGGTACTCGGGACGATGCCGCGGATGTCGTAGGCCTTGAAGATCGAGGGCGAGAGCTGCACGGAAAAACCTGTCGTGGGAGTGGGAGGGGAAACCGCGCATTGTAGGCGTCCCTCCCCGGCCCTCTCCCCCGTCTCAGACCTTGATATTCAGGCGCTCGATCAGCTGTTTGAAAAACGCGTTGTCGCGCGCGATCAGCGTTTTGAACTCGGGCGCATCGAGGTAGCCTTCTCCCATGTTCTGCTTGGCCATGGTCTCGCGCAGCGCAGGCTCCTGCAGCGTCTTGGCCATGGCGGCGCGCAGCTGCGCCACCACCTCGGGCGGCGTGCCCCTGGGCGCGGCCAGGCCGCGCCAGCCGCCGATGGCCAGGTCGATCTGCCGCTCCTTGAGCGTGGGCACCTGCTCCCAGCCCGCGCCGATGCGCTTGTCGGCCATCACGGCCAGCGGGCGCACCTTGCCCGCAGCCACGTAGGTGGCCACCTCCACGGGCGTGACGGCCACGGCCTCGATGTGCCCGCCCAGCAGGTCGAGCACGGCCGGGTTGGCGCCCCGGTACGGCGCGTGGTTGAACTGCGCCTGGGTCTTGTCCTCCAGCGCCGCGGCCGCCAGATGGCCCAGCGAGCCCGGCCCCGCATTGCCCACGCGCACCGCGCCGGGGTTCTTGCGCGCGGCGGCGAGCAGGTCCTCGAGGGTGCGGTAGGGCGAATCCGCGCGCACGGCGATGGTGGCCGGGTCGGCGTTGAGCCGCGCGATGGGCAGCACATCGTCGGCGGTGAGCTTCACGAGACCCATGTGCGGGATCATCGTGATCTCCACCGTGATGATCGCGAGCTTGTACCCGTCGGGCTTGGCGTTCACGAGTTCACCCCAGCCAATGCCGCCGCTCGCGCCGGCACGGTTGATGACGATGAGGTTCTGCGGCAGGTGCGCGCGCGCCTGCTCGGCCAGGGCGCGGGCGAGCACGTCGGTGCCGCCGCCAGCGGCGAACGGCACGATGAGCTCGATGGGCTTGTTCGGGTAGGCCTGTGCGCGGGCAGGCACCGCGGCAGCGGCGGCCAGCGCGGCGAGGGACTGGAGGGCGTGGCGGCGGTCGATGGAGAGGGCCATGGCAGACAGCAATCAGTCGAGGTGGATATTGGCGGCCTTGATCACGCCGCTCCAGAGCTTCTGCTCGGAGCGCACGAACTCTCCGAACTGTGCAGGCGCCATGGGCATGGGCTGGATGCCCAGCTCTTCGAGCCGTGCACGCATCTCGGGGTGCTTGAGCGCGGCCACGAGATCCTTGTTGAGCCGCTGCACCACCGCATCGGGCAGCTTGGCGGGCCCCACGAAGCCCTGCCACGCATAGGCCTCGAAGCCGGGCACGCCGGCCTCGGCCATGGTGGGCACGTCGGGCAGGATGGACAGGCGCTGCGGTGTGGCCACGGCCAGCACGCGGATCTTGCCGCCCTTGATCATCGAGAGGCTGGGCGGCAGGTCCACGAACATGGTCTGCACCTGCCCCGCCATCAGGTCCTGCAGCGCGGGGGCCGAGCCCTTGTAGGGCACGTGCATGAGGTCCGTGCCCGTGCGCTGCTTGAACAGCTCCAGCGCCACGTGCAGCGGCGAGCCGGGCCCCGACGAGGCGCTGGAGACGCTGCCGGGAGACTTCTTCACCAGCGCGAGCAGCTCCTGCACATTCTTGGCCGGAAAGTTGGGCGCCACGGCCAGCACCAGCGGCATCTTGCCCAGGCCGCCGATGAAGGTGAAGTCCTTGCCCGCGTCGTAGCTCAGCGAGGCGTACATCGCAGGGTTGAAGGCGAGCGTGCCGGAGTCGGCCGTGCCCACGGTGTAGCCGTCGGGCTGCGAGCGCGCGATGAAAGTGGCACCGATGATGCTGGCCGCACCCGGCTTGTTGTCCACCACCACGGGCTGGCCCAGGTCCTGCCCCATGCGGGTGGCAAGGTTGCGCGCAATCACATCGGTGGTGCCGCCGGGCGCATAGGGCACAACCCATTTCACGGGCTGGCTGGGGAAGGCGCCGTTCTGCGCGTGCGCGCCCAGGCTGCAGGCGAGCAGCACGGCGCACGCCAGGCGAAGGGAGTTGCGTTTCATGGTCTTGTCTCCTTGGTTGATTTATGAGGAATTCGGCTTGCAGTGCTTTTACACTGGTCGTTTGCAGCTATTCAATGCATAGCAAAAGCATCAGCGCGGCTCCAGCATCCAGGCGTGCTGGGGGTCGTTCCAGAAGGCCCAGCGGCGCTGTGGGCCCGCCATGGTGTTGAGGTAGTACAGGTCGTAGGCGTGCGGCGCCACGCAGGGGTGATAACCACGCGGCACAAGCACGGTGTCGCGGTGCTCCACAGCCATGGCTTCGTCCAGGCTGCGGTCGTCGGTGTACACGCGCTGGAAAGCGAAGCCCTGCTCGGGCCGCAGCATGTGGTAGTAGGTTTCCTCGAGCGAGGTCTCGCCCTCGCGGGCCGTGTCGTGCTTGTGCGGCGGGTAGCTCGACGAATGGCCCGCGGGCGTGACCACCTCGACCACGAGCAGGCCCTCGGCGGGCTCGCTCTCGGGCAGGATGTCGCACACGTAGCGCGTGTTGCTGCCCTGCCCGCGCACGCTGCGCTTCATCTGGCCGGGCTCGATCACGCGCGCGGGCAGCCGCCCTTGGGCGGGCGCGGTGGAAAGCGCCACCTCCACGTTGCCGCGCGCCGTGATCTGCACGCGGCGCCGGGGCGGCACGTAGACGGCCGTGGGCGCGGCGTCGTCGAACACCGACGCACGGCTGCCCAGGGCGCTGTGCAGCGCGCCGTCGACCTGCACGTCGGCCTGGCCCGTGAGGATCGTGATGCACAGCTCGCGCCCCTCGGGCAGGTCGAATGCTTCTTCGTCCCCAGCCCCCAGGCGCAGCGCGCGAAAGCCCACGTGGCGCCATCCGGCGGACTGGGGCGTGATGTCGGCCACCACGCGCCCGCTGCGCGCGGCCTTGATCAGGAGCGGGCTGATCGTCATGCGGCCTCCTTGTGTTGCGGTGTCTGCCGAGCGGCGCGCCAGCCTTCGATGAGCTGGCGGAAGTTGGCCGCCACGCGGGACTGGAACTCGGCGTCGCCGATCTGCCCCGCGAGCCAGGCGCGGCTCGCCTCGGCCCAGACGCTGCGGCCGATCATGAAGCCGCGCACGATGCGGCTGTGCCGCGCTTCGGCAAAGCCCGCCACGAGCTGATTGAGCGGCTGCGACAGGCCCAGGATCACGGCACCGCGGCAGTACGGGTCGCGCTCTTGCACCAGGGCGTCGAGCGCCTGCCAGTGGCGCGCGGCCATCACGCCCACCTTCCACCATTCGGGGCGGAAGCCGAGGTCGTAGAAGTGGCGGATCGCGCGCACCGTGGCCTCGCCGGGGTCGCCCGGAAGTTCACGCGGCGGAATCACCTCCAGCAGCAGCTCATGGCCGCTCGCGCGCGTGGCCTCCCAGACCTGCTGCAGCCACTCCTCCTGCTCGGCGCGCAGCGGCGCGGGGTCGTCGGGGTGGTAGAAGACCAGGCACTTCACGACCTGCTCGCGCGGCCAGTGCACGAGCTGGGAGCCCAGCGAATGCGTGCCGTCGAAGCGCAGCGGGCGCGAGCCCGGCCGCTCGATGGGCCGGCCCAGCCACCAGCCGCGGCCCGTGGCGTCGTGCAGCGCGGCTTCGCCCAGACGGCCGTCGATGAGCACGCCGAGCTTGCCGCGCACGCTGGCATCGGCGGCCTCCAGATCCGCCACCACGCGGTTGATGAGCTTCTTGAGCGCGGGAATGCGCGCCGCATCGGCACCCGCCTCGCGCGCCATGTCCTCGAACTGCGCGCGGTGGTCATAGGCCAGCACATACAGCTCGGGCCACTGCACGCGCGGCACGCTCACGCGGTGCAGGTGGGCCAGTTGCGGGTCCTGGTCGGGCCGCACGTGGCGCTCGCTGCCGAACCAGTGCGCCAGCTCGGCCCGCGTGGGCATGGCCGGCGCGCAGCCGTGGCGCGAGACCACGATGGCGCCGCAGGCGTTGGCGATGCGCGCCGACGCCTCCCAGCCCTGGCCCGTGAGCAATCCATACAGCAGGCCCGAGGCAAAGGCATCGCCCGCGCCGAGCACATTGAGCACCTCGATGCGCTCTCCCAGCACGGCGAGCGCATCGTCGATTGTTTCGGGCACTTCGCCGTCGATGATGCTGCATCCCAGGGCACCGCGCTTGACCACGAACACGGCCCGCGTGTGCCGGCGGGCGCTGCGCAGCGCGGCCATCAGCTCGGCCTCGCCGCCCGCGATCAGCCACTCTTCCTCGGTGCCGATGATGAGCTCGAACAGCGGCAGTTGCGCCTGCAGGTGCTGGCTCACCGCATCGCTGCCGATGTAGCGCGTTTCGCCATCCCCCTTGCCCGTGAGGCCCCAGAGCACGGGACGGTAGTCGATGTCGAGCACGCGCACCACACCGTGGCGCCCGGCCAGCTCCAGCGCGCGGCGGCTGGCGGCCAGCACCGTGGACGTGCTCAGGTGCGTGCCGGTGATGAGCAGGCTGCGGCAGCCGGCGATGAAGTCTTCGCCAATGGCGGCGGCGTCGAGCGCCATGTCGGCGCAGTTTTCGCGGGCGAAGAGCAGCGGGAAGGTGTCCTGGTCCTTGATGCCCAGCAGCACCATGCCCGTGAGGCGCTGCGGGTCGATCTGCACCTGGCCCACGTCGCAGCCTTCGCGTCGCAGCGTATTCAGCAGAAAGCGGCCGTTCTGCTCGTCACCCACGCGCGAGACCATGGCCGAGCGCAGGCCCAGGCGCGCGGTGCCGAAGGCGATGTTGGCGGACGAACCGCCCAGGTACTTGGAGAAGCTGGTCGCCTCCTCCAGGCTGCAGCCGATCTGCTGCGCATAGAGGTCCACGGCCAGGCGGCCGAGGCAGGCCACGTCGTACGCGCGGCCTGGGGGAAAGTTCAGTGCGGTGGGCATGTGTCTCCTGTGTGCTGCGAAGCGCGCCTGGGAGCCTTCGGGCCAGGTGACGCGCCAGATAATGGCTGGCATCATAGCCCGAAATAGAAATATTTTTCCAATCAAATGGAAAACAGAAAAAACAAACCATCCATGGCAAGCCCCATCGCCTACGCCCATGCGGACGCGTTCCTGGCCGACCTGCGCACCCAGTACCCGGCCTTGAGCCGCCAGCTGCAGGCCATCGCGCGCCATGTGGAGCACAGCGGCGCGCACATCGCACTGCAGGGCATTCAGGAGGTGGCGCAGCACTGTGGCGTGCAGCCCTCGGCCGTGGTGCGCTTCGCCAAGCACTTCGGCTTCCATGGCTACACGCAGCTGCAGACGTTGTTCCGCGCGGGCGCGGCGCGGCAACTGGCGCCGCAGCGCGACTACCAGGACCGCATCCGCAGCCTGATCGACACGGGCGCGGCGCCGCTGGCCAGCGCGCGCATCGCGCACGAGGTCGTCGAAGGCGGCATCGCGAGCCTGCAGGCGCTGCAGGCCGGCCTGGCCGACGCGCAATTCGACGCCGCCGTGGACCTGCTCGTGGGCGCGCCGGCACTGTGGCTCGCGGCCGCGCGCCGCGCGTTTCCCGTGGGCGCCTACCTGGCCTACGCGCTGCAGCACACGGCCAAGCCCGTGCACTGGCTGCACGGCCTGG
Organism: Acidovorax sp.; assembly: GCA_041913505.1. GTDB lineage: Bacteria > Pseudomonadota > Gammaproteobacteria > Burkholderiales > Burkholderiaceae_C > JAYSFC01. Next base: position 14,564 of record JAYSFC010000069.1, read on the forward strand.
GCTCCATGCAGATGGGCGAGTTGCGAGCCATGGCACCGGGCGACGTGATCGTGGCCGTGTCGTTCGAGCCCTATGCGCGCGAGACGCTCGAACTCGCGGACGCGGCGCTGGAGCGCGGCGCGCGCCTGCTCGCGCTCACCGACAGCCCGCTGTCCCCGCTGGCCGCGCGCGCCAGCGTCACCCTCGTGGCGCAGGACAGCGCCACCTTCGGCTTCCGCTCGCTCACGGGCACGCTGTGCCTGGCGCAGTCGCTGTTCATCGCGCTCGCATACCGCATGGAGCTGGTCTCGGCCTGAGGCCTTTGGAAGACGGCAGGCGCATGTCCGAAAACGGCGAGTTTGCGCCCGGGGCCGACCTATCATGCGCTCCATGGCCCCCCTTATCCGCACCGACGCCACCGCCCTGCCCGCCACGGCGGCCGAAGAGGACGAAGCCCGCTACCTCGCGCTGAAGGCACGTGATGCGCGCTTCGACGGGCGTTTCTTCACGGGCGTCACGTCCACCGGCATCTACTGCCGCCCCGTTTGCGCCGTGCGCACGCCCAAGCGCGAGAACTGCCGCTTCTTCGCGCTCGCGGCACAGGCTGAGCGCGCGGGCTTTCGGCCCTGCCTGCGCTGCCGGCCCGAACTGGCGCCGCAGGCGCTGGCGTGGTCGGTGCAGGACGCGGGCGCCATCCTCGTGCGCCAGGCCCTGCGCCTGCTCGATGCGCCCGAGGCCTGGGCCGACCCCGACGGCGGAGCGCTCGTGGCGCGGCTGGCCGCGCGCCTGGGCGTGAGCGACCGGCACCTGCGCCGGCTCTTCGAGGCGGCCCTTGGCATCTCGCCGCTGCAATACCTGCAGACACGGCGCCTGCTCGCGGCCAAGCAGTTGCTGACCGACACGCGGCTGCCCGTCACGCAGGTGGCGCTGGCCAGCGGCTTCGCGAGCGTGCGGCGCTTCAATGCGGCCTTTGCGCAGCACTACGGGCTCAACCCCACGCAGCTGCGGCGCGAGGGCACAGCCGATCCCGGCCCGGGACGGCCTGTGCGGCTGGGCTACCGCCCACCTTACGACCGCGACGCGTTGCTCGCGTTCTTCGAGGCGCGGCAGATCCACGCGGTGGAGTCGGTCACGCGGCAGCCCGGCGACCAGGCCCTGCGCCGCACGGTGCGCATCTGCAGCGCGGGCGCGGTGCACACGGGGTGGCTCGAAGCGGCCTTTGACGCCGAACGGCCCCAGGTGGCGCTCACCGTGAGCGACAGCCTGCTGCCCGTGCTGCCCCAGGTGATCGGCCGCGTGCGCGCCATGCTCGACCTCGACGCCGATCCGGCGCCCATCGCGGCCGTGCTGCACGGCGATTTTCCGCAGGGCGACGGCCTGCGCGTGCCGGGCTGCTTCGACGGTTTCGAGCTCGCCGTGCGGGCCGTGCTGGGCCAGCAGATCACGGTGGCGGCCGCGCGCACGCTGGCGCAGCGGCTCATGGATCGCTTCGGCGAGCCCATCGAGACGCCCTGGCCCGCGCTCTCCCGCCTGTTCCCCGCACCCGCCGTGCTGGCAGCCGCCGAGGGCGAGGCCCTGGGCCAGCTCGGCATCGTGCGCCAGCGCCAGGCGGCCATCGTGGCACTGGCCCGCGCCGTAGACAGCGGCCAGATCGCACTGCACGCGAGCGCCGACGTGGACGCCACCACGGCCGCACTGTGCCAGTTGCCCGGCATCGGCGACTGGACGGCGCAGTACATCGCCATGCGCGCGCTGCGCTGGCCCGATGCGTTTCCGAGCGGCGACGTGGCGCTGCACAAGGCCCTGGGCGTGCAAGGCACCCGGCAGCCGGCCCGCGCGGCGCTGGAGGCCTCCCAGGCCTGGCGCCCATGGCGCAGCTATGCCGTCATCCGTGCCTGGTCCAGCCTGCCCCAGAAGCTACCAAAACAGTAGCTGTACAAGTCCAGTGCACCTGCACGTTCTGGCGATTTCGCATTTAATGGAGGTCCACCATGCAATTCCCCCGCGACACGGTGCAAAGCCGCACCGCCACCCCCCTGGGCGATGTCCGCCTGGCCGCCTCCCCGCGCGGTCTCGTGGGCCTGTGGTTCGACGGGCAGCGCCACCTGCCCCAGGAGCTGGATGGCCCCGGCGCCTGGCCTGCCGACGACACGCACCCCGTGCTGCGCGCTGCGGCCCGGCAGGTGCAGGAGTACCTGCGCGGCGAGCGCACGCAGTTCGATCTGCCGCTGGACCTCGCGGGAGGTACGCCCTTCCAGCAGGCTGTGTGGCGGGCGCTGCTGGCCATTCCGCGCGGCCACACCACGAGCTATGGCGCCATCGCACGCGAACTTGGCAACCCCGCTGCGGTGCGCGCCGTGGGCGCTGCCGTGGGGCGCAACCCCGTGAGTATGGCCGTACCCTGCCACCGCGTGCTGGGCAGCACTGGCGGCCTCACGGGCTATGCGGGCGGGTTGCAACGCAAAACGGCGCTGCTGCGGCTCGAAGCCGTTCCCCTGGACGATCTTTCCTCCCAGAAACCATGACCGCACCCTCTTCCACCGCTTCCTCCGCCAAGACGTCCTGGGTGAGGGAATTCATCCTGCTCGCCGCGCTCTGGGGCGCTTCGTTCCTTTTCATGCGCCTGGGCGCTTCCGAGTTCGGCCCCTTGCCCACAGCCGGCCTGCGCGTGACGCTGGCCACCCTGTTCCTCTGGCCCATCCTGCTGCGCCACGGCCAGTGGCCCGCGCTGCGCCGGCACTGGAAGCCCATCCTGCTCGCGGGCCTGATCAACTCGGCCATCCCGTTCGCGCTGTTCGCTTGGGCCGTGATGCACATCGCCACGGGGCTCACGTCCATCCTCAACGCGACGGTGCCGCTGTTTGGCGCGCTCGTGGCCTGGGTCTGGCTTGGCGACCGCATCAACCGCCTGCGCTGGCTGGGCCTGGCGCTGGGCTTTGTCGGTGTGGCGCTGCTGGCGTGGCGCGCGCCGGGCGGCGTGGGGGGCAAGACGGGCCACGCGGGCTGGGCCGTGGCGGCCTGCCTGCTCGCCTCCACCTGTTACGCCATCGCGGCAAGCTTTGCCCGGCGCCACCTCATGGGCATTCCGCCGCTGGCCACGGCCACGGGCAGCCAGCTCGGCGCCGCGCTGGGGCTGGCCTTGCCCACGTTCTGGTTCTGGCCCGCCACCCTGCCGGGGCCGCGCGCCTGGGGCGCGGTGATCGCGATTGCGGTGCTGTGCACGGGCATTGCCTACATCCTGTACTTTCGCCTCATCGAGCATGCGGGCCCCAGCCGCGCGCTGGCCGTGACCTTCCTCGCCCCGGTGTTCGCGGTGTTCTATGGCGCCATGTTCCTGGGCGAAAGCGTCACGCCCTGGATGCTGGGCTGCGGCCTCGTGATCGTGTGCGGCACCATGCTGTCGACCGGGCTGATCGCGCCGGGCCGCCGGGCCGCCGCAGCTACCGCCTCGCGGTGAGCAAGGACTCCTTCTCCGTGCTATGTTGGAGCGTTCACAAGGAACGCTCCATGCCACGCACCGCCCCTCTCTACACCGCCCTGGCGCTGGCGGCCCTTCTGACCGGGACCGCCGCCCACGCGCAAACGCCGCCAGCCTGCCCCGCGCTGCTGCAGCACACCTTCCCCCGGCTGCAGGACGAGCAGCCGCAGTCGCTGTGCCAATACAGCGGCAAGGTGCTGCTCGTGGTCAACACGGCAAGCTACTGCGGCTTCACGGGGCAGTACAAAGGGCTGGAGGCACTGTACGCGCGCTACAAGGACCGGGGCCTGGTGGTGCTGGGCTTTCCGTCCAACGACTTCGCGCAGGAAACCGGCTCCAACGCGCAGATCGCGAGCTTCTGCGAAAACACCTACGGCGTGAAGTTCCCGATGTTCTCCAAGAGCAGCGTGCGGGGAAGCGACGCCTCGCCTTTCTACCGCGAGCTTGCGCAACAGGCGGGCGCGGCCCCCAAGTGGAACTTCTACAAGTACCTGCTGGGCCGCGACGGGCGCGTCATCGAAAGCTATACGAGCATGACAGCTCCTGACAGCCGCGGCCTGCGCCGCGCCATCGAGCAGGCCCTGGCCCAGCCGGCCCCCTGAACCCGCCGCCGGGCAGGTGCCGCGGCCCGGGTTTTGTCAAGCAGTGCTTATCGGGACGGCATGGCGTGCGCCCGGCGCCCCCTGGCGCTCTTACACTTCCATACATGGTGCGACTCGAAGTCGCTTCATAGCGCCCCCGTGGCGCCTATCAACGACAC
>JAYSFC010000070.1:0-18680 GCA_041913505.1 Acidovorax sp.
GCGGACTCTTAATCCGTAGGTCGAGTGTTCGAGTCACTCAGGACCCACCACTCATATAAAGGACTTAGCCGAAAGGCTAAGTCCTTTTGTACTTCTGGGCGTGACAAAAACCTGACCACACCCCGCCCCTGCTCGGCGTGCGATGCAGCCGCAGGCAAGGGCTCCCCTCCCCGCCTTGAACAGCGGGCCAGCATCTCCCGGGACTTTCAGCCGCCCAAGACCTCGTATCCGTCGCAGAACGTTCACGCCCGGCGATACGATGGGCAGTCGAGTCTGGCACCCTGGCTCTGCACGCCTGCATACCGGCTTAACGTCGAAGGTGCGCCGCGTACAACGGCATGGCGCCGGGAAGCTGACGATCACCGGCGCGTCTCGTGGCGCCAGGTCGTAGTGTGGTATCCCATCGGCGCGACCGGTATGCTCGCAATGCTCCGGAAATATCCCGCAAACTGTGCCGGCACGCCCTATCCCCGCCTCCCGGGGCCACCATCGAACGCCATGCACCAGGAATGCCTATGAGTCTGATCCAATCGCTGCCCGACGGCCCACTGGACATCGTGGGCGACATCCACGGTGAATTCGATGCGCTGCTGCAGCTCCTGGGTCATCTGGGCTATGACCTCCAGGGACGCCACCCGCAAGGGCGCACAGCGGTGTTCGTTGGTGATTTCTGCGACCGGGGGCCCAACAGCCCTGCCGTTCTGGCGCTGGTGCAGGCCTGGGTCCAGTCTGGCCGCGCTGCCGCCATCCTGGGCAACCACGAGATCAATTTGCTGCGCGAAGACGCCAAGGACGGTTCGGGCTGGTTTTTTGACACCCGCATGGCACGCGACCAGGAAAAATACGCCCCCTTTCACCGGCCTACACCGGCGCAGCGCCGCGATATCGTGGCCTTCTTGTCGGCCCTACCCATCGGGCTTGAGCGGCCAGACCTGCGCGTGGTGCATGCCGCGTGGCAGGACGCCCAGATCGAGGCCGCGCGGCGCTTGCCTCTGGGCTCCGTGCGTGGCGAATACGATCGGTGGGAGCAGGTCGCCCAGCAGCAAGCCAGGGAAACTGCGTTGGAAGAGCGCATGGCCAAGGAGCTGGAGCAATGGGAGCACGGCCTCGAAAGCAGCCAGCACCAGCCTCCGTTCCTGCACGCCCATGCCGAGTTCGAGGCGAACAAGCAGATGCTGAACCCGCTCAAGGTGCTGACCTCCGGCGTGGAGCAGCGCGGCACCGAGCCCTTCTTCTCGGGCGGCAAGTGGCGATTTGCCGAGCGCATTCCATGGTGGGACACGTACACAGACCCCATCCCCGTGGTCGTGGGACACTACTGGCGGCGCGTGCATAAGGTCGACCGCGCGGCCATCGGCAAGGGCGATATGGACTTGTTCGCCCACACGCCCCCGGTGGCTTGGCATGGCCGGCGCGGGAATGTGTTCTGCGTGGACTTCTCGGCCGGTGGCCGCTGGCAGGAGCGCAAGTCCGGGGCGGCCGTGGGCCGCGACTTCAAGCTGGCCGCGCTCCGCTGGCCGGAGCGGGTCTTGCAGTTCGACGACGGCCACGCGCAAGCCACCACAGGTTTTTGCCCCTGAGACGGCGGAAATGGCGGAAGCGGAAATCGCTGAGCGACCTGCCCTCTTGCGGGCGCTCGGCACGATACGGGTGCATCACCGATAATCCCAGCCCGCCCACGCCAAACCCATCCATTCGCGCTACCGGCCACCAGGGCTCTGCGCGAACGTTGGCCTCTCCCGAAGACCCACATGCACCCCCAAGCCCAAAACCTCTGGCGCGCCCCGCGCTGGGCTCTCGCCGTGCTGCTCGCCGTGCTGGGCATGCTGGGCCCGTTCTCGATCGACACCTACATCCCCGCGTTCTCGGGCATTGCGCGGGCGCTGGGCGCCTCGCCTGTCGAGATGCAGCAGACGCTTTCGGCCTACCTGTTCGGCTTCGCGTTCATGAACCTGTTCCATGGCGCGCTATCGGACAGTTTCGGACGCCGCCCTGTGGTGCTCTGCGGCCTGGCGATGTTCACCCTCGCGTCCGCGGGCTGTGCGCTATCGCAGAACATCGCCCAGCTCGTGGCCTTCCGCGCGCTGCAGGGCCTCTCCACGGGCGCCGGCATCGTGGTGTCTCGTGCCGTCATCCGCGACATGTTCCCGCCCGACCAGGCGCAGCGGGTGATGAGCCAGGTCACCATCTACTTCGGCGTGGCCCCGGCCATTGCGCCCGTCGTCGGGGGCTGGCTGTTCGTGCACCTGGGCTGGCCCAGCATCTTCTGGTTCCTGACCCTGGTGGGCGTGGTGCTATGGATGGCCAACTTCCGCCTGCTGCCCGAGAGCCTGCCTCCCGCGCAGCGCCAGCCTTTCAACATGCCGCACCTGATGCGCGGCTACTGGCAGCTGTGCTCAAGCCCGCGGTTTCTGCTGCTGGCGCTCGCGAGCGGCGTGCCCTTCAACGGCATGTTTCTCTACGTGCTCGCTGCACCGGCCTTCCTGGGGCAGCACCTGGCGCTTGCGCCTACGCAGTTCTTCTGGTTCTTCGTGCTCACCATCTCGGGGATCATGGGCGGCGCCTGGCTCAGCGGCCGGCTGGCGGGCCGCATCGCACCCAAACGGCAGATCCGCCATGGCTTCGTGATCATGCTCGTCACCTCGGTGCTGAATCTGGTCGCCAATTTGCTTCTACCGGCGCACGTGTCGTGGGCGCTGTTCCCTATCGCCCTGTTCGCCTTGGGCTGGGCGCTCATGGTGCCCGTGGTCACGCTGCTGGTGCTCGATCTGCACCCCGATCGGCGCGGCATGGCCTCGTCGCTGCAGGCCGTAGTGGGTTCCACGGCCAATGGCATCGTGGCCGGCGTGGTGGCGCCGCTCGTGATGCACTCCACCGTGGGGCTGGCCTGCGCGTCGCTACTGCTGATGTGCGTGGGACTGGTGTCGTGGGTTTACCTGCACCACCGCTGGCCCGACATCGGGCGCGTCGCGAACCAGGGCTGACCCTGCTGGACCCCGGCGGTCAGTCCGCGCGGCGGCGGTCCAGGTCGTGTTCGTTGTAGTAGGAAGCTTTTTCTGCGTACATCGCCTGATCGGCGCGGTGCACGGTGGCTTCGACCTGATCGCCGGCATGGCAGCAGGCCACTCCCATCGACAAGCTCACGGTCTGGCCCGGATAAAACTGGTTGTTGAGTTCCAGCAGCGAGACGATGCGCTCGCGCACGGCCTGTGCACCGCGCTCGTCGGTAGCCGGCAGCAGCACCATGAACTCATCGCCACCGATGCGGGCAGCGCAGGCCGGTGCATCCACGGCCTTGGCGAGTACCTCCCCCACGCGCCGCAGCATGGCGTCACCCGCCGCATGGCCATGTTCGTCGTTGGCCTCCTTGAGGCCGTTCATGTCCATCGCGATCACCGACAGCGGCCAGGGCCCCTTGCGTGAAAGGCGGTTGAGTTCCTCCATGTAGAAGGCCCGGTTGCGCAACTGGGTGAGCACGTCGTGCTTGCCCAGGTACTCGAGGTAGGCCTCGGCCTTTTTGCGCGCCGTGATGTCGACCAGGGACAACAGCACGAGCTCCCAGTTGCCCGCGTGGCTGTCGAGCACGGAGAACTGCATATGGATGTGCAGGGCATCGCCCGACAGCGCGTAGTTGAGTACTTCGCGCTGCTGCACAAGCTTGCCATTCCAAAGGTCCTGCAATTGTTCGGCGAACGAGTCGTGCATTTCCCCACGGAAGATGCGGCCGACGTTGTTGAGCAGCGCCGCCTTGTCAGGGGCGCCAAACATCTCGAGGGTCTGCTGGTTCACATCGATCACCCGGATCTCCTGCATGCAGCGGGTGACGAACTCCGGGTGCACCTTCAGAAAGGTTGTGAAATCGTGGATACCCTGGGCGCGCACTCCATCGAGCAATCGCTTGACCTCGCTGAAGTCCTCCACCCACAGCGACACGGGCGAGCGCTCGAACAGATCGCGCGCGTACGCCTCGCTACGGCGCAGTTGCGCCTCGCTGCGCACCTCGGCCGTCACATCCTCGAGCGACACAAGTACGCGGCTCCAGCTGTCCTCATGCCCCGGGAGAATACGGGCACGGATCTGCACATCCAGCCGGCGCCCATCAAGTGCATAGTTCACCGTGCGGTTCGAGAATTCGAGTGCACCAGACCATAGCTGTGCCAGTTCGTTCACCGCACGCACATGCATGTCGTCGCGGAACACCTCGCCGAGGCGGGATTCCAGCGTCTGTTGGTCGGGAGCGGCAAACAGCTCCAGCGTACGGCGATTGACCTGCAGCACTTTGAGCGCAGCACTGCATTGGCGCTGTCTTTCGGGGCTGTTCGCAAGATGCTGCCGGATATCGGTCACCCCTTCGGCCCGCCATTGGTCAAACAGCTGCTTGAGCGCACTGAAATCCTCAAGCCAGAGCGACACGGGCGCAAGATCGAACATGTGCTCGAAATCCACGCCGGATGTGAGAAAAGACGCCACGAAACACCTCCGCCGAGCATTATGGTCGAGCCCCACGGGATTCCTCAGAGGTCCGCATAGCATGGCAAGACCGTAGGCACCAGAAAAAAACCGGCCCCAAGGGCCGGTTTCTGTGTTCAGCGAATGCCGCTACTCAGCGCGCCGGGCGCTTGCGGGCATCATGGGGTACGAACGGCTTGCCGCCACCCGCACCCGCCGGCTTGGTGAAGGCCGGCTTGCGGCCCCAGTCGCCACGTGGAGCGGCATCGCCCCGCCCGAAACCGCCACGGCCACTGTCGCCAAAGCCGCCTTTGCGGCCGTAGCCTTCGTTGTCGCGCCGGCCGCCGAAGCCCCCACGGTCGCCAGCATGGGGATGGCCACGGTCGGCAAAACCGCCGCGATCGGCAAAGCCTGCACGCTCGCCGCGCGGTGCACCGTAGCCGTCCGCCGCACGGGCCGGGCCGCGCCCAGCGCGGTCGCCGAAGGCAGGACGGTCGCCAAAGGCCGGGCGATCACCAAACGCCGGGCGATCGCCACCACGGCCAAAGCGGCGGTCACGGCCATCGCGCCCACGGCCATTGCCCTCGGGGCGGCCGCCTTGCGGGAAGCGCTGCGTAGGCTCCAGACCCGGAATCACGTCGGCCTTGAACGGCTGGCGGCTGTAGCCTTCGATATCGAAGATCTTGCGGCGGTCGCGGAACTCGGCGAACGTGACAGCCAGGCCGTCGCGGCCAGCACGGCCCGTGCGGCCGATGCGGTGCGTGTAGTCCTCGGCCTTCATGGGCAGGCCGAAGTTGAACACGTGGGTGATGGTGGGCACGTCGATACCGCGCGCCGCCACGTCGGTGGCCACAAGGATCTGCACCTGGCCGTTGCGCAGCGCCATCAGGCGACGGTTGCGCAGCCCCTGGCTCAGCGCACCGTGCAGCGCCACGGCCGAGAAGCCGTCCTGCTGCAGGTCGTTGGCAAGGCCATCGCATTCCATCTGCGTGCTGGCGAACACGATGGCCTGATCGATGGAGGCATCGCGCAGCCAGTGGTCAAGCATCTTGCGCTTGTGCTGCGCGTTGTCGGCCCAGAACAGCACCTGCTTGATGTTGGCGTGCTTTTCCTGGGGCGAATCTATGGTCACCTTCTTCACCGAAGCGCCGTTGTCGTGCATCACGCGCATGGCCAGTTGCTGGATGCGCGGCGCGAAGGTGGCGCTGAACATCATGGTCTGCTGACGCTGGCTGGTGAGCTGGTTGATTTCGGCGAGATCGTCCGAGAAGCCCAGGTCCAGCATGCGGTCGGCCTCGTCCACCACGAGGAACTGCACCTGGTCGAGCTTGATTTGCATCGAGCGCTGCAGGTCCAGCAGGCGGCCCGGCGTGGCGACGACGAGGTTGGCGTTCTGCAGCTTGGCGATCTGCATCTGGTAGGGCATGCCGCCCACCACATTGGCGATGCGCAGGCCCTTGCAGTGGCGCACCAGGTCGATGGCGTCGTGCGCCACCTGCTGCGCGAGTTCGCGCGTGGGGCACAGGATCAGGGCACCGGGCACGGCGGCCTTGAAGTTGCGCGGATTGGTCGGATCCTTGCGGCGCGCGCGCTTCGGAGGCGCCTCGCCCTTGGCGGCGGCTTCGGCGCACAGGCGCTCGTATTCGGTGCGCTCTTGCGCCTGTTGCTCGGCCTGCTGGCGGACCAGCGTGTGCAGCACGGGCAGCAGGAAGGCTGCTGTCTTGCCGCTGCCGGTCTGGCTGGAGACCATGAGGTCAATGAAGCGGCCAGCTTCCTCGCCGGCGCCCATGGCCATGGGAATGGCCTTTTCCTGCACGGCGGTGGGCTGGGTATAGCCCAGGTCGCGCACGGCCTGCACCAGCTCGGGCGCGAGGCCCAGGCGCACGAAGCCCTCGGGCAACGGGGCTGGCTCGACCTGAACTGCGGCGGCGGTGACGGGAGCGCCAACGGTCGTTTCGGGAGCCAAGGAGTGATTTGCAGGCGCGAAATCGCCCTGCACTTGCAAAGTGTCGGTCATGGTTTTCTCACGCGAAGAACGCCGCAGGCGCTACCTGCGGTGGCTTCGCCGATGGTTAAAAAACATCAACCATCAAACGAAACCGGGGCCGCAGCGGTCCGGCCCGGGTGGGCAATGTTTGCAGTGCGCCGCGCTGTGAAAGCGTCGGCGTGCAGGCCCAGTGAGTGAAGGGAGATGTGCAAAAAAATTGCACCACCCGCAGGCAGTGCAATTTTTAGATTATGTCACGATTCGGGTTTTCCCGCAAATCGCGGAAAAACTTTACTTAGTAGCTTGCCAGCGGCTTGGCTTTGCCGCCCTGGAAGGTCATCACGACCACGGGCGCCTTGATGCGGTTGCCCTTGTCATCGTAGGCGTACTCGCCCATCACGCCCTTGTAAGCGTGCTGGTGCATATAGGCACCCACCTTGGCGGGGTCGATGGAGCCGCTCTTTTGCATGGCCTCGCCGATATTCATGACTTGGTCGTAGTAGAACGGGCCGTACACATCAGGCGCTTGGTTGAAGTGCTTCTTGAACTTGTCCTGAAAGGCCTGCGCGGCGGGATCCTTTTCCACCAACATGCCGGCATAGGCGCAGTAGACCGTATCGTTCACGGCGTCGCCACCCAGCTTGGGCATCTCGGGGCTGCACAGCGTGTCGCCACCCAGCAGCTTGGCGTTGATGCCCAATTGCTTGATCTGGCGCGCCATGGGTGCGGCCTGCGGGGCGTAGCCGCCGTAGAAGATGGCCTCGGGCTGCTTGGCCTTGATGTTGGTGAGGATGGCCATGAAGTCGGTGGCCTTGTCGGTGGTGAACTCGCGGCCCACCACGGTCAGGCCAAGCTTTTGCGCTTCCTTGGCGAACTCATCGGCCAGGCCCTGGCCGAAGGCCGTGCGGTCGTCAATGACGGCGACCTTCTTGGCCTTGAGGACGTTCGCGGCGTAGGCAGCCATGTTGGCGCCCGCCTGCACGTCGCTGGCGACGATGCGGAACAGATTCTTATAGCCCGCCTGGGTGATCTTGGGGTTGGTGCCCACGGTGGACACCATCACGCCGCCCTTGTCGTACTCGCGCGACGAGGGAATCGTCACGCCCGAGCAGTATGGGCCCATCACGTAGCGCACGCCAGTGTCGATGAACTTCTGCGCCACGGCCACGCCGGTCTTGGCATCGCACTGGTCATCCTCGGACACCAGCTCGAACTTCAGCGTCTTGCCGCCCACGCTGATCTTGCGCGCATTCAACTCCTCGATGGCCAGGCGCACGCCGTTGTCGTTGTCGCGGCCCGCAAAGGTGTTGGGGCCGGAAAGGGGGCCGCTGTGGCCGATCTTGACGACCTGCTCCTGGGCAAAAGCGCTGGCGGCGCAGGCCAGTCCCACGGCAACGGCGAGGGCGGATTTCAACGAAAGGGTTTGCATGGCGGTCTCCTGTAAAAGCATGCACGAAAAAGCCCGGTGGCCCAGCCTTGTGGGTGGGGTGCCGGAAAGGGGCGAAAAAAGAATTATCGCGCCCGCGTCACACCGACAACAGGTGCGTGCGGTAGTGCGCAAGTTCGTCGATGGACTCATGCACATCGGCCAGTGCCGTGTGCTTCTGCGCCTTCTTGAACGAAGCATAGGCCTCGGGCTTCCAGCGCTTGGCCAGCTCCTTGAGCGTGCTCACGTCGACGTTGCGGTAGTGGAAGAACGCCTCGAGCTTGGGCATGTACTTCACGAGGAAACGCCGGTCCTGCCCGATACTGTTGCCGCACATGGGCGCTGTGCCCTTGGGCACGTACTGGATCAGGAAGTCGATGATCTTCTGCTCGGCCTCGGCCTCGGTCACGGTGGAAGCCTTCACCTTGTCGATCAGGCCGCTCTTGCCATGGGTGCCCTTGTTCCAGGCATCCATCTTGTCGAGCTGTGCATCGGACTGGTGGATGGCGAACACAGGGCCCTCCACGCGCGGCTCCAGGTTGGGGCCGGTCACGATGACGGCGATCTCGATCAGACGGTCAGTCTCTGGCTCGAGGCCGGTCATTTCGCAATCGAGCCAGACCAGGTTCTGGTCGGACTTGGGCAATACGGGGGACGGAGTAAGGGTGGATGCGTCGGACATGGCCGGCATTGTCGCCGATCCCCTACACTCGCCGCACATGCCCTCCCCCGACGTTTTCTCGCCCTCGCTGGCGCTCACCCTGGTCTTCGCGCTGGCCATCGCGGCTGGCCTGCTGGTCAAGCTGTGGCTCGCCACGCGCCAGATCCGCCATGTGGCGCAGCACCGCGCGAGCGTGCCCGCCGCCTTTGCCCAGCGCATTTCCCTGGCCGCGCACCAGAAAGCCGCCGACTACACCATCGCCCGCGCACGGCTGGGCATCGTCGAGATGGCGCTCGGCGCAGCCGTGCTGATCGGGTGGACGCTGCTGGGCGGGCTCGACACGCTGAACCAGGCACTGCTCGCCTGGCTGGGCGGCGGCATGGCACAGCAGCTTGCGCTGCTCGCGGCCTTCGCGCTCATCAGCGGCTTGATCGACCTGCCGCTGTCGCTCTACCAGACCTTCGGCGTGGAGCAGCGCTTCGGCTTCAACCAGACCACCTGGCGCCTGTGGCTGGCGGATCTTGCCAAGTCCACGCTCGTAGGCACCCTGGTGGGCCTGCCGATCGCGGCGCTGATCCTGTGGCTCATGGGTGCGGCGGGGCCGCTGTGGTGGCTGTGGGCCTGGGGGGCCTGGATGGGCTTCAACCTGCTGCTCATGTGGGTCTACCCCACCTTCATCGCGCCGCTGTTCAACCAATTCCAGCCCCTCGAGGATGAATCGCTCAGGGCCCGCGTCACCGCGCTCATGCAGCGCTGCGGTTTTGCGGCCAAGGGGTTGTTCGTGATGGATGGCAGCCGCCGCAGCGCGCACGCCAATGCCTATTTCACGGGGTTCGGCTCGGCCAAGCGCGTGGTGTTCTACGACACGCTGCTGCGCCAGCTCACGCCCGGCGAGGTTGAGGCCGTGCTGGCCCACGAGCTCGGCCATTTCAAGCGCCACCACATCACGAAGCGCATGGCAGGCATGTTCGCCGTGAGCCTGGCCGGCTTCGCACTGCTGGGCTGGCTGTCCACGCGTGGCTGGTTCTTCACGGGCCTGGGCGTGGTGCCCAACCTCTCGCTCGAAGGCTCGGCGCCCAACGATGCGCTCGCGCTGCTGCTGTTCCTGCTCGCGGTGCCCGTGTTCAGCTTCCTGCTGTCCCCACTGTTCGCGCAGCTATCGCGCAAGCACGAATTCGAAGCCGATGCCTACGCCGTGGCCCAAACCAACGGCGGAGAACTGGCCTCGGCCCTGCTCAAGCTCTACGAAGACAACGCCTCCACGCTCACGCCCGACCCGGTGTACGTGAAGTTCTACTACTCGCATCCGCCCGCCTCCGAGCGGCTGGCGCGCATGCCCACTCCAGCACAAGCATGACTTCCTCCATGTTGAAGAAAAAAGACTGGTCCGCGCAGGCCCGCCGCGCCCTCTCCGCGACCGAGGTCGTCACCCAGCTGGCCCAGCTGGACGGTTGGCAGCTCTGCGGCGACGGCGCCGAGGTCGCCATCGAGAAGACCTACCGCTTCGCCAATTACTACGAAACTATCTCGTTCGTGAACGCCGTGGCCTTCATCGCGAATGCCGAAGACCACCACCCCGACCTGTCGGTGCATTACAACCGCTGCGTGGTACGGCTGAACACGCACGACGTGCACGGCATCTCGGCGACCGACATCGAGTGTGCGGCCCGGTTTGACGCCCTGCTCGCCTAACGCGGATATGGCCGAACGCAACGCCGAGGGACTCGTGGTGGCCAGCCATGGCCGCCACTGCATCGTCGAGACACCCGACGGCCAGCGGCGCATCTGCCACCCGCGCGGCAAGAAAAGCCAGGCCGTCGTGGGCGACCGCGTGCAGTGGCTCGCTCCGCCGCCCGGCCAGGGCGACGAGGGCACGATCGAGAAGGTGCTGCCGCGGCGCAACCTGTTCTACCGCCAGGACGAAATCCGCACCAAATCGTTTGCGGCCAATATCGACCAGGTGCTGATCCTCATCGCGGCCGAGCCCGTATTCTCCGAAAGCCAGCTCGCGCGCGCCCTGATCGCAGCCGAGGCCGAGCGCATCACGCCGATCATCGCGCTCAACAAGAGCGACCTCGTGGAACCCTTCGCGCGCGCCTGGGAGCGGCTCATGCCCTACCGCCACATGGCCAGCAAAGCCGGCGACAACAGCCGCCACTACGGCGTGCTGCCCCTGTCGCTGGCCCAGTCGGGCGCGGTGGACCGAGAGGCGCTCATGGCCCACCTGCGCGGCAGGACCACGCTGGTGCTAGGCCCCTCGGGATCGGGCAAGAGTACGCTCATCAACCTGCTGGTGCCGGGCGCCTCTGCGCAGACGGGCGAAATCTCCCAGGCGCTGAACTCGGGCAAACACACCACCACGAGCACCCGCTGGTACTGGGTGGATGAGGCCCGCACCACGGCGCTCATCGATTCGCCGGGCTTCCAGGAGTTCGGCCTGCGCCACCTGGCGCCTACCGACCTGGCGCGCTGCATGCCCGACATCGGCGCGCACGCGACCGAGTGCCGCTTCTACAACTGCACCCACCTGCACGAACCGGGCTGCGCCGTGCGTTCACAGGTCGAATCGGAAGATAGTGCAGGTACTATCAGCGCCAATCGCTACAAAATTTATAGCGAATTGTTTAACGAACTGAGCGAGGCGCCGCGCTACTGAGCGCGCCAGCCGCGGCTCAGCCCAGCAGCCGCGCGAACGTGAGCAACGCGAGCAGCAGCATCCAGACCACCACCGAGCGCCACACCAGCCCCACCACGCTGCGCAGGTGGCCCACTTCGGGCTCGCGCCCAGGGGTGCGGTCGCTGTCGCCGATGTCGGCATCCATCTCCAGGCCCTGCGGCGTCTGCAGGTCGGCCCGTGCGCGCAGCGCCTCGCCGCCCAGGCGTACGTTGATGGCACCCGCCGTGGCGGCAAGAACCACGCCATCGTTGTCGTTGGGGAAGTGCTGGGCATGGAAGCGCCAGCCCTCGATGGCCTCCTCGAAGCTGCCGACCATCGCAAAGCTCAGCGCCGTGAGGCGTGCGGGCAGCCAGTCGATCACGGTCCAGGCCTGGGCCGAGGCCTGCTGCAGCGCCGCGCTCGCGGGCTGCATGCCCGAACGTTCCTTGTAGTGCCAGTAGCGCGAAACGAACTCTGCCAGCCGGTAGAGCACGGCCCCCGTGGGCCCCAACCCTAGCGCCGCGAGGAGGGAGAAGCACGCGAGCACGCCAAACACATGCCGGTGCGCCGCGATCACGGAATACTCGATCACATGGCGCACGATCTCGCTGCGCGGCAGTTCACCCACGTCCACCTGCTGCCAGTGCGCGAGCGCGGCCCGGGCAGCATCCTCGTCACCCGACTCGAGCGCGTCGCGGATGCGTGTGAAATGGTGGCTGAACTGCCGAAAGCCCAGCGTGATGTAGAGCACGGCCACGTTCCACAGCATGGCCAGCGGCCAGCCCACACCCCACAGCAGCAGCCAGTGGATGCCCAGCACAACGGCCGACGGCAACACCACCGCGAGCGCCCAGGACACCCAGCCGTGGTGCGGCTTGCCGGCATCGAAATTGCGACTGACGGACAGGGCCCACGCGCGCAACCCCGCATGGATGGGATTGGTGCGGGCCAGCGGGCGGGCCTGCTCGATCAGCAGAGCGAACAGGATGGCGAAGAAACTCATGGGCGCCAATCATACTGGCGCATGCCCCTGAATAGGCAGGGATGCGCCACGCCGGCTCAGGCGCTCATGAAGCGGTAGAAGTTGCGCAGCATGCCCGCCGTAGCCCCCCAGATGTAGCGGTTCTTATCGCCATCCTGGTAGGGCATGGAGAACCACTCGCGCCGTACCCCGTTCCACTCGAACAGGTGGTGCCGGTGGTGCGCGGGATCGAGCAGGAACGCGAGCGGCACCTCGAACACGTCGGCCACCTCGTAGGGGTTCGGCTGCAGCGCGCAGTCCGGCCGCACCAGACCCACCACGGGCGTGATGATGAACGAGGAGCCCGTCACGTAGGTCGACAAGGCGCCCAGAACCTCGACGAAGCTGGGGTCGAGCCCTACCTCCTCCTGCGCCTCGCGCAGCGCCGTCGCGGCAGGGCTGGCATCTTCTGGGTCTGCGCGCCCGCCAGGAAAAGCGATCTGGCCCGAGTGCGTCGACAAATGCACCGTGCGCTCGGTCAGCAGCACCATGGGCTGCTCGCGCAGCACGATGGGCACGAGCACCGAGGCATGCGCAGGCTCGCGCTGCAGGAATTTCTTCTCGAGCACCACCTCGGGCGTCCACGCGGGCGGCGCTGCGAAGCGCTCGCGCAGCGCCTCGGG
Organism: Acidovorax sp.; assembly: GCA_041913505.1. Classification (GTDB taxonomy): domain Bacteria; phylum Pseudomonadota; class Gammaproteobacteria; order Burkholderiales; family Burkholderiaceae_C; genus JAYSFC01. Next base: position 12,824 of record JAYSFC010000070.1, read on the forward strand.
CGTCTGCGCCGCTTGCGGCACAGCGGGCAGGTCAGAGTCCACGCGCGCCACGGGTACGCGGCGTGGGTCGAAATCCGGCAGCGAGGACAGCGACGGAATCACGGACGAGACAGGAGTGGACGTGCTCACGGGTGGGTGGAAACGGGAGGTGGAAAAACAAAAAGCCGCTACAGGGACACTGTAGCGGCTTCTGCCATTCGGCGCGGACGCAGAGATTACTCGGCGGCGACGGCAGCCTTGCGGGCCGGCAGCTTTTCCTTGATACGTGCCGACTTGCCGCTGCGCTCGCGCAGGTAGTACAGCTTGGCACGGCGCACGTCACCGCGGCGCTTGACTTCGATGCTGGCGATCAGCGGGCTGTAGGTCTGGAAGGTACGCTCCACGCCTTCGCCGCTGGAGATCTTGCGCACGGTGAAGCCGCTGTTGAGGCCGCGGTTGCGCTTGGCGATCACCACGCCTTCGTAGGCCTGCACGCGCTTGCGGGTGCCTTCCACCACGTTCACGTTCACGATGACCGTGTCGCCAGGGGCGAATTCGGGGATGGTCTTGTTCAAGCGGGCGATTTCTTCCTGCTCGAGGGTCTGGATCAGGTTCATGGTTGCATCCAACGATCTTGTCCGCGCCAAAAATGGCAAGCGTCGGGATTGACGTCTGTGGCTGCGCGGGTACGCCCGAAATGGCATAGCCCAATACCGCAGCGGCCGGCCAGAGGATCGAAAAGCCTTTGATTATAACCGGTCAGGGCTTTTTGCCAAACCGCTCTCGGCCAGCACCTTCTCGTCCTGGCGCGAAAGCCGGCCTGCTGCGCGGGCAGCGTCGATCAGATCCGGTCTGTGGCGCGCCGTGATCGCCAGGCTCCGGTCGCGGCGCCAGCGCTCGATTTGCGCGTGGTGGCCCGACATCAGCGCGGGCGGCACGGCCTCGCCGTTCCAGACCTCGGGCCGCGTGTAGTGCGGACAGTCGAGCAAGCCGTCGAGGGCGGGGTTGAAGCTGTCGAGCTGGTGGCTGCCCTCATCGTTGAGCACGCCGGGCTGTAGGCGCGCCACCGCATCGAGCAGCGCCATCGCGGGGATTTCCCCGCCCGAGAGCACGAAATCACCCAGGCTGAGCTGCACGGTGACGTGGGCATCGACGAAACGCTGGTCGATGCCCTCGTAGCGCCCGCACAGCAGGATGCCCCCCTGGCCCTCGGACCACTGCACCACGCCTGCATGGTCGATCCGCCGCCCGATGGGCGAGAAGAGCACGAGCGGCGCCTCGGCACCCGGCGCCTCGGCACGGTCAGCGCGAATGGCAGCCAGGCAGCGCGCGAGCGGCTCGGCCAGCATGACCATGCCTGGCCCCCCGCCGAAAGGCCGGTCGTCCACGCGCCGGTAGTTGCCCTCGGCATGGTCGCGCGGGTTCCACAGCCGCACGTCGACCTGGCCTGCGGCGTAGGCGCGGCGCGTCACGCCGCAGGCCAGAAAGGGCGTGAACAGCTCGGGGAACAGGGTAATGAGGTCGAAGCGCATCGCGCGCAGGCGCTCAGTAGTCGGGCTGCCAGTCGACGGTGATGCGCCGCTCGGGCAGGCTCACCGCATCCACGAAGGCGGAGACGAACGGGATCATGCGTTCAAGCTCCTTGCCGCCTTCTTCGTAGGCCAGCACCAGTACGGTCTGCGGCCCCGTGGAAAGCAGATCTCGCACGCGGCCCAGCGCCAGGCCTTCCCGGTTGACCACGTCGAGGCCGATCAGATCGACCCAGTAGTACTCGTCTTCGCCCGCCGTGGGAAAGCTCGAGCGCGGCACGAAGATACGCGCGCCGCGAAGGGCTTCGGCCGCATCGCGGTCTTCCACGCCCTGGGCCGATGCCACGATGGAGTCGGAATGCTCGCGTGCCTGGCGCACCTGCAGCAGCACGGTGCCGCTGAAGGTCTTGGCGCCTTTTTCCGCAGGCTGCAGGAACCAGTGCTTGGACGAGAACAGGGCCTCGGGGCTGGCGCTATGGGCCAGCACCTTGAACCAGCCCTTGACGCCCCAGGCGTCGGCAACGCGGCCGACCTCCACCGCATCAGCGGGCAGTTCGGCGGATTCAAGCGCGGGGAATGAGGCCATGGCAGAAAAAACAGGGTTCAAGCAAAAAGGCGGGGCCGCCAGTATCTACCGACGGCACCCGCCTTGTGCGGCTATCGAGCCGGAAAGCCGATCAGGCAGCCTTCTTGGCGGCTTGCTTGACCAGGCGGTCCACGGTGGCGGACGTCTGGGCACCCACACCGATCCAGTACGTCAGGCGGTCCTGGGCGATGCGCAGGCCTTCCTCGCCATCCTTGGCCAGCGGGTTGTAGAAGCCCAGGCGCTCGATGAAGCGGCCGTCGCGGCGCACGCGCTTGTCGGCGGCGACGATGTTGAAGAACGGACGGGCCTTGGAGCCGCCGCGGGAGAGTCGAATAACGACCATGATTTATCCTTCGGGTGGTGCGCAGCAATTGCTGCAATTCTTTGCGGCGTTTGAGACACGCGACATGGCCACCCGGCCAGCGACACGCTGCAAAGCCCGCGATTATATCCATTTCCATTTTTGATGCCACATATCCGCCCAAGCCGCGAAGAAGACCTCGCCGCCATCACCGCCATCTACGCCCACCATGTGCTGCACGGCACCGGCACATTCGAGACCGAGCCCCCCACCGAAGCCGACATGGCGACACGCCGCGCCGATGTGCTCGGCAAGGGCCTGCCCTATCTGGTCGCCGAGCAGGACGGGCAGGTGCTGGGCTTTGCCTACTGCAACTGGTTCAAGCCGCGCCCAGCCTACCGGTTCTCAGCCGAGGACTCGATCTACGTGGCGGATGCCGCGCGCGGCATGGGGGTGGGCCGCCAGCTGCTGGAAGCGCTGAGCGCGGCAGCCGAAGCCGCGGGCGTGCGAAAGCTGCTCGCCGTGATCGGCGACTCGGCCAACGCCGGCTCCGTGGGCGTGCACCGCGCGGCAGGGTTCACACAGATCGGCGTGATGCGTTCGGTGGGCTGGAAGTTCGGCGCCTGGCGCGACGTGGTGCTCATGGAAAAGTCCCTGGGTGCGGGCGATACGACGGCACCCGAATAATCGACCGCCATGAAGAGCAAGACCCTGGCCGCATGGTTGGCCTTCCTGGGCGGCCCGCTAGGCCTGCACCGCTTCTACCTGCACGGCTTGGGCGACCTGCTGGGTTGGCTGCTGCCCATTCCCACGGCGCTGGGCCTCTACGGCATCCAGCGCGTGCAGGCGCTCGGGCAGGACGACCATGCGAGCTGGTTGCTGATCCCCCTGCTGGGCTTCACCATCGCAGGCTGCGCGCTGCGCGCCATCCTCTACGGCCTCATGGCGCCCGAGCAATGGAACGCGCGCTTCAACCCGCAGGGGGCCGCCGACGCGCCCGCTGGCCGCACGAACTGGTTCACGGTCTTCGCGATCGCGCTGTCGCTGCTGGTCGGCACGACCGTGCTCATGGCGAGCATTGCATTCAGCTTCCAGCGCTATTTCGAGTACCAGATCGAGGAAGCGCGCAAGATTTCGCAATAGGCCGGCCTCGCCACCGCCCGCGACAAAGTAAAAAAACCGCAGGCCCCTTCCGGCGCTGCGGTTTTTTGCTTTTGGGGCCTGTAGTGCTTGTCAGTCGGTCGTCGCACGCTCTCTTTTCGAGAGCAACCAATCAGTACAGCTGCAGGCTCACCCAGTAGGCAATGGCGGCCACAAAGGCGCTAGCGGGGATGGTGAGGATCCACGCCCAGACGATATTGCCCGCCACGCCCCAGCGCACGGCGCTTGCGCGCTGCGTGGAGCCCACGCCCACAATGGCGCCCGTGATGGTGTGGGTGGTGGACACGGGAATGCCCAGTGCCGTGGCAAGGAACAGCGTGAGCGCCCCGCCCGTCTCGGCGCAGAAGCCGCCCACGGGCTTGAGCTTGGTGATTTTCTGGCCCATGGTCTTCACGATGCGCCAGCCGCCGAACATGGTGCCCAGGCCGATGGCCAGGTAGCACGTGACGATGGTCCAGGTGGGTGGCGACGTATCGCTGGCCGAGGCATAACCCGTGGCGATGAGCAGCAGCCAGATGATGCCGATGGTCTTCTGCGCGTCGTTGCCGCCATGGCCCAGGCTGTAGGCACCCGCCGACAGCAGTTGCAGGCGGCGGAACCACTTGTCCACCTTGCTCGGGCGCGTGCGCCGGAAGGCCCAGGCCACCAGCACCATCATGGCCGAGCCCAGCAGAAAGCCGAGCAGCGGCGACACGAAGATGAACGCCACGGTCTTGAGGATGCCCCCCGAGATCAGCGCGCCGGCGCCGGCTTTGGCCATCACCGCGCCCACGATGCCACCGATGAGTGCATGCGAGGAGCTGCTCGGAATACCGTAGTACCAGGTGATCACGTTCCAGGTGATGGCGCCCACGAGCGCGCCGAACACCACGTGCGTGTCCACCACGCCAGGCTGCACGATGCCCTTGCCGATGGTGGCCGCCACGCTGAGGTGGAAGATGAAGATGGCGATGAAGTTGAAGCACGCCGCGAAGACGACGGCCTGCGTGGGTTTGAGCACGCCCGTGGAGACCACGGTGGCGATCGAGTTGGCGGCGTCGTGAAACCCGTTCATGAAGTCGAACACGATCGCCAGCGCCACCAGCAGGGCCACGACCCACAGGGCGGTTTGTACGGTTTGCATGGCTAGGACAGCCTCCCGCGCCGCTTAGGAATTCTCGAGGATCACGCCCTCGATCAGGTTGGCCACGTCCTCGCACTTGTCGGTGATGGTCTCGAGCAGCTCATAGATGGCCTTGAGCTTGATGACCTCGCGCACGTCGGGCTCCTCACGGAACAGCTTGCTCATGGCGCTGCGCATCACGCGGTCGGCGTCGCCCTCGAGGCGGTCGATCTCCTCGCAGGTCTTGAGCGCGGCCTCGGCCACGGCCGGGTCGGCGATCTTGTCGAGCAGCTTCACAGCGTCGCTCACGCGCTCGCAGCACTTCACGCACAGGTCGGTGAGGCGCGTGATCTCGTCCGTCATGTGGCGCACGTCGTACAGTGCCATGGTCTCGGCCGAATCCTGGATCAGGTCGGCCACATCGTCCATGGTGTTGATGAGCGAATGGATCTGCTCACGGTCGATGGGCGTGATGAAGGTCTTGTGCACCAGGCGGTTGACCTCCTGCGTCACACGGTCGGCGGCGCGCTCAGCGTTGTCCACGTCCTGGTTGTATTTGTCGCGCAGATGGGGGTCGCCATAGTTCGCCACCAGCTGGGAAAACGCACGCGCGGCCTCCACGATGCGCTCCGCGTGCTGGTTGAACATTTCAAAAAAATTGCCTTCGCGCGGCAACAGCTTGCCAAACAGCATGAGGGCTCCTGGTCGGGATGGTGTGAGGGGGTTGAGTAAGAAATGACGCTTCTGCGTCTTTTGTGTGACAAAAGCGCAAGTGCCGGAAGTTTAACCGTGCGGCGGGAAAGACCCGCCAACGGGCAGGGCGCGGCCTTTCAGCCCCCCCGAAAAATGAAGTACACCACCCCCACCATGCACGGCCGGCCCAGGTAGAACACGGCAAAGAGCACGAAGACCGACTGCGTAATCACCTCATGCAGGAAAAAGGCACCCAGCGGGTGCCTTGTCTGTGTACCTGGAGGCAGCTTACTCGCCGAGGTAGGCAGCACGCACCTTGGGGTCGCGCAGCATGTCCTGGCCGGGCCCCGTCATGGTGATGACGCCCGACTCCATCACGTAGCCGCGGTCGGCCAGGGCGAGCGCGCGGCTGGCATTCTGCTCCACGAGCACGATGGTCACGCCCAGGGCATACACGTCGCGCACCACCTCGAAGATCTTGTCCACCATGATGGGCGACAGGCCCA
>JAYSFC010000071.1:0-18386 GCA_041913505.1 Acidovorax sp.
CGGCCCACGCCCACCTGAACCCCCGGTTATGGATGCCGGTCCGGTGGCTTTCGCGGACACCCTCTTTTGGCGCGCGGCCCCGGGGCCGCGCCCCCTCCCCGTTCATACCGCCTGCCTGGCACCCCATGATCGAGCCCCTTCTGGTCGCTGAACTTGCCGCGCTCGGCCTGGGCACCGGTTTCCTCGCGGGCCTGCTGGGCATCGGCGGTGGCATGCTGCTCGTGCCCTTTCTCACGTACATCCTGGGCCACCGCATGGTGGCGCCCGATCTGGCCGTGAAGATGGCCATCGCCACATCCATGGCGACGATCATGTTCACGTCCATCTCGAGCGTGCGAGCGCACCACAAGCGTGGCGCCGTGCGCTGGGATCTCGTGCTGCGCTTGGCACCGGGTATCGTGCTGGGCGGCATGCTCGCAAGCCTGGGCGTGTTCTCGCTGCTCAAGGGCAGCTTCCTCGCGGTCTTCTTCGGCCTGTTCGTAGGGTTTTCTGCTTTCCAGATGTTCCGTGGCAAGAAGCCCGCACCATCGCGCCAGATGCCCGGCACGGGCGGCCAGATCGGTGCGGGTGGCGTCATCGGTTTTCTCTCGGGCCTGGTCGGCGCCGGCGGCGGTTTCGTGAGCGTGCCCTTCATGACCTGGTGCAACGTTCCCATCCACAACGCCGTGGCCACAAGCGCGGCGCTGGGCTTTCCGATCGCGCTGGCCAACGTGGCAGGCTATGTGATCGGAGGCCTGTCCGTGTCCGGCCTGCCCCCCGCCTCTCTGGGCTATGTGTGGCTGCCGGGGCTGGTCGCCATCGCCGCATGCAGCGTGCTCACAGCGCCACTGGGCGCTCGGGCAGCGCACGAACTGCCGGTGCAGCAACTCAGGCGCGTGTTCGCCTGCCTATTGCTTGGGCTGGCCAGCTACATGCTGTGGAAAGGCTTTGCCGCCTGAGCTGCACCGCGCGGCGGCACCGGAATACAGGCGACATCCACACCCTGCGTGGTGAGCAACTGGCGGAACGCATCGGACGCCAACCCCGGGGAGCACAGGTAGCCCTGGTAATGGTGGCACTGCATTTGCGCCAAGGCATCCCGCTGTGCATCGGTTTCCACCCCTTCCGCCACCACTTCGATGCGCAGCGCACGCCCCATGCTGACGATGGCGCCGACGATGGCACGGTCCCCCTCGTCGTCCGGCAGGCCGCGCACGAACGACTGGTCGATCTTGAGCTTGTGGATGGGTAGCTTCTTGAGGTATGCAAGACTCGAGTAGCCGGTACCGAAATCGTCAATCACCAATCCCACGCCCAGCTCCGCGATGGCCTTGAGGCGCAACGCCGTCTCCTGCGCATCCTGCAGCAGGATGGTTTCGGTGAGCTCCAGCTCCAGCAACGTGGGGGGCAACCCTTCGGCTTCCAGCAGGCGCGTGAGCCGCTGCACGAAGTCGGGCTGGCGAAACTCCAGTGCCGAGACGTTCACCGACAGCCGGATGGGCCGCCCCTCCTGCATCCAGCGCACAGCCTCGCGCACCGATTGCTCGAGCACCCAGGCGCCCAGCGTCACGATGTAGCCCGACTCCTCGGCCAGCGGGATGAACACACTCGGCGCCACAACACCGAATTCCGGATCGGTCCAGCGCATGAGTGCCTCGGCCCCCGTGATGTGGCCCGTGTCGATGCACACCTGGGGCTGGTAGTGCACGGCCATCCGGTCGCTCGCCAAGGCCTGGCGCATGGCGTGTTCAAGCTGCATGCGCGAGAGCAGGCCCGCATTCATCTGGGGTTGGTAGAACCCATAGGTGCCGCGCCCACGCTCCTTGACGCGGTACATGGCCGTATCGGCCTGCTTGATGAGTTCATCGAGCGTCTGCCCGTCCTGCGGGAACAGCGCCATACCGATGCTGCACTGGATGGAGAAACCCATGCCATCGAGCACAAAGGGGCGCAGCATGTCGTCGAGCATGCGCCGCGCCACGTTCTCGGCCACGGCGGCGTCACCGCCATGCAGGTAGACCACGAACTCGTCGCCGCCCAGGCGGCACAGCATATCCGTCTGGCGCAGACAGGCCTGCAGGCGCTCTGCGACGAGTTGCAGCACCCGGTCGCCAAAAGGGTGGCCCAGAGAATCGTTAATGATCTTGAAGCGATCCAGGTCCAGGAACAGGATCGCGAAGCCGGAGCCATGCCGCCGAACCACCTCGATGGCCGTGTCCACGCGCTGGGACAGCATCAGGCGGTTGGGAAGCCCCGTGAGCACATCGCTGAACGCCAGCTCCTCGATACGCTTTTGCGCCGCATGCTGGAGCGTGAGATCGCGCATGAAGCCAATGCTCTGGGCAATGCGGCCGGCGTCGTCGCGCAGCGCCACCCATGACAGGTGAACGGCACAGTAGGCGCCGGCTTCGCGGGGTAGCCACAGCTCACCCTCCCAAAAGCCTTCACGCTCCCAGCCGGCCAGCACCGGATCCATGAAGCCGGGCTCGGCGCTGCCACCGAACAGCGACGCCGCCAAATTGCCGATGAGCGACGTGCCCGACTGGCCCACAAGCCGCTCGCAGCCCGGATTCATGCGCATGATGCGGTGATGGCTGTCGGCGATGAAGATCGCATCCAGGCTCGACTCGAACACGCGCGCCGCCAAGCGCAGCCCGGCCTGGGTTTCGGCTTGGCGCGTGATATCGCGGAACGAGAACACACGCCCCACGGGCAGGCCTCGGCTCAGCTGCGGGACGGAACGCCGCTCGATCACGGTGCCCGCGCGCAGCGTGAGGATGTCGGTGCTCTCGAGCATGGGGTCGCGCGCAATCGCGTCGAGCCGCGCCTGGTAAGTTTGCGGCTCTTGGACCTGGGCCAGCATGTGCTGCTGCACGGCCTCGTCATCGCGCCGCACGAGCAGCGCGCGGGGCATGTTCCAAAGCGTGACCAGCCGCTGATTGAACGCACGCACACGGCCGTCCATGCCGCACACCAGCATGCCATCGGCTGCAGAATCGAGTGTGGCCCGCAATTCCGACAGCAAGGTTTCGAGCTCTCGCTCGCTGGCTTCCTGCTCGGTGCGATCCACCATCGCAACCAGGAGCATGGCACCGCCCGACGGCGTCGCAACGCGCTGCACGCGCTGCTCTACGGGCACGAGCACGCCATCGCGGCGCAGCACACCGGTGCGGAATTGCGCTCCGTCACGCGCTGCTGCGCCGTCCTCACTCCACAGCACCTGATCCTGTGGCGTGGCAGCGAGGCGCTGCATCGAAAGGCCCACCATGTCCTCGGGCTCCAACCCCGTGAGCCGCCCCGCGGCGCGATTGGCTAGCACGATGGAGAGCGACGCCTCGTCCACCAGCCACACGGCCTCAAGCAGCGCATCGAGCGCAACCCGCCAGCCCGGTTCGAATGGGCCGAGCATCACGCGCCCACCTCTTGTCCCACGAGGCTCACGGCCCGCTCGAAGAAGTAGCACACCCGCTGGCGCGGCGACAGGTAATCCAGCGCCTCGCGCGGCAGTTGCGACGGCCGCAGGCTGCGGCGAATGCCAAGCGCCGGCGTACTCTCGAGGTCGAGAACCAGTGCCTGTTCCTTCGGGATGCTCGGGTCATGCACCACGACACGGGGCCGCAGCGGCCGTGATGAGTTGACAGATACCACGATTGCATAGCGATCGTTCCCGAGCTGCACGATCGAGCCTGGTGGATATACCCCCATCATGCGAATAAATGCCCCAAGGATGACGGAGTCGAACCGCGCCTTGTGCTGGGCAAACATGACCGACAGCGCCTCGTGCGGCGTCAGGGCCTCGCGGCCATGCGCAGGGTTGCACAGGCGGTCGTAATGGTTGACCAAGGCCAAAATTTGCCCGATACGGCCCAGGTCACCACCCAGCAGCCGAAGGGGAAAACCCGCCCCATCCGCCCATTCGTGGTGCTGTGCAATAGCCGTCACCACCGACACCGGTAACCCCATGCGTTCCGCCCGCACTACGGATTCACCAACGTGGCTCTGGTACTGCGCCATTTCGGCTGCCGACAGGTGTCCATGGGGTTCGGCCACCTGGGGTGGCAAGGCCAATTTGCCCAGGTCGTGCAGCAGCGCGGCCACGCCCAGCTCCTTCAAGGCGGGGCCCTGCATCCCCTGCGCCTTGCCCAGAAGCAGGCACAACACCATCACATTGACAGGATGCTGCGCACTGCGCACGCCGACGTCTTCAGACAGCAGGCGGATCACCGAGTCGCCATTGGTCAACAAGTCGTCCACGCACCCCGCCACCAGCCTGTCGCTCAGTTCACGGGCCTGGTCCGGCTGTCCATCCACGGTTTCTGCAATTTCCAGATAGCCACGTGTTGCCTCGCCAAAACGACGTTCGCAGGCTTCCAATCCCTGCACCTGGATTTCGAGCGCCAGCCGGCGCTGCCGCACCAACAACTCCTCAGGAGGCATGGCGGACTGCCCACTCTGCGGCACAGCGGTACCGGCAGCCCGCACGGGCTCATCAAGCGGCAAATCCGCCAGCGACGGATCGCTTTTGGAGGGAATGTAGCGAACCTGACTCAGGTTCAGCGCGCGCAGGGTGGCAATTTGCTCAGGCGATGCAACACGGAAACTGCTAACAGGGAAAGGATGATTCATCCAACCCATGTTGAGCTGGATATACATGCCAACGCGCAACTGGCTGATATCAATGAGGATGGATGTGTTCACTTCGTGCGCGCAAGAAAGCGACTCTTCGCTGGAAGGGGCCGACAACGCTAAGGATTATCACCACTTCCGCGGGCGCGGAACACTCACGATTGACACCGGTGCGGCCGCACAACAGCGTCCGGCCCTGCGCGGGGGGCAGACGCCAGCTAGCGGCACCAGAGCGAAGGCTTGTAGACCAAATCCATCCACAGCGCCCAAGCGGCAATACCGAAAAGCATGAGACCTGCCAGCCGGGTCCCCCAACTCGCGCGCCAGACGTTCAGGCGCGAGCGCAATTGCCGCCATGCCAGCGGGCCCGCCACGAGCCACAGCCCACTGCCCACGGCAAAGCATGCCATCGACAATGCCCCCTGCAGCGAACCGTTGCTAAGAGCCGCCACCAGCAGCGCGGAATACAGCAGGCCACAAGGCATAAGCGCCCAGAAAAAGCCCGCCGCGAACACACCGCCCGGAGCGGCCACAAGCGGCTGCACTCGGCGCCAGGCAGCGCGGCCAGCGTTTTCGACCCAGGCAGGCTGGCGCGCCTGCGCCATCATCATGAGCCCCCATGCCAGCACCGCCACATGGGCCAGCGTCCACACGGGGCGCAATGACCACGCCTGCTGGGTGGCCCAGGCCAGGCTTTCCATGGCGATGGCTGCAAGCCCACCAGCGAGCGCATAGCCCAGGAGACGCCCCGCATGAAACAGGACCTGGCGACCTGAACGGCCGATGGAAGAACGGGGCACCCAATGCACCGCCTGCGGTGCGGGTTCGGCGGACGCCGGGTCAGCGCCTGCGACCGCGCTACACGGCGCAGCGCACATAGCCAAACAGTGGGGCCCCCCCGCAAGCCCCATGAGCAATGCCGCCCAGGCAAATGCAGCCGTCATGAAAGGTACCGGCCCCGCCTCAGATGATGCGCGAGAACCGGGCTCGATTGCGATCCGCTTGAAGATAACGGTCGAACACCATGGCCACGCCGCGCACGAAGAACCAGCCCAAGGAAGTGACCTCGATGCCCTCATCACTCACGCGCACGAGCCCCTGCTCCTCCATATCCCGCAGAATCCCCAGTTCGTGTTCGAAATAACGGCGGAAGTCGATCAGCCAGGCCTGCTCCATGGGCTCGAACAGGAGTTCACCCTGACACATCAGCGCCATGATGACCGCGCGACGCACGAGGTCGTCGCGTGTCAGCGCCAACCCGCGCACCACGGGCAGGCGCCCTTGGTCGATGAAGTCGTAATATTCATCGAGCGTTTTGGCGTTCTGGCTGTAGGTAGCTCCGACACGGCCGATCGCAGACACACCCAGGCCAATAAGGTCACAGTCGGGCTGGGTGCTGTAGCCCTGGAAATTGCGGTGCAGCCGCCCCTGACGCTTGGCCACGGCCAGGGCGTCCTCGGGCAACGCAAAATGGTCCATACCCACATATACATAGCCCGCACCCATGAATGCATCAAGCGAGCGCGCCAGCATGGCCACCTTGGCCGAGGCACTGGGCAACTCCGCGGAAATGATGCGCCGCTGGGGCTTGAAGCGCTCGGGGAGGTGGGCGTATGCGTACAGGGCAATGCGGTCAGGGCGCAGCTCGGCCACCTGCGCCAGCGTACGATCGAACGACTCGGGGGTCTGGCGGGGCAGGCCGTAGATCAGATCCACGTTCACTGAATCGAACCCCAGCGCACGCGCGGACGCAACCAGATCGAAAACCTGTTGGGCCGGCTGGATGCGGTGCACCGCCTTCTGCACCTCAGGATCGAAATCCTGTACCCCGAAGCTCAGGCGGTTGAATCCGAGTTCGGCCAGCAGCGCGAGACGATCGGCTGTGACGGTGCGCGGGTCGACCTCGATTGAATATTCCCCCCCCGGTGCCAGCGAGAAGCTTCGCCGCAGCATGGCCATGAGCGCGCGCAACTCATCGTCCGAAAGGAAAGTGGGCGTACCGCCCCCAAAATGCAACTGACTGACCACCTGACCCAGCCCGCAATGGGCCGTATGCAGATCGATCTCACGGCTTAAATACCGCAAATACACATCAGCCCGCTCATGGTGCTTCGTGATGATCTTGTTGCATGCGCAGTAGTAGCAGAGCGACTCGCAGAACGGGATATGTACATACAGCGACAAGGGCAACGCATTGGCCGCCGAACCGATCTTGCGCTGCTGCAGAGCCAGGGCATAGTCTTCCTGCCCGAATGCCTCCACAAATCGATCCGCGGTGGGATAGGAGGTGTAGCGGGGTCCAGGCACGTCGAAACGGCGCAACAATTCGGGGGTGACAGCGGTCATGGAGAGGGTTCCTTGCGTGCAAGGCTAATGTGCCCTACCATGGCCTGGCCGTCCTTGACGTTGATCAATCATCGCCTACAGGATTCCTGGGACAATTTGACAGATATCATCCATTCCCGAGCACGCCCACAATCGCGGGATCTCGAAATAAGAAACGACATGCTCGGGACCATGAACAGGTCCTTGCCGTCATGAATCTGCAAACCACCATCAAAGTCGCCTGCTCGAATTGCAACCTGCGCGAACTCTGCATGCCCATGGGCCTGAATGAGCAGCAACTGCAGCGGGTCGATGAAATCGTTGCAACGCGCCGCAAGATCAAGCGCGGCGGCACGCTCTTTCGCAATGGCGAAGCCTTCACTTCGCTCTACGCCATCCGCACGGGCTTCTTCAAGACATGCGTGGCGACCGAAGACGGGCGCGACCAGGTGACCGGCTTTCAAATGGCGGGAGAAATCATCGGTCTCGACGGCATCGTGAACGATCACCATACCTGCGATGCCGTGGCGCTGGAAGATGCAGAGGTCTGCGTGATGCCCTTCGACCGCCTCGAAGAGCTGTCGCGCGAGGTCAACGCGCTACAGCACCATGTGCACAAGATCATGAGCCGCGAGATCGTGCGGGAGCACGGCGTCATGCTCCTACTGGGCAGCATGCGCGCCGAGGAACGCTTGGCCGCGTTCCTGCTCAACCTAGTGCAACGCCTGCATGCGCGCGGATTTTCGCAGTCGGAACTCGTGCTGCGCATGACCCGTGAGGAAATCGGCAGCTACCTTGGGCTCAAGTTGGAAACCGTGAGCCGCACTTTCTCGAAATTCGTCGAGGAAGGCACTGTCGAAGTCAAGCAGCGCCATGTCAAGATCCTTGATACCGAGGCACTCAGGCGCCTCGTGAACAACCAGCAAGCCTGCCACTGACCCACTGCAGGCTGCAGCAGTTCCACGCGCTCAGGGCTTTGCGCCCCGCGTGACCGCTACTGGCAAGTGCCCGATACTTTGCGGCAGTCATCAGGCCGTTCGCCCGGAGGAACGGGGCAGCGGTTGAGCTCAAACGGCGACATGGCCAGCATGGTGGTGAGGGCGCTGGAGACCATCGCGATCCCCCAGAAAACAAAAAACGCCACGGTATAGACGCCTTGCCGCGACAAGGCCAGAGGCTGACCAAACCAGTGCAGGCCTTCGGGATCCACCAAGGCGAATACCACCATCTCCATCACACCCGCCATCAAGAACGCGGGCCAGGCAATCCACATCAAGCGCTGTGTCCACATACGAAAGCCTCCTAGAGCACGGCGGATCTGAATGTCCAACTTCGCGAGCCGCCTAAAACCATCTTAGCGCGCGCGGCCTTGGTCCTCCACCGGCGTCACGGCATGGTTTCTACCAATGATGGCAGGCACCAAGCTCTTCTCCGGATGAGAAAGGGTTTGGTTGATCTCAACGCCACGGCGGTAATAGTCCTCCGCTATGACCGGATCTGGCTGACGGATGGCCAGCCACAGCGTTACGAAGCCCGCCACCACGACGATGGCCGGCCCGGCGATCAGCATCCAGACATGGCCGAACTTCCACCAGGGCTTGGCGGTGGCTGGAGCGGCAGGAGACATAGCGGACATAGGCAAGTTTCTCTCGAAAACACGGTGCACGGTCAAGGCATCGCGGGGTTAGGTCGATGGCGCCCGCGTCAACGGGGCACGAGGAACACTGACTTCTCAGTCACACGCGCGGACGCAGAGCCCTGTGCCTCGATGTCGAAGTGCACCACATGGGAACCGGCAGGCGCCGAGCCATAGGGGATCTGCAGGCGCACAGCTACCCAGCGCGCCTGTGCGGGCTCGATCTCGAATTCGGCATCCGACGCAACCTCAAGACCTTCAAGCCCATGGGCGGTGATGCGATAGCGCTGCGGTGCCTCGGTCGCATTCATGATCTGCAGGCGGTACACGTTCTCGAGTTTGCCGCCCGCCACGATGCGCGAGAGCGCCGCGCGGTCACGCACCACATCCACCTTGAGTGGCGTGCGTGCGACCAGGCTGGCGAGCATGGCAACGCAGACCGCTGCCAGCACACAGGTGTAAATGAGCACCCGCGGACGCAGCACACGCCGCAACATCTGCATTTGGGTCCAACGGTTGGCCACACCATTCTGCGTCGAGAACCGGATGAGGCCTTGCGGATACTTCATCTTGTCCATGACGGTGTTGCACGCGTCCACGCACAGTCCACAGCCGATACATTCGTACTGCAGGCCGTTGCGGATGTCGATGCCTGTGGGGCAGACCTGCACACACAGCGTGCAGTCGATGCAATCACCCAACCCCTGGGCCTTGTGGTCGATGCTCTTGTTGCGCGGGCCGCGCGGCTCGCCGCGTGCGGGGTCGTAACTCACGACCAGCGTGTCCTTGTCGAACATCGCGCTCTGAAAGCGCGCATATGGGCACATGTACTTGCAGACCTGCTCGCGCATATAGCCCGCGTTGCCATAGGTCGCAAAACCGTAGAAGAACACCCAGAAAATCTGCCAACCGCCCTGGAAAGCCAGCAGCTCAGAGCCCAGTTCGCGAATGGGCACAAAGTAGCCCACAAAGGTGAAGCCAGTCCACAGCGCCACGGCCACCCAGATGATTTGCTTGGCCGTTTTCTTCCAGACCTTCTCGAAGGTCCAGCCACTGTTGTCCAGCCGCATGCGGGCACTGCGGTCTCCCTCGACCTTGTGCTCGATCCACATGAAGATCTCGGTGTACACCGTCTGCGGGCAAGCGAAGCCACACCACAACCGCCCCGCCACGGCCGTGAACAGGAACAGCGACAGTGCCGAGATGATGAGCAGTCCCGTGAGATAGATGAAATCCTGCGGGTACAGCACCAAGCCGAAAAGATAGAAGCGCCGCGCCTCCAGATCGAACAGCACCATTTGGCGCTGCCCCCACTCAAACCACGGCAAGCCGTAGAACACGATCTGTGTCAAAAATACCAGCGCCCAGCGCCACCGCGCGAACACACCGCTGATGGAGCGCGGGTAGATTTTCTTCTGGGATTCGTAGAACGAGCCTATTTCACCCTCGGCCGAAGATGCTGCAGGGGAAATCGGGATGACCTTGCGGGGTTTCCCATCGGGGGGCGTCATGGGCAATCTTCGCTTCTAGGGTAGAGATGAAACGCAAAAAGGCGGTGCCGCAGCACCGCCTCGGTTCTTCAGCGGGCTGCGCCCGGCTTGTTCGACAGGCCCCAAACGTAGGCCGTCAGCACGTTGATCTGCGCATCGGTAAGCTTACCCTCTTGCGCCGGCATCTGGTTGGTTTTGCCGTTGTTGATCATGGCGATGACAGCAGCCTCACCCCAGCCGTGCAGCCAGATATCGTCGGTCAGGTTAGGAGCACCGAGCGCCTGGTTGCCTTTGCCATCCATGCCGTGGCAGGCTGCGCAGGCCATGAACTTGGACTTGCCCAGCGAGGCGCGCAGTGAATCGTGCGGACTGCCCGAAAGGCTCAACACGTACTGCGCGAGGTTGCGCACGTCCTCGGGCGAGCCCACTGCCGCCGCCATGGGCGGCATGGCACCAATGCGGCCCTTGGTAATCGTTTCATGGATCTTGTCGGGCGTGCCGCCATGCAGCCAGTCACCGTCTGTGAGGTTCGGGAAACCCTTGCTGCCACGGGCATCCGAACCATGGCACTGCGCACAGTTGTTCATGAACAGACGCTCGCCAATCGCCATGGCCTGGGCATCACCCGCCATTTCCTCGGGCTTCATGCTCGCGAAACGCGCATACAGGGGCTCGAGTTCGGCATTGGCCTTGTTCACTTCGGCTTGGTACTGGCTCAGCTGGGTCCAACCCAGCTGGCCTGCAAACCTGCCCAGGCCCGGGTAGGCAGCAAGGTAGGACAGACCGAAGACGATGGTGATGACGAACAGCCACATCCACCAACGGGGCATGGGGTTGTTCATCTCCGTCAGGTCTTCGTCCCAGACGTGGCCCGTGGTGTTGTCGGCGGTCGCCTCGACCTTCTTGCGTGCCGTGATGATGAGCAGAAGCAGGCAGGCAATGATGCCTACGACGGTGATTCCGGCCACGTACAACGACCAGAAATTGCTGGTGAAATCACTCATGGTTTGTTCTCATTCTGGTAGTGGTCAGTCTTGTTCGAAAGGAAGCTGCGCGGCCTCTTCAAACCGCTCCCGGTTGCTGCGTGCATAGGCCCAGAGGGCGATGCCGACAAAGCAGCCAAACGAGAGCAGCGTGACGACGATGCGCATCGTGGTGACGTCCATGATGGCCTCCCGGGTCTTACTTGAGGGCGCGACCCATCACCTGCAGGTAGGCAATGAGCGCCTCCATTTCGGTCTTGCCCTTGACCTCGCCAGCGGCGGCAGCGATTTGCTCATCGGTGTAGGGCACGCCCACGGTGCGCAGCGCCTTCATGCGCGGAGCGACGGCCGAGGCATCGACCTGGTTCTTCTCCAGCCAGGGATAGGCAGGCATATTGGACTCGGGCACCACGTCACGCGGGTTGTTGAGGTGGATGCGATGCCATTCGTCGCTGTACTTGCCGCCCACGCGGTGCAGGTCCGGACCGGTGCGCTTGCTGCCCCACTGGAAGGGGTGGTCGTAGACGAACTCGCCGGCGACGGAGTAGTGGCCGTAGCGCAGCGTCTCGGCGCGGAAGGGACGGATCATCTGCGAGTGGCAGTTGTAGCAGCCTTCGCGCAGGTAGATGTCGCGCCCCATCAATGGCAGTGCAGCGTAAGGCTCCACGCCCTTGACCGGCTCGGTCGTGGAACGCTGGAAGAACAAGGGCACGATCTCGACCAGACCGCCGACCGCCACCACCAGGACGATGAGGACGATCATCAGGAAGTTGTTGGTCTCGATCTTCTCGTGGCTGAAGCCGGTTGCTTCGCGGGTATTCTGTGACATGAATGTTTCCTCGCTATCTCAGGCGTGGGAAGGCTTGACGGCGGGGATGGCCACCTTGACCGAGCGCCCGGAAATCGCCGTCATCCAGACGTTCCAGGCCATGATGATCATGCCGGTCAGGTACAGCAGGCCGCCCAGCACGCGGATCACGTAGAAGGGATAGGTCGCCTTGACGCTCTCGACAAAGGTGTAGGTCAGCGTGCCGTCGGCGTTGACGGCGCGCCACATCAGACCCTGCATGACGCCGGCAATCCACATGGCGGCGATGTACAGCACGATGCCGATGGTGGCCAGCCAGAAGTGCAGCTCGATGGCCTTGATGGAGTGCATCTTCTCGCGGCCGAACAGGCGCGGCACCAGGTAGTACAGCGAACCCATGGTGATCAGGCCCACCCAACCCAGGGCGCCGGAGTGCACGTGGCCCACGGTCCAATCGGTGTAGTGCGACAGCGCGTTGACGGTCTTGATGGACATCATCGGGCCTTCGAACGTGGACATGCCGTAGAACGACAGCGACACGATCAGGAAGCGCAGGATGGGATCGTCACGCAGCTTGTGCCAGGCACCCGACAGCGTCATGATGCCGTTGATCATGCCGCCCCAGCTGGGAGCCAGCAGAATCAGCGAGAACACCATGCCCACCGATTGCGTCCAGTCGGGCAGTGCGGTGTAGTGCAGGTGGTGAGGACCCGCCCACATGTACGTGAAGATCAGGGCCCAGAAGTGGACGATGGACAGGCGATAGCTGTACACCGGGCGGCCGGCCTGCTTGGGGATGAAGTAGTACATCATGCCCAGGAAGCCTGCCGTAAGGAAGAAGCCCACTGCGTTATGACCGTACCACCATTGCACCATGGCGTCCTGCACACCCGCATAGGCCGAGTAGCTCTTCATGAAGCCCGCTGGGATAGCAGCACTGTTGACGATGTGCAGCAAGGCCACGGCGATGATGAACGCGCCGAAGAACCAGTTGGCCACGTAGATATGCCGAACCTTGCGAATGCCGACGGTGCCGAAGAACACGATGGCATAAGACACCCAGACCACTGCGATCAGCAGATCGATAGGCCACTCCAATTCAGCATATTCCTTGCCCTGGGTATAGCCCAGCGGCAGGCTGATAGCGGCAGCCACGATGACCGCCTGCCAGCCCCAGAACGTGAACGAGGCCAGCGGCCCCGCGAAAAGACGGACTTGGCCTGTGCGCTGCACCACGTAGTAGCTCGTGGCAAACAACGCGCAACCGCCAAAGGCGAAGATCACCGCATTGGTATGCAAGGGACGCAAACGGCCATAGCTAAGCCAGGGAATGCCGAAGTTGAGCTCGGGCCATGCGAGCTGGGCAGCGATAAATACGCCCACCAGCATGCCAACCACCCCCCATACCACGGCCATGATAGAAAACTGACGCACGACAGTGTCGTTGTAGTGCGCAGCATTTGTACTTGGAGAATCCATCGGGCACCTCTTTGATTGCAGCGAAAGTGTTATTGAGCCAAGGCAAATCAGCGTTGACACACGTCAACCGTCTCTCAAAATACGTTCCCCCTCCTGTTCGACACTATCGAACTGCCCCCGGTGCACGGCCCACCACAGGGCCCCCAGGATCACGAGCACCAGCGCCACAGACAAAGGGATCAGCAAATACAGGATGTCCATCAGGCCATCTCCAGAACAGGTTGCGCAGGCGCCGCGGGAGCGTGCCCTCCGGCCGGCAAAGACACATCGGGCAGCGCACGTGCCAGGCGCGCCGCGTTGAGCACCACGAGCAGCGAACTTGCCGCCATGCCCAGCCCCGCAAGCCAGGCGGGCATCCAGCCCATCACCGCCAGCGGCACAGTGAGCGCGTTGTAGCACGCAGCCCACCAGAGGTTCTGCCGCACGACGCGCAGCGTTCGGCGCGCCAGCAACAGGGCTTGGGGCACCAGGGTCAACTGCTCGCCCAGCACGACGAAGTCCGAACGAGACTGCGCAAGCGGCACGGCCTTGCCGAAGGCAAACGACACATGGGCCCCTGCGAGCACAGGCCCGTCGTTGAGGCCATCGCCCACCATCGCCACATGGCGCCCCTGGGCCTGGGCGGCTTGCATGCGTTCAAGCTTGTCACTTGGCGTGCAATCGCCGTGGGATTCAGTGATACCTGCCTGCGCTGCCACGCGCTGCACTGCGGCGGGCCGATCTCCCGAGAGCAGCAGGACCCGCACCCCCTCCCGCTGCAGCTGCTGCACGACAGCCGCCGCCTCGGGCCTCACATCCTCCCGCAGCTCGAAGCGCGCCAGCTCATGCAGCGCACCTCCGCGCTCCTCAGACAGGACGACCAGCGGCCCACTCCCATCCGCTGCAGTGGCACCGGCATAGTGAGTTGAGCCCAGTCGCAGCCGACGCTCTGCAGCGCCCTCCTCTTTCAGCGTACCGACGAGGCCCTGCCCCGCCAGTTCCTGCACATCCTCCACACTCACGTGGCGCCCCCGTCCGAGCACCCCACCATGACCCGCAGCAGCCACGGCCCGCGACACTGGATGGATCGACTGGTGCGCCAGCGCGGCGGCCCAGGCGAGCGCCGCCTCGGCATCCACGCCAGGCGCGGGCTGCACAGTCTGCACAGCCATGCCATCGCGCGTGAGTGTGCCAGTCTTGTCGAACACCAGGGTATCGACAGCTGCCAGAGCCTCCAATCCCTGCAGATTGCGCACCAGCACGCCATGGCGCGCCAGCGTACCCGCAGCCGTGAGCATGGCCACGGGCGTGGCCAGCGACAGGGCGCAGGGGCAGGTCACGATGAGCACGGCCACCGCCACCATGAGCGCATGGCCCGGATCAGTGGGCCACCACCAGGCAGCAGCCAGAGCGGCCGCGATGAGCACACCCACCAGGAAAGGACGCGCAATCCGGTCCGCAAGCTGGGCCAGCCGGGGCTTTTGCAATGACGCGCTCTCCATGAGCGCCACGATCTGCGCGAAGCGCGTACCGCCGCCCACGCCCTGCACCAGCACCTCCACAGCCGACTGCAGGTTATAGCTACCCGCTGTGACCTGGCTGCCCTCGGCGCGCGCCACGGGAGTCGACTCGCCTGTGAGCAATGCTTCGTCCACCTGGGTATCACCGCGCACGATGCAGCCGTCGGCGGGAAACGCCTCGCCGGGCAGTACTCGCACCACGTCGCCCACGGCGAGGCGGCGCACGGCCACACGGGCGAAACCGCCATCTGCCGCGCGGCGCTCCACACTGTCGGGCAGGCGGTTCATCACGGCCTCCAGCGCGCCCGCCGTGCGGTCGCGCAGACGCAGTTCAAGCCAGCGACCCGTGAGCAGGAAGAAGACAAACATCGTGAGCGAGTCGAAATAGACCTCGCGACCAAACAGCCCTGCGGGATCGAACGTACCCGCCGTGCTGACCACAAAGGTGATCAGCATGCCCAACGCCACGGGCAAGTCCATGCTCACGCGCCGAAGCCGGATGTCGCGCAGCGCATTGCTGAAAAAAGGGCCGCAGGCGAACAACACCACAGGTACCGAGATGACCCATGAAGCCCAGCGCAACAGCGTCTCCATCTCAAGCGATAGGTCGCCCGGCTGGGCCACGTAAGCGGGCCACGCATACATCATGACCTGCATCATGCAAAAGCCCGCAACGAGCCAGCGCCACAGGGCCTTGCGATTTTCAGCTTGGCGCCGCTCACGCGCGAGCGCATCCATGGCCGGCAAGGCCTGGTAGCCAGCCCTCTGCACGGCAGCCATCCACTGCGAGGGCAGCACCTGCGCAGGCCGCCAGACCACGCGCGCGCGGCGCGCGGCGGCGCTTACCTCGGCGCGTTCCACGCCGGGCACGGACCGCAGCGCTTCTTCGATGGTGAGCGCACAGGCCGCGCAGTGCATGCCATCGAGCACCACCTGCGAATCCCAGGCCCCGGCACTCTGCCCCTCCCCACCCACAGGTCGTCCAAAAGAGCCCCACTCCTGCGGATCATCCAGCAGGGCCGCGGACCCCGCAGCCGGCAACGGGCCTGCCACCGATGCCGCAGGGGGCGGTTCAGAAGGGTGATGGGACATGATTTGAGCCTATCCGCAAAGCATGGCATGCACGTTGACATGGATCAAGGCTGCCAAGATGATCCCGCCTAAGCTGTACGCTATCGAACCACACACAAGGAGAGTCCACATGTACAAGCGCATCCTGATCGCCACCGATGGGTCCCCTCTTTCCGATAAGGCCGTGCAAAGCGGTTTGTCCCTGGCAGCCCTCGCGGGAGCGCAGGTTGTGGCCCTCAAGGTGGTTCCACGCTATCCGCGCAGCTACTTCGAAGGTGGGATGCCGGTCGATCTGGCCGATATCAAGCGCATCGAACAACAGTGGGCCGATGACGCCCAAGCCCTGGTCGAGAAGGTCAAGGCCCAGGGCTCTGAAGAGGGCGTGAACGTGAAGGCAGTGATCGCCAAATCCGACCTCGTGGCCGAGGCCGTGATCTCTGCGGCCAAGAAGCACAAGTGCGACCTGATCGTAATGGCTTCGCACGGCCGCAAGGGCATCAAGCGCCTGCTGCTGGGCAGCGAGACGCAGCACGTACTGACGCACTCGCACATTCCCGTGCTGGTGCTGCGCTGAGCCTGGCGGCGGGCGGCGCTGGCTGTCAGGCAGCGCCCTTGTACATCTGGCCATCCTTGACGATGGCGCGGATGTGCTCGCCCTGGCCCAGCAGACAGGCAATGTCGGCAAGGGGATTGCCCTCTACAAGCAGCAAGTCGGCGATGGCGCCGGGCGTCACCTCGCCGAGTTGGCCCTGCTGACCGAGGATCTCGGCGCCCACCAGCGTGGCCTGCTGCAGCACGGGGCCGTTGCCCAGGATCTCGGCGCGCAGGCGCAGCTCGCCCGACTGCAGGTAATGGGTCTCGCCCAGCAGGTCGGAGCCCATCCCCATCTTCACCCCGGCACGGGCGAGGATCTCGATGGCCCGCTGGCCCTGGCTGCGCACGGCATCGATCTTGGCGACAGAGGCGGCAGGCAGGCCGTAGCGCTCGCCCTCGTTGGCCAGGCCTTCGTAGGTGATGAGCGTGGGCACCATGTAGGCGCCCCGTTCGGCCATGAGCTCCGCCGTGGGCGCGTCGACGAGGTTGCCGTGCTCGATGGTGCGCACGCCGCAGCGCACGGCCCGCGCGATGGCGCGTGGCGTGTAGGCATGGGCCAGCACGTAGGTGTTGGCGTTGGCCGCCTCCTCGACAATGGCGAGCAGTTCCGCCTCGGAGTAGCCGATGTTCCCGATCGGGTCGTTGGGCGATGCCACTCCGCCCGAGGCCATGACCTTGATCTGCGAGGCACCCTTCATGATCTCCTCGCGCACCGCGAGGCGGCAGGCGTCCACGCCATCGACCACGCGCGCGAGGTGGCCCAGCTTGTGCGTGCAGCCGCAGGGCTCCAGCTCATCGCTGCGCGGACGCATATCGCCATGCCCGCCGGTCTGCGACAGCGCCTTGCCCGATGGGAAGATGCGCGGGCCCTGCACCAGGCCCGTGCGCACGGCCTCAGCCAGCGACCAGTCGGCCCCACCAGCGTCACGCACCGTGGTAAAGCCGCGCTCCAGCATACCCCGCATGATGGGCAGCGCGCGCAGCATGGTGAAGACGGTGGGCAACTTGGCGACACTGCCCAAGTTGAACGAAGAGGCCACCACATGCACGTGGCAGTCGATCAACCCAGGCATCACCGTGAGGCCCGTGGCGTCGATCACCTGCGCGCCCTCAGGCACCTGCAGTTGCGTTCCCACGGCGGCGATGCGCCCGTCCTGCACCAGCACCGAATGACCGGCGCGCAGCGCCAGCGCGTGAACATCCAGGACGTTGCCGTTGGCGATCAGCAGGCTGGTCACGCGAACAAGCCCTTGTGCTGCTCGCGCAGCAGGTTCTTCTGCACTTTGCCCATGGTGTTACGCGGCAGCTCGGTGGTGATGAAGCAGCGCTTGGGAATCTTGAAGTTGGCCAACTGGCTCTTGAGCTGCGCGACGATCGCATCGCCGTCGAGCTTGGCACCAGGCTTGGGGATGACCACGGCCACGCCCACCTCGCCAAAATCGGGGTGCGGCACACCCACCAGGGCGCTCTCGGCCACGCCGGGCATCTCGTTGATGTAGCCCTCGATCTCGGCGGGGTACACGTTGTAGCCGCCGCTGATGATCAGGTCCTTGCTGCGGCCCACGATGCTCACGTAGCCGCGCTCGTCCACCTTGCCCACGTCGCCGGTCTTGAACCAGCCGTCGGCGCTGAACTCTTCCTTGGTCTTCTCGGGCATGCGCCAGTAGCCCTTGAACACGTTGGGGCCCTTGACCTGGATGTTGCCGATCTCGCCCACGGGCAGGGCTTTGCCCGCATCGTCCACCACGCGCAGACCCACGCCCGGCAGCGGGAAACCCACGGTGGAGCCGCGCCGCTCGTCCTGCCCGCCATGGCGCGCATCGGCCGCGTAGGGGTTCGATGTGAGCATGATGGTCTCGCTCATGCCATAGCGCTCCAGGATGGTGTGGCCCGTGC
>JAYSFC010000072.1:0-18328 GCA_041913505.1 Acidovorax sp.
ACCGTCGTTGATTCCGAGACCGTGATGGCGACCCATTTGTCACACTTGATGCAAGTGCAGGCCGCCAAGCTCCTCTCGCGCACTGAGACGCAACAACTCGTGGAGCATGTGTCCAAGCTGGCCCCCAAGCTCATCGAAGAAGTGGTTCCCAAGATGGTGTCGATCGCAACGTTCCAGAAAGTGCTGCAGCTGCTGCTGGAAGAGTCCGTGCACATCCGCGACATCCGCACCATCATCGAGACGCTGGCCGAACATGCCGCCACCATCGGCGACCCCGTGGAGCTGGCGCGCCGCGTGCGCATCGCGCTGTCGCCCGCGATCGTGCAGCAGATCTACGGCCCGACCCGCGAACTCAGCGTGATCGCCATCGAACCCGGCCTGGAGCGCCTGCTTGTGCAGGCCCTGGGCAACGCCGCCGGCCCATCGCTCGACCCCGGCGTGGCCGACCTGCTGACCCAGAAGGCCGCCGAGGTGGCCCTCAAGCAGGAAGAAATGGGCATGCCAGCCTGCCTGCTCGTGCCCGATGCCATCCGCAACGCCATTTCCCGCCTGGTGCGCCGCGTCGCGCCACGGCTGCAGGTGCTCGCGCACAGCGAGATCCCTGAGACCCACACCATTCGCATCGGCCCCATCCTTAAAGGTGCAGCATGAACATCAAACGCTTCCACGCCGCCACGTCGCGTGAGGCCCTGGCCAAGGCCCGCCTGGCCTTTGGCGAAGGCACCTTGATCCTGTCCAACCGCCCCACCGCCAACGGCGTGGAGGTGGTGGCCACCGCCGAGGACACGCTGAGCTCGCTGGAGCAGGGCGGTGCGACGCATGCGCCGCAGCAATCCGCCCTCCAGGCCCGCACCGCCAGCGAGGACATGCGCCGCCCCGCCGAGCGCCCCCTGCGGGCGCCGCCCCAACCCTCGGCCGCCCGCCGCGGCATCGAATCCGATACCGAGCAGCTCGCCATGAGCACGCTGTCCTTCCAGGACTACGTGCGCGAGCGCATGCTGCGCCGCCGCCACGAGGCCCTCCATGGCTCGCCTGCGCCGGCCCCCGCCATGCCCGCCCCGGCGGCCGCCCCGCAGCGCTCCATGGCGCAACCCACGTTCGCGGAGCGCGCCCGCGACTTCGCCCCCGAGCGGGAACGTGAGCGCACCGTCGCCACCCCCACCTTCCCCGCCGTGGCGCGCCACAACCCGCTGCGCAGCATCCCAATGGACCTGCCCGCCGAGCCGCGCCGCCGTGCCGAGCCCGCCGCACCAGCCATGAACCAGCAAGGGCTGATGAACGAGCTGCAGGCCATGAAGGAGCTCATCGAGGACCGCTTCAACACCCTCGCCTGGCTGGGCCAGGCGCGGCAGAACCCGATCCAGTCCAACCTCATGCTCAAGCTGATCCGTGCCGGCTACTCGCCCGCGCTGGCCCGCGCCGTGCTCGAGCGCCTGCCCGAGGACCTCTCGGCCGCCGACGCCGTGCGCTGGCTCATGGATGTGCTCGAGCGCAACCTCAAGACCGACGCGCAAGACCGCCCGCTGTACGAAGAAGGCGGCATCTTCGCGCTCGTGGGCGCCACGGGCGTGGGCAAAACCACCACCACGGCCAAGCTCGCCGCGCTGTGCGCGCGCCAGTACGGCCCCGGCAGCGTGGGCCTGATCACGCTGGACACCTACCGCGTGGGTGCGCACGAGCAGCTGCGCAGCTTCGGCCGCATGCTCGGCGTGGTGGCCCACCTCGCGCACGACCGCGCTGCGCTGGAAGACCTGCTGGGCCTGCTGGGCGGCAAGAAGATGGTGCTCATCGACACCACAGGCGTGGCGCCGCGCGACCCGCGCAAGCGCGACATGCTCGACGTGCTGGACCTGCCCGGCGTGCAGCGCCTGCTCGTGCTGAACGCGGGCAGCCATGGCGACACGCTGGACGACGTGCTCGGCGCTTTCAAGACCGAAGGGCCACAGCAGGCCATCCTCACCAAGGTGGACGAGGCCGTGAAGCTCGGCCCAGCCATCGACGCGGCCATTCGCCACCAGACGCTGCTGCGCGGAGTGACCAACGGCCAGCGCGTACCCGAAGACTGGGAAGCCGCCAACGCGCACCAACTCATCCAGCAGTCGATGCGCGCGCCCGCCAAGTCGGCCTTCGACCCCAAGGCCGTGGAGCTGAACTTCTTCTTCTCGCAGGGCGCGGACCGGGGGCTGGCCCATGCTTGAGCGCGGCATGCACCAGGGCGCGAGCCTGCTGCACAGCGCGCCCGAAACCGAACTGCGCTTCGCGGCCGTCGCGGGCGTGCCCGATGCGCTCGGCCTCGAGACACTGTGGCACCTGTGCGCGCACCTGCAGCGCCTGGGCTACCCCGTGGTCGTGCTCGACGGCTGCACCCCGGAGAGCGAGGCCGCGCCCGGACTCGAACAGCTGCTGGAACAGGACGCCTGGTCAGAGACCCCCGGGCCCGACTGGCACAGCGCAGCCTCATCCATCGCCGTGCTGCCATCGGCCCTGGGCCTGCACCGGCTCGCCGCCGCCGCGCAGGCGGGCGGACTGCCGCCGCTGGCACAGCTGCAGCCCCACTTCCGCGCCTATGCGCTGGCGGTGCTGCACGCCCCCGTGGAATGGCTCAGCCCGCTGCTGCCATCGCACAGCATCACGCCGCTGATCATCACGGCACCCGGCACCGCAGGCACGCAGCAGACCTACCGGCAGCTCAAGCACCTGGCGCTGCACGCAGGGCTGCCGAGCCAGGTCTGCGCCGTGGTGCGCGGCCGCGAGTCGGCCCAGGCCCGGCGGGCGCACGCCCAGATCGAAACCCTGCAGCGCTGCGCCGCCGAACATCTGGGCCTGACGCAGCACGGCCTGGTCGTGGATGCGGAAAACCCCCAGGACCTGCAGCGTCTGGCCTTGCAACTGCTGGAGAACGCGGGCACCATGGCCGACGCGGCAGTCCTGCCGTTGTATCCTGGCGCTACCCTGGCACCCGCGCATTTTGTTCGGAGCCACTGATCCGTGATGTACACCGCCAAAGGCCAGCTCGACCGTGATGCGCTGATCCGCCAGCATGTACCGCTGGTGCGGCGCATCGCGCACCACATGATCGCCAAGCTGCCACCCAATGTGGAGCTGGACGACCTGATCCAGGTAGGCATGATCGGCCTGGCAGAAGCCCTGTCGCGCTATGAGGCGGCGCAGGGCGTGCAGTTCGAAACCTTCGCCACCCAGCGCATCCGTGGCGCCATGCTCGATGAGCTGCGCGAGGGCGACTGGATGAGCCGCAGCTCGCGCAAGAGCCAGAAGGAGATCGAGCAGGCAGTGCACCGGCTGGAACACCGCCTGGGGCGCAGCCCGCTCGAATCCGAGATCGCCGACGAACTCGGCCTGGGCCTGGCCGACTACCAGAGCCTGCTGGGCAAGGTGCGCGGCACGCAGCTCGTCTACCTCGAGGACATGACCCACGGCCAGGACGAAGAGGAAGGCTTTCTCGAACGCCACGTGGCTGACAACGGCTCGGACCCGCTGGCCCTGCTGCGCGACCAGCGCCTGCGCGCGTCGCTCGTCGCGGCAATCCAAGGGCTGCCCGAGCGCGAGCAGCACATCATGGGCATGTACTACGAGCACGACATGAACCTCAAGGAAATCGCCGCCGTGCTCGGCGTGACCGAATCGCGTGTGTGCCAGCTGCACAGCCAGGCGATCGCGCGCCTGCGCGCCAAGATGCGCGCACACTAAGGCGCCTGCGCGGAAAAATCCATCAAAGCGGCCTCCAGTGCTTACCCACTGGAGGTTAATTGCTATATTTTTGGAAGTAAATCAGCCCGCTGCGCGGTAGATGCGGGGGGCCGTGCCGTTGGATCCGCCGTAGGTGGACGCGTCGGCGGGCGGCAGTACCGAGGCAGCCCGGCGGTCAGCCAAGGCGGCCACGCGCGCCAGTTGCTCGCGCACCAGGGAGAGCTGCTCGCCCAGCGCACGCACCCGCGCCGCCAAGGCGGCAGGCAGCGCCTGTGCCCCAGCCTGTTCAACGGCCTGCGCCAGCTCCAGTGCCGATGCGCGCAGCAAGGTGCTGCAGCGCTCGAGCGCCACGGCATCGGTGGCCAGCAGCGCATCGGCTGCCGCCTGGGCTTTTTCTTCGGCGCCGGCGAGGATCTGTTCCAGGGTCATCGGGGCGCGCGATCAGAAGGGAAATAGAGGAGGTTAAGCAGGAAAAGAGCGATGTAGACGTTCAGGCCCCATCAGCCGCGCGAGCGCGACATCACTTCCTGGGCGTTGGCGAGGAGCTTGTCCGCGATGGCTTCGGCATCGACGGTGAAGGTGCCGTTGCTGATGGCAGTCCGCACGGCCTTGACCTTGCCCGCATCGAAGTCGCTGAGTCCGCGCGATGCCGCATCCAGTCCGCGCGCCGTGTTCGAGAAGGTGACAGGCACACCGACGCTCGCCGCCGCAGCGCCCTGGGTGGCAGCCTGCGCAGCGGGCGCGGCGGCCTTGGCCTGCTGTTTGGCAGACCCCGACTGCGCCAGCGCATTCGCGATATCCGGGTGTTGACCTATCTTCATGGCTCTCTCCACTGTCCCCAGCGAATGGGGCCTACGTGTCAGTGTTTTCGGCCCGTGGACCCGAGACTTTAGGTCTTTTTTGGCATTTTGGGTTTACAAGGGGATGTCCACCGTCCCGTCCTCAGCAACAGTTCCCCCTATTACACGGCCATTATCCATGCGCACGCGCACACTTTGCCCTGCGGAGCCCGCGCTGAGCGCCTGGCCCGCCGAAGTCACCGCATAGCCGGGCCCCTGGGCCACCACGCGCACCTGGGCGCCCGCGCGGAACAGCTGGGGCGGGCGCACCATGGACTGGCGCAATGCCTGGCCGGCGAGCAACTGGCGCGCAGCCACCTGACCCACCCACGCCTCGGGCCGGGCCATGATGGGCGCGTTCTCGGCCGCCCAGTCCACCTCGGCCTGCGTGGCGTCGGCGGCCGTCAGCACGGCGCCCGGCGCCACGTTGACGGCAAGCACCCACGCTGGGCCCCAGGCCTTGATGGTCACGGGCAGGAACACGTTCCACGGCGTAGGCCCCTCGGCGCAGCGCAGGCCCAGGCGCGTGCGCCCCCACAGGCGGGTGCCGGCGGGCAGGTAGGGCTCCACGCGCGCGCAGGGCGCCAGGCGCAGGCGCGCATCCAGCGCGCCCACGCTCACCTCCATGCGCAGGGCCGCACCGCCAGCCTGGGCGTGCTGCAGCGTGTCGTCGAGCCAGCGCTGCGTGAGCGGGCCAATCTCGGTCATGGGGTCACCCACGGCCTGGGCGTGGACCGGCAAGGCCAGCCCTCCCGCGAGCGCGATGCACGCGGAGAAGAAGGATCGAAAAACACGGGTCATGCGAAGCCTCCTGCGGGCCATTCCAACGCCATCAATGTAGGGCCGCAGGCAGCATGGCGGTGCCCGGAACTGAGCCCCCAAACCCGCGTTCTTCGCGCTTTAGGAAATGGGGGCGGTTTCCATAATCGGTCCACGCCGCAAGCCCTGTGCGCCCGGCAGCCAGACACCCCAGGACGAGACCCATGCTCGACAAATTGACGCAAACACTGGACCTTCACGGCAACGCACTGCAACTGCGCGCCGAGCGCCAGCGCGCCATCGCGAGCAACATTGCCAACGCCGATACCCCCGGCTACGTGGCGCGCGACTTCAAGTTCGCCGATGCGCTGCGCGCGGCCACCGACGGCGGCTCCGCCCTGGTGCAAAAGCTCGGCACCGATGGCGCGAGCCACCCGCAGCACATTCCTCTGCCCGCGGCCCAGACGGGTACGGGGGGCAACACCAGCACGCTGGGCTATTCGGTGCAGACCCAGCCCAGCCTGGACAACAACACCGTGGACCTGGACCGCGAGCGCGCCAACTTCGTGGACAACGCCGTGCGCTACGAGGCCACGCTGCGCTTCATCAACGGCAACGCCAAAACCATGCTGAGCGCCATCCAGGGCCAGTAAAGAAGCACGGAGCGACCCGCCATGTCGATGTTCTCGATCTTCAACGTCTCTGGCAGCGCCATCAGCGCGCAGTCGCAGCGCCTCAACGTGGTGGCCAGCAACCTGGCCAACGTCGATGCCGTGGCCGGCCCCGACGGGCAGGCCTACAAAGCGCGCCAGGTGGTGTTCCAGACCACGCCCATGGGCGCCGACAGCTCGGCCGGCGTGCGCGTGAGCACCATCCAGGAAAGCCAGGCGCCGGGCAAGCGGGTGTTCGACCCCTCGCACCCGTCGGCCGACGCCGAGGGCTACGTCAGCCACTCGAACGTGAACGCGGTGGAGGAGATGGTCAACATGATCTCCGCCTCGCGCTCGTACCAGAACAATGTCGAGGTCATGAACACGGCCAAGTCGCTGCTGCTCAAGACCCTGCAAATGGGGCAATAAAGGTTCATCGCCATGTTCATCACACCCATCGACACCAGTGCGCTCGACGCGGGCAAGACCAGCACGGCGACCAAGCCCGACTCGGCCACCGACCCCAACGCCGCGCAGGACCGGTTCCTCAAGCTGCTCGTGGCGCAGCTGAGCAACCAAGACCCCATGAACCCCATGGACAACGCGCAAATGACCTCGCAGATGGCGCAGATCAACACCGTGACGGGCATACAGCAGCTCAACCTCACCATGCAGACCATGGCCAACCAGTTCGCGGCCATGCAGTCGCTGCAGGGCACGGCCATGATCGGCCGCTCGGTGCTCACCGAGGGCTCCAAGCTCAGCTACACCGGCGGCGCGGCGCAGGGCGCCTTCGAGCTGGCCGGCGCCGCCACGGCCGTGAAGGTCGAGGTCATCACGCCCGGCGGGCAGGTGGTCCATGCGCAAGACCTGGGCGCGCAGGAGCAGGGCCGCCACGACTTCACCTGGGACGCCAGCGGCTACACGGGCGACAAGAGCACGCTGAGCTTTCGCGTGACCGCGACGAACAAGGACGGCGCCGTGACAGCCACCAACCTCATGCAGTCCAAGGTGGTGGGCACGGGCACCAGCGCGGGCGCGCTCACGCTCAGCCTCGATACCGGCGGCACCGTCAAGTACACGGACGTCCGCGCCGTTCTTTAAACCGACAAGGAGAAAACCATGGGTTTCCAGCAAGGCCTCTCGGGCCTGAACGCCGCCAGCAAGAACCTGGACGTGATCGGCCACAACATCGCCAACTCGGGCACCGTGGGTTTCAAGTCGTCGCGCGCAGAATTTGCCGAGATGGTGGCCAACGCCATCGGCACATCGGGCTCGGGCAATGCCGGCATTGGCGTACAGGTGGATGACATCGCCCAGCAGTTCACGCAGGGCAACATCACCGTCACCGGCAACAACATGGACGTGGCCATCAACGGCAACGGCTTCTTCAAGATCCTGCAGCCCGACGGCAGCTACGCCTACACGCGCGCGGGCAATTTCAAGCTCGACAAACAGGGCAACGTCGTCACCAACAGCAATGGCAAGGTGTTGGGTTACCCCGTCGACCCCACGACGGGCAAGCGCACCGCGAGCAGCCCCGTGCCCCTCGTGTTTCCCACGGGCGCGCCGATCCAGGCCAAGCCGACCAAGACCATCACGGCCGCGTTCAACCTCGACGCGCGGACGCCGGCCGCGGCCACCACCACCCCCCCCACGCCGCGCTCGACCTACGGCACGTCGATCAACGTGTACGACAGCCAGGGCGTGGCCACCGCGGTGAGCCTGTATTTCGAAAAGACGGCAACCCCCAATACGTGGAACGTCTATACCTCGCTGGATACGACCGCGCAGCCAGCACCAGGCATCGGCACCATCACCTTCGACGGCACCGGCAAGATCACGGCCCCCGTCGCCACGCCACCGGCCACGGGGTTCGGGCTGAATCTGCAAGTCAACCCCAGTCCTGCCAACCCCAACAGCCCCCCCCCCGCAAGCGGCGCGCCCGGCCCGTTCCCGGTCGCGCTCGACCTCAACAGCGTCACCCAGTTCGGCACCAAGTTCGCCGTGTCCAACCTCACGCAGGACGGCTACACGGCCGGCCAGCTCACCGGCATCAACATCGGCAACGACGGCACGATCATGACGAGCTATTCCAACGGCGTGACCCGCGCCGAGGGGCAGCTCGCGCTGGCGAGCTTTCGCAACACCCAGGGCCTGGCCGACATCGGCAACAACAACTGGGCCGAGACCTACGCCTCGGGCCAGCCCACCATGGGCGCGCCCACCGACGGCGCCTTCGGCGCGCTGCGCTCGGGCGCCCTCGAAGATTCGAACGTGGACCTCACGGCCGAGCTCGTCAACATGATGACCGCGCAGCGCGCCTACCAGGCCAATGCGCAGACCATCAAGACGCAGGACCAGGTGATGTCCACGCTGGTGAACCTGCGCTGACGCCCTGCCGAACTGAACCCGGAGCCACGCAATGGACCGCATCATCTACACCTCCATGACGGGCGCCAGCGCCGCCGCCCACCGGCAGGCGGTGCTGTCCAACAACCTGGCGAACGTCTCCACCAACGGCTTTCGCGCGGAAATGTCCACCTTCCGCTCGGTGCCCATCCAGGGCGACGGCTCCACCACGCGTGTGTTCGCGCTCGAAGCCACCTCGGGCCACGTGCAGACACCCGGCCCCGTGCAGCGTACGGGCCGCAACCTCGACGCCATGCCCTCGGGCAACGCCTGGTTCGCGGTGCAGGGCCTGGACGGCACCGAGGCCTACACGCGCAACGGCTCGTTCCAGATCTCGCCCGCGGGCCAGCTCGTCACGAGCACGGGCCTCACGCTGCTGTCGGACGGCGGCGCGCCCATCGACGTGCAGCCCGGCGCCGACCTCTCGCTGGGCGCCGACGGCACCATCACCGCCAAGGTTCCAGGCCAGCCCGCCGCGGCCGTGGGCCGCATCAAGCTGGCCACGCCCACGCAGGACGACCCGTTCAAGCGCGGCGACGACGGGCTGTTTCGCACCGCCTCGGGCGACCCCCTACCCAACGACGCCAACGCGCGCATGCTCTCGGGCGCGCTCGAAGGCTCGAACGTGAATGCGGTCGAGAGCATGGTCGGCATGATCGCCGCCTCGCGCCAGTTCGAGGCCCAGATGCGCCTGCTGCAGACCGCAGAGACCAACGACAAGACCGCCAGCCAGCTGCTGAGCATGAATGGCTAAGGAGAAAAGGAAATGATCAATTCCCTGTGGATCGCCAAGACCGGCATGAGCGCCCAGCAGACCCAGCTGGACGTGATATCGCACAACCTGGCCAACGTCTCCACCAACGGCTACAAGCGCAACAACGCGGTGTTCGAGGACCTGATCTACCAGAACCTGCGCCAGGTCGGCTCGCAAACCACCGAGCAGAACCAGTTGCCCACGGGCCTGCACCTGGGCCTGGGCGTGCGCACCGTGGCCACGAGCCGCAACTTCACGCAGGGCAGCCTGCAGCAGTCGAACAACAGCCTGGACGTGGCCATCAACGGCAACGGCTTCTTCGAGGTGAACCTGCCCGACGGCACCATCGGCTACACGCGCGACGGCTCGTTCCAGGTCGATGCGCAGGGCCGGCTCGTCACCTCCAGCGGCCTGCCCATCGCCAACGGCATCACCGTGCCCGCCAATGCCACGCGCGTGAGCATCAGCGCCGATGGCGTGGTGTCCGCCCTCGTGCCGGGCAACACGGCCCCGCAGCAGATCGGCAACCTGGCCATGGCCAACTTCATCAACCCGGCCGGCCTGGAGCCCGTGGGGCAGAACATGTACAAGGAATCGGCAGCCTCGGGCCAGCCCCAGCAGGGCACGCCCGGCACCAACGGCCTGGGCTACGTCAAGCAGGGCTTCCTTGAAACATCGAATGTGAACGTGGTGGAAGAATTGGTCACCATGATCCAGACCCAGCGCGCCTACGAGATGAACTCCAAGGCCATCCAGACCAGCGACCAGATGCTGGCCAAGCTGGCCCAGCTGTGAGGAGCCGCGCCATGACGAGCCTCCCGCGCCTGGCCGCCCTTGCCCCGCTCTCGCTGCTCGCGGCGGGCTGCGCCTCCATCAATCCGCCGCCGCCCGTGGACGTGCTGCCCACCACGCCGCCTGCGATCAACGCGCTGCCGCGCCACCAGGGGCCCGCGACGGGTAGCCTGTTCCACGCGGCCAGCTACCGCCCCGCCTTCGAGGACCGGCGCGCGCGCCTGGTGGGCGACATTGTGACCATCCAGATCGTCGAGAACGTCTCGGCCAGCCAGAAGTCCACCTCCACCGTGGACCGCAGCTCCAAGGCCAGCGGCAGCATCACCGCGCTGCCGCTGATCTCGGGCAACCTCTCGGGCAAGAGCACGCTGGGCGCCGCCTCCGACAACTCGTTCTCGGGCAAGGGCGGCACGGAAAGCACCAACACCTTCACGGGCGCCATCACCACCACGGTGGTGGACGTGCTGCCCAACGGCCACCTGGTGGTGACCGGCGAAAAGCAGATCGGCGTGAACCAGAACGTGGACGTGCTGCGCTTTTCCGGCACCGTGGACCCGCGCGCCCTGCAGCCGGGCAGCGTCATCAGCTCCACCCAGGTGTCCAACGTGCGCATCGAGTCGCGCGGGCGCGGCGCGCAGAGCGAGGCCCAGGCCATGGGGTGGCTGGCACGGGCCTTCAACTCGTTCACGCCGTTCTAGGCTCCAACGCCTTTCCACACTGCGCGGGCAGCTATCTTTTCGGTAGCTGCCCGCGCCGCGTTCGCCCCCCGGCCAGATCGCCCGAATAGCGGCCAATTCGGCGTCTTTTCCCCCGATACCGCCCAGGCGGCGCGACCCACAATCGGGCGCATGAACATTCTGCCCGCCCTGTCGATCCGGCGCCTGGCCTGGCTGGCCGCCCTGCTTTCGCTGCTGTGCGCCGCCCTGCCCGCCCAGGCCCTGCGCATCAAGGAAGTGGCCGCCGTGCAAGGCGTGCGCAGCAACCAGCTTACGGGCTATGGCCTGGTCGTCGGGCTCGACGGCACGGGCGACCAGACCACGCAGATGCCCATCACCACCCAGGCGCTGCAGAACTACCTGCAGCAGATGGGCATCAGCCTGCCGCCGGGCACGGCCTCGCAGCTGCAGCTCAAGAACGTGGCCACGGTGATCGTCACGGCCCAGCTGCCCGCGTTCGCGCAGCCGGGCCAGTCCATCGACGTGAATGTGTCCTCGATGGGCAACGCCAAGTCGCTCAAGGGCGGCACGCTCATCGCCACGCCGCTGCGCGGCGCCGACGGCGAGATCTACGCGCTGGCCCAGGGCAACGTCGTCGTGGGCGGCGCGGGCGCAGCGGCCGGTGGCAGCAAGGTGCAGATCAACCACCTGAGCGCGGGCCGCGTGCCCGAAGGCGCGCAGGTGGAGCGCGCCGTGCCCACGCCGCTGCACGATGGCGACACGATCACGCTGGGGCTCAACGCCTCCGACTTCCAGACCGCGCGCAAGGTGGCCAACGCCATCAACGCCCGCTCCGGCCAGGGCACGGCCACGGCGCTGGACGCGCGCACGGTGCAGGTGCGCGCGCCGCAGGACCCGGGCGGGCGCGTGAACTTCATCGCCGAACTCGAGGAGCTGGCCCTGCCCGACTCCACGCCGGCGGCCAAGGTGGTCATCAACGCGCGCACCGGCTCCATCGTGCTGAACCAGGCCGTGACGCTGGGCCCCTGCGCGATCGCCCACGGCAACCTGTCCATCACCATCAGCACCACGCCCGTGATCAGCCAGCCCGCGCCGTTCTCGCAGGGCCAGACCGTGGTGGCGCAAAAGAGCGACATCCAGGTCAAGCAGGACCCCGGGGTCATCATGAACCTGCCGCCCTCGCCGCAGCTGGCCGACGTGGTGCGCGCGCTCAACACGCTGGGCGCCACGCCGCAGGACCTGCTGGCCATCCTGCAGGCGATCAAGGCTGCGGGCGCGCTCAACGCCGAGCTGGAGGTGATCTGACATGGCCTACACCCCGTCCCTGTCCGCCTCCTCCCTGGCCGGCAGCACCGCCGCATCGAACGCGCTCGCGGTGGACGGCCGCTCCCTCAACGCGCTCAAGGTGCAGGCCGGCAAGGACGGCCCGCAGGCCGCGCGCGAGGCGGCCAAGCAGTTCGAATCGCTGTTCATGCGCGAGATGATCAAGAGCATGCGCGAGGCAACGATGAAGTCGGGCCTGCTCGACGGCTCGGAGGGCAACCTGGCGAACGACCTGTTCGACCAACAGCTGTCGGTACAGATGTCGGGCCTGCCCGGCGGGCTGTCCGAAGCCATCCAACGCCAGCTCACGCGCCAGATGGGCGGCGCCGCATCCACGGACGGGGACATGCAGTTTTCCGTGCCCTCCACGCTGAGCCTGGACGCCACGCGGCGCCTGGGCGCTGCGGGCGCCACCGCCGGCTCCGCCGGGGCCACGGGCTCCACCACCCCGTCCCCCAAGGGCCGCGACGCCTTCGTGCAGCACCACCGCGCCGCGGCCGACCGCGTGGCGCAGGACAGCGGCATCCCCGCCGCCTTCATGCTGGGCCAGGCCGGCCACGAGACGGGCTGGGGCAAGAGCGAGATCCGCAACAAGGACGGCAGCAGCGCGTTCAACCTGTTCGGCATCAAGGCCAGCAAGGACTGGACAGGCAAGGTCGCCGAGGTGACCACAACCGAGTACGTGAACGGCGCGCCGCGCAAGGTCACGGCCCGGTTCCGCGCCTATGGCTCGTACGAGGAATCCTTCCGCGACTACGCGCGCCTCATCAACGACAACCCGCGCTACGAGAAAGCGCGCGGCAAGACCGGCTCAGCCCTCGCCTACGCCACCGAGCTGCAGAAGGCGGGCTATGCCACCGACCCGCAGTACGCCGCCAAGCTCAGCCGCGCCATCCAGAGCACGCAGGCCGTGGCACGCCCGCCGGCCTTCGCCCAGGCGGGCGGCACGCAGGCCTGAAACCCGGAGCCCCTGAACCATGAGCCTTCTCAACGTCGGCGCCCGCGCCCTCCTCACCAACCAGGTGGCCCTGCAGACCACGGGCCACAACATCGCCAACGTCAACACGCCCGGCTATTCGCGCCAGTCCGCGCAGCTCGTCACCGTGCAGGGCCAGTACACGGGCGGCGGCTACATCGGCCAAGGCGTGGCGGTGCAGACCATCCTGCGCAATTACAACGAGCTGCTCACGCGCCAGTCGGCCATGGCGGGCTCGACGCAGGCGGCGGACAAGGCGCGGTCGGACAAGCTGAACCAGCTGCAGGACGTCTTCAGCGGCGGCAAGAGCGGCCTGGGCACGGCCATCACCGACATGATGAGGTCGCTCTCCGACGTGGTGAGCTCGCCCACCGACCTCACGGCCCGCACCGTGGCGCTCACGCGCATGAACGAGACGGCGGGCCGCATGCGCTCGGCAGCCGAGCAAATCGGCGAGATCCAGTACACCGTCAACGAGCAGCTCAAGAACGACGTGGTCAAGATCAACGACCTGGCCACGAGCATCGCGGGCGTGAACGAGCAGATCGCCCGCGCGCGCGGCAACGGCCAGACGCCTAACGACCTGCTGGACCAGCGCGACCAGTTGATCCGCGACCTCAACCGGTACATCCAGACCACCCAGGTGCCCGCCGACGATGGCACGGTGGGCCTGTTCGTGGGCGGCAGCCAGCCGCTCGTGCTGGGCACGACGGCCACGGCGGTATCGGTCGCCGAAACCAAGCTGTTTCCCCAGAGCGGCCAACTGCGGCTGTTCTTCAACCGCGCGGGCAGCGCGCCCGTGGAGTTGAGCGAAGACATGCTCGGCGGCGGCGAGGTCGCGGGCCTGTTGCGCTTCACCAACAACGACCTGAGCGAGGGCCGCAACCTGCTGGGCCGCATGGCGCAGGCCATCGGCATGACGATGAACGCCCAGAACAAGCTGGGGCTCACGCTCGGCGGCCAGAAGGGCAAGGACCTGTTCTCGGTGCCCGCGAGCGCCATCGGCTCCACCAGCAACCCGGCCAACACGGGCCTGGCGCAGGTCACGTTCATCGACCCGACGAAGTTCGCCGTTTCGGACTATGAGGTGCGCTTCGCCACCCCGCCCGCGGGCCAGGTGGTGCGCCTGTCGGACGGCAAGACCACGGCGTTCTCCACGCTGAACGACCCCGCGCTGAACAGCATCGACGGGCTCAAGTTCGACCTTACGAACCCCGCCCTCGCGCCGGTCACGGGCGAGCGCATTCTGTTCAAGCCCTTCGCCAGCTCCGCGGCCAACATCCAGTCGCTCGTGTACTCGCCGCGCGACCTCGCGGCGGCGAACCCGGTCAATGCCGCCATGGGCACGTCCAACGGCGGCACACTGCAGTTGGTGGGCCTCAAGGCCACGGGGATTCCAGCACTCACGCCGCCGGCGATCGGCGCCAGCGTCACCCTGAAATTCAACGGCGCGGGCGGCTTCACCATCGCCGGCGCCACAGGCACACCCGTGGATATCTCCACCAACCCGCCCACGCCCATCGCACCACTGCCCTCGCCTCCCGCGCCGCCCGGAACCTACGGGTTCACCTCGGGCCAGGCGATCAACATCGACGGCTGGTCCATCACGCTGCAGGGCACACCCAAGAGCGGCGACACGGTCAAAATCGGCAACGCGCTCGACCCGCAATACGGTGATGCCTACACGCGCAACGCCGGCAACGCCCAGGCCCTGATGAACCTGCGCGACGTGCCGATGTTCGACAACGCCACCATGCAGGACGGCTGGGCCGGCGCGATGGCCCAGGTAGGCACGCGCGTGCAGAGCGCGCAGTACGCGGCCAACCTGTCCTCCACCATCGCCGACAATCTGGAGCGCGACCGCACGGCCGTCTCGGGCGTGAACCTCGACGAAGAGGCGGCCAAGCTCATCCAGTACCAGCAGGCCTACCAGGCTTCGGCCAAAATGCTCCAGATCGCGCAGAACATCTTCGACACCCTGATCCAGACCGTCAGCCGCTGAACACGGAGTCCGATATGAGCAGCAACACCATCCAGCGCCTGGCCACGGCCAACATGTACGACAGTTCGATCCGCAACCTGAGCCAGCGCCAGACCACGCTGTCGAACCTGCAGGAGAACCTCACCTCGGGCAAGCGCGTGGTGCGCGCCAGCGACGACCCCGTGGCCGCCGCGCAGGCCGAGCGCGCGCTCACCCGCATCAGCCGCATCCAGACCGAGCAGCGCGCGCTCGACACGCAGCGCAACGCCATCGCCCAAGCCGAGTCGACGCTGGGCGACGCGGTGAACGTGGTGCAGGCTATGCGCGAGCTCGTGGTGAACGCGGGCAGCGGCACCCTCAAGGCGGAGGACCGCAAGACCATCGCCAACCAACTGCAGAGCCTGCGCGAGCAGCTCACCGACATCGCCAACCGCAAGGACACCAACGGCGTGCCGCTGCTGGGAGCGCTGGGCAGCCAGCTCACCGCCTTCCTCGGCCCGCTGTCCGGCAGCCCGGACTATCTCTTCAACGGCCAGCCGGGGCAGAACGCCAGCACGGGTACGTCGATCGCATCGACGCTGGACGGGCACGCCACCTTCATGTTCAACCCGCAGCGCGATGGCGTGTTCGAGGCCGCGATCTCCAACACCAGCCCCAACCCGGCCTACGCGCTCAATGGCCGCCAGTTCACCACCAGCGCGGTGACGGTGACCAATCCGCAGCAGTTGCAGAAGCCCGCGCCGACCGTTCCGCCCGCGCCACCCGCCACGCCCTACACCTACAGCGTGGCCTTCTCGGGCGTGACCCCCAACCCCGACGGCACCTACAACGCCACCTACGACATCACCAGCACCAACCCGGCCTACGTGTCGCCGGGCCCGCAGACGGTGAACAACATCGCACCGGACAAGGCCTCCAGCATCGCCGTGAACATCACCGACCCCGGTGGCGCCACGCTCGGCTTCAGCATCAGCGCCCTGGCCACCAAGGACCCCGTCACCGGGACCACGGTGTTCTCCCCCGCGCCGGGCGACACGGTCACGCTGTCGGCCAGCGCCAGCATGTTCAGCACGCTGGACAGCGCCATCAAGGGCATCGGCGGCGCCGCGAACAACAACGCCGCCACCCAGGCCGTGGGCCAGGCGCTGGCCAATATCGACGCGGGCCTGGAGCGCATCCACAACATGCGCGGCTACGCGGGCGAGCTGCTCAACCGCGCGGACCGCATCGCGGGCGACCAGGGCAACCGCTCCGTCCAGCTCGAAGCCGACCGCTCGCGCGCCGAGGA
Organism: Acidovorax sp.; assembly: GCA_041913505.1. Taxonomy (GTDB): domain Bacteria; phylum Pseudomonadota; class Gammaproteobacteria; order Burkholderiales; family Burkholderiaceae_C; genus JAYSFC01. The sequence continues at coordinate 16,160 of JAYSFC010000072.1, forward strand.
TCTCGATATGATCAAGGGCATTTCGGACTTCCAGAACGCCCAGGTGGGCTACGAGGCCGCCCTCAAGTCCTACGCCCAGGTGCAAAAGCTGTCCCTGTTCAATTTCATTAGCTGACCCACCGGCCTCCATGGTCCAATCCGTCCTCGGCAGCCTCACCCTGGGCTACCGCCCGCTCTGGAACGCCGCCCGCCGCCTGGCGGGCGTGCAGCTTTACGTGCAGGACGATCCCGCCACCGCCGTGGATGCCCCCCACCTGCTGCGCACGCTGCAGGAGCTGTGGTCCGCGAGCTCGCCGCCGCTGCTGATCTCGGCCCAGTCGCACCAGCTGCTCTACCACCTGCTCGAACATGCGCCGCGCGGCAGCCCCTGGATCGAGGTGCGCGGCGACTGGTTGTCCGACTCGGCGATCTACGCGCGCGTGCAGGCCGCGCACCAGCGTGGCCTCAAGCTCGTGTGGCGCGGCGACCTGGCCCACCTGCCCGACCCCGATGTGGCGGCCTGCTTCGACAACAGCCTGCTGAGCCTGTCCGCTCAGGAAGCGGTGGCTGCGCTGCAGTCCGGCACCGCCCAGCGCGCCACGGCGCCCGCACCGCGTCCGAGCCCCGTGCTCGACGGGCAGATGTACGAGAACCTGCCGAGCCTGGCGCTCGCCTCGCACTGCCTGGACGCGCACCGTGCGGTGGCCGTCGCCGGCTGGCCCGCCGAGGACGTGCTCTACGGCCTGCGCCACCAGCAGCTGCAGCCCTCGCACAGCAGCGTGCTCAAGCTCATGAAGGCCATCGACGCCGAGCAGTCGCTGGAGGCCTTCGAGCACATCCTGGGCGAGGAGCCGCTGCTGGCCTACCGCTTCATGGTCTACACCAATTCGGCCGCGCTGGGCCTGCGCACGGGCGTGGACTCGCTGCGCCGCGGGCTGGTGATGATGGGCTACGGATCGCTCAAGCGCTGGCTCTCGGACCAGTTGCCGCACGCGAGCACCGACCCCAACCTGCAGCCCATCCGTGAGGCGATGGTGGTGCGCGCCCGGCTCACGGAGCGCCTCATCGAGGCCGGCATCGAGCACGACCTGCGCCGCGAGGTCTACCTCGCGGGCCTGTTCTCGCAGCTCGATGACCTGCTGAACGAGCCGCTGGGCACCATCCTGCGCCGCCTGCCGCTGTCCGAGCGCATCGTCAATGCCGTGGTGCTGCGCACCGGCCCCTACGCACCCAGCCTGGAAATGGCGCAGGCCCTGGAGGGCGACGACGCCAAGGTCGTGCGCGACCTGTGCGAGGCGCACGGGCTGAACCTGGAGAGCGTGAACCGGGCGCTGTTGCGGGTGCTCTGCGACCTGCAGGTGGAGCGGCCCGGCGCGTCCGCGGACTGATACGGCGCCGCCTTCGAGGGAAGATCGGCCAAACCCCTTTCCGGGTTTGCGCTGACAGCTATCTTTTTTGCACCTTCTCCAGCGTTTGCGCGCGCACGCGCTGGAACACGCGCCAGAACTGCGCATCCTGCGTGGTCGAGAAGTTGATGCGCATCAGCGTGCTGGGCTGGCGGCTGGCGTGGAACAGCGCGCCGGGCGCGAGCAGGTAGCCTTCGTCCAGCATGCGCTGGGCCAGCGCGTCGGTGTCCGCCCCGGTGTCGACCCAGCCGAACATGCCATTGGGTTCGGCGGCGAAGGTGCAGCCCGCTTCCAGTGCCAGCTGCACGCTGCGCGCGCGCGCCTGGGCCAGGCGCTGGCGCATGCGCTCGGCGTGGCGGCGCAGCTGCCCCTGATCGATGCACAGGGCCAGCGCCTTTTCCAGCAGCGAGGGCGTGGTCAGCGTGGACAGCAGCTTGGTGTCGAGCAGGCGCTCCATCAGCGCCACGGGCGCGGCCAAGTAGCCCACGCGCCAGGCCGGCGCCAGGATCTTGGCGAAGCCGCCCACGTAGATGCTGCGCGACAGGCCGTCGAGCACCGTCAGCCGCGTGGCGTGGCCGGGGGCGATGTGGCTGTAGGTGTCGTCCTCCACCACGTGAAAGCCGTGGCGCTGCGCCAGTTGCAACACCTGGTGCGCGCGCCCGGGCGCGAGGCTGTAGCCCGTGGGGTTGTGCAGCACGCTCACGCTGACGAACAGCTTGGGCGCGTGCAGCTCGCAGTAGCGCGCCATCACCTCCAGGTCGGGGCCCTCGGCGCGGCGCGGCAC
>JAYSFC010000073.1:0-18262 GCA_041913505.1 Acidovorax sp.
CCACGCCGAGGTTGGTGCTCATGATCTTGTGCGTGTGCACGCGCAGCACGTAGACGATGTCCAGTCCATCGAGCACGGCGGCCGAGCAGGACTCATGCACGCGGTCCACGAGCGTTTCCATCATGGGCTCGGCCAGGTCCCAGATCGGCATCGAAGACAGGTAGGCGAAACCCAGGTCCAGGATGCGCGGCGTGAGCTGGAACAGCCGCCCGTCGCTCTGCACATAGCCCAGCGTCTGCAGCGTGAGCAGGATGCGGCGTGCGCCGGCGCGCGTGAGGCCCGTGCGCGCGGCCACCTCGCTGAGCGTCTGGGCCGGCGTGCTTGCGCTGAACGAGCGGATCACGTCCAGGCCGCGAGCGAAGGACTGCACGTAACTGTCGCTGGGCTTGGGGCTGTCGGGAGCGGTGGGGGTGGCGTTCATGACAGGTCTGAGTATAATTCTTTTAGCGAACATTTGTTCTAAATACGAACAAATTTTCAGCCCACTCCATTCATCGACAGAAGGACAACCGATGATCAACAAACTGGCCGATTCGGTGGCCGAGGCCCTTTCCGGCGTGCAGGACGGCGCCACGGTGCTCATTGGCGGCTTTGGCACGGCGGGCATTCCCGGCGAACTCATCGACGGCCTCATTGCCCAGGGCGCGCGCGACCTCACGGTGGTCAACAACAACGCCGGCAACGGCGACACCGGCCTCGCGGCGCTGCTTCAGGCCGGGCGCGTGCGCAAGATCATTTGCAGCTTTCCGCGCCAGGTGGACAGCTGGGTTTTCGACGGCCTGTACCGCAGCGGAAAGCTCGAGCTCGAACTCGTACCCCAGGGCAACCTCGCCGAACGGCTGCGCGCGGCGGGCGCGGGCATCGGGGCCTTCTTCTGCCCCACGGCCTACGGCACCGAGCTCGCCCAGGGCAAGGAAACGCGCGAGATCAACGGCCGCCACTACGTGCTCGAGTACCCCATCCACGGCGATGTGGCGCTCATCAAGGCCGAGCGCGGCGACCGCTGGGGCAACCTCACCTACCGCATGTCGGCGCGCAACTTCGGCCCCGTGATGGCCACGGCCGCCAAGCACACCGTCGCCACGGTGCACGAGGTGGTGGAACTCGGCGCGCTGGACCCCGAGACCATCGTCACCCCCGGTATCCACGTGAGCAAGCTGGTGCGCATCGACCGCGTGGCCACGCAGGCCGCGGGGTTCAAGAAAACGGCATAACGGCCCAGGGTCCAAGAGGAATCATCGTGAGCAGCTATCAAAAGCGAAGCAAAGAAGAACTCGCCCGCCGCGTGGCGCAGGACATCCCTGACGGGGCCTACGTCAACCTGGGCATCGGCCAGCCTACGCTGGTGGCCAACCACATCCCCGCGGGCCGCGAGGTGATCTTGCAGAGCGAGAACGGCATCCTCGGTATGGGGCCCGCGCCCGCCGCGGGGCTGGAGGACTATGACCTCATCAACGCGGGCAAGCAGCCCGTGACGCTGCTGCCCGGTGGCGCCTACTTCCACCACGCCGACAGCTTCGCGATGATGCGCGGCGGCCACCTCGACATCTGCGTGCTCGGCGCGTTCCAGGTGTCGGCCACGGGCGACCTCGCCAACTGGAGCACCGGCGAGCCTGGCGCCATTCCCGCCGTGGGCGGCGCCATGGACCTGGCCATCGGCGCCAAGCAGACCTGGGTGATGATGGACCTGCTGACCAAGCAGGGCCAATCCAAGATCGTCCCGCGCTGCACCTACCCGCTCACGGGCATTGCCTGCGTCAAGCGCATCTACACCGACCTGGCCACGCTGGCCTGCACGCCCGAGGGTCTGCGCCTCATCGACGCCGTGCCAGGGCTCTCGCACACCGAACTCGAGGGCCTGGTCGGCCTGCCCATCCTTCCCGCCTGACATTTCCCGACCCGAGGAGACAAAACCCATGACCCAAGCCTTCATCTGCGATGCCATCCGCACGCCCTTCGGCCGCTACGGCGGCGCGCTCTCGAGCGTGCGTGCCGATGACCTCGGCGCCATCCCCCTCAAGGCGCTGATGGCGCGCAACCCCGGCGTGGACTGGGCCGCCGTGACCGATGTGCTCTACGGCTGCGCCAACCAGGCGGGTGAGGACAACCGCAATGTGGCGCGCATGAGCGCGCTGCTCGCGGGCCTGCCGCTGGAGGTGCCCGGCGCCACCATCAACCGCCTGTGCGGCTCGGGCCTGGACGCCGTGGGCACGGCCGCGCGCGCCATCAAGGCGGGCGAGGCGCAGCTCATGATCGCGGGCGGCGTGGAGAGCATGAGCCGTGCGCCCTTCGTGATGCCGAAGGCCGAGAGCGCCTTCAGCCGCAGCAACGCGGTGTACGACACCACCATCGGCTGGCGCTTCGTGAACAAGCTCATGAAGGAAAAGTACGGCGTGGACTCCATGCCCGAGACGGCCGAGAACGTGGCGACCGACTTCCACATCGAGCGCGAGGCGCAGGACCGCATGGCCCTGGCCAGCCAGCTCAAGGCCGTGGCCGCGCAGAAGGAAGGGCACCTGGCGCGCGAGATCACGCCCGTCACCATTGCGCAGAAGAAGGGCGATCCCCTCGTCGTCGACAAGGATGAGCACCCGCGCGAGACCAGCCTGGAGGCGTTGGCCAGGCTCAAGGGCGTGGTGCGCCCGGACGGCACGGTGACGGCAGGCAACGCCAGCGGCGTGAACGACGGCGCCTGCGCGCTGCTGTTGGCCAACGAGGCCGCCGCCGCGCAGTACGACCTCACGCCCAGGGCCCGCATCGTGGGCATGGCCACGGCCGGCGTGGCGCCCCGCGTGATGGGCATCGGGCCTGCGCCGGCTACGCAGAAGGTGCTGGCACAGACGGGCCTCACGCTCGCGCAAATGGACGTGATCGAGCTCAACGAAGCCTTCGCGGCCCAGGGCCTCGCGGTGCTGCGCCTGCTGGGCCTGACCGACGACGATGCGCGCGTGAACGCCTGGGGCGGCGCCATCGCGCTGGGCCATCCGCTGGGGGCCAGCGGCGCACGCCTGGCCACCACGGCCGTGAACCGCCTGCACGCCACGGGCGGCCGCTACGCGCTGGCCACCATGTGCATCGGCGTGGGCCAGGGCATCGCCGTGGTGCTCGAACGCGTCTGAGCGCCGCCGCCCGCCGTTCCTGAAAAAAACAAGGATTCCCGTGCAAGCAGACATTCTCGACACCGCGGCCGGCCGGCTGCGCGTGCGCATCGACGGGCCGCAAGGCGCGCCCGCGCTCGTTTTTTCCAATTCCCTGGGCACCACGCTCGAAATGTGGGATGCGCAGGCAGCGCACTTCGCCAAGGACTTCCGCGTGGTGCGCTACGACACGCGCGGCCATGGCGGCAGCGTGGTGAGCGAAGGCCCCTACACCTTCGACCTGCTGGGCGGCGACGTGGTTGCGCTGCTGGATGCACTCCAGATCGAACGCGCGCATTTCTGCGGCATCTCCATGGGCGGCCTCACCGGCCTGTGGCTGGGCGTGCACGCGCCCGGGCGGCTGCTGAGCCTGGCCGTGTGCAACAGCGCCGCCAAGCTCGGCACGGCCGAGGTCTACCAGACGCGCGCCGTCCAGGTGCGTGAAAAGGGCCGGGCCGCCATGGCGGATCTGGCCGCTTCGTCGCCCGCCCGCTGGTTCAGCGAGGCGTTCTGCGCGGCCCACCCGGCTGTGGTGCAGCGCGCCCAGGGCTGGATCGCGGGCATCGCGCCCGAAGGCTATGCCGGCTGCTGCGAGGCGCTGGCCCGTGCCGACCTGCGCGCAGACATTGCCCGCATCCCCGTGCCCACGCTGATCGTGGCCGGCAGCGCCGACCCGGTGACCACCGTGGCCGATGGCCGGTTCATGCAGGCTGCCATTCCCGGCGCACGCCTGGCCGAGGTGCCGGCCTCCCACCTGTCCAACCTCGAAGCGCCCGAGGCCTTCAACGAGGCCTTGGCGCAGTTCCTGCGCGGCTGAGCCAGGCCATGGCGGTGTAGCACCGCCATTCACGCCGGCGCCAGTGGCCCCGCCGCTGAGCCTGCCCCAGGACCGTGGCCTTGCCCGTGGCGCTGGTCGCCACCGCCTGGGCGCCACCCTGCTGTAGCCGGAGCCCTGCCGGCCGATGCATGCCGCCAGCCCGGGCGTTGCCGGGCTGCGCACAGATACCGAATTGTTCTGGAGTGACCATGGAGACTTCTTCCCGCGAACGCGTCCTTATCACTGGAGGCGGTGCCGGCATTGGTGCGGCCACGGCCGAGCGCTGCCGCGCTGACGGCTACGAGCCCGTCATCATCGACCGCGTGGTCGATCATGTGCCCGGCGGCATCCAGGCCGACCTGTCCAACCCCGCCGAAACGGCCCGGGCCCTGCAGCGGGCGCTGGCGGGCGGGCCCATCACGCGCCTCGTGAACAACGTGGGCATCGTGGTGCCGGCCGAGGCCGCCGAGCAGACCCTCGCGCAGTTCGATCTGGCTGTAGCGCTGAACCTGCGCTGCGCGCTGCAGTGCATGCAGGCGCTGCTGCCGGGCATGCAGGCCGCGGGCTTCGGGCGCATCGTGAACATGTCCTCGCGCGCGGCGCTGGGCAAGGAGCTGCGCACGGCGTACTCTGCTACCAAGGCCGGCCTGATCGGCATGACGCGCGTGTGGGCGCTGGAGCTGGGCCGCCATGGCATCACGGCCAACGCCATCGGCCCGGGCCCCATCCGCACCGAGCTGTTCGACCGCGCCAACCCGCCCGATGCGCCGCGCACGCGCGCCATCATCGATGCGGTGCCCGTCAAGCGCGTGGGCACGCCCGAGGACGTGGCGCATGCCGTGTCCTACCTGCTCGATGCGCGCAGTGGCTTCGTCACTGGCCAGGTGCTCTACGTCTGCGGCGGCATGACCGTGGGCGTGGCGGGCGTCTGAGCCGCTCCTTCCCTTCTCCCCCTACAACCCCCGAGGCCACCGCATGTCGAAAATCACCGCCTTCTTCACCGAACTGATGCGGCGCTACCTGCCCGATCCGTTCGTCTTCGCCATCCTGCTCACGCTGCTCACCATGGGGCTGGCCGTGGCCGTGGAGGGCCGCATTCCTGCCGATACCAATGTGGACTGGGGCAAGGGCTTTTGGAGCCTGCTGGCCTTTACCACGCAGATGGCGGTGATCCTGGCCATGGGCTATGTGCTGGCCACCGCGCCCGTGGTGGACCGGTTGCTCAATCGCATCGTGGACAAGGTGCACCGCCCGCGCACGGCCATCATCGTGGCCACGCTCGTGGGCTGCATCGGCAGCTACCTGAACTGGGGCTTCGGCCTCGTGATCGGCGGCATCGTCGCCAAGAAGCTCGCGCGCCGCGTGAAGGGGGTGCACTACCCGCTCATCATCGCCTCGGCCTACAGCGGCTTCACGATGTACGGCCTGGGGTTCTCGGCCACCATCCCGGTACTGATCTCGACCAAGGGCCATGCCTTCGAATCGAAGATGGGCCTGATGCCGCTGACCCAGACCATCTTCTCGTGGCCCATCCTGCTCACCAGTCTCGCGGTGCTCATCACGCTGCCCTTGCTCAACGCCGCCATGCACCCCAAGGCCGGCGAGACGGTGACCGAGATCGACCCCGCGCTCGACCAGGAAGCCGCCAAGACCGGCGCGGGCGCGGGCCTGCTGGGCGACGAGAACACGCTGGCCCACAAGCTCAACCACAGCCGCCTGCTGAGCTGGCTCATCGGCGGCCTGGGCATGGCCTATGTGGCGCAGCACTTCGTGCGCGGGGGCTCGCTGGACCTGAACATGATCAACTTCTTCATCCTGTTCCTGGGCATCCTGCTGCTGGGCACGCCCATGAACTACGTGGAAAAGCTCAACGAGGGTGTGAAGACCATCGGCGGCATCATCCTGCAGTTCCCGTTCTACGCGGGCATCATGGCCATCATGGCCGCCTCGGGCCTGGTGGAGTCCATCGCCCATGTGTTCATCAACATCTCCACGCCGAACACGCTGCCGTTCTGGGGCCTGGTCAGCTCCTTCCTGATCAACTTCTTCGCGCCTTCGGGTGGCGGCCACTGGGTGATCCAGGGCCCGTTCATGATCGATGCGGCCAACGCCATGGGCGCATCGGTGGCGCAGACCTCCATGTCCGTGATGCTGGGCAACGCCTGGAACGACCTGGTGCAGCCCTTCTGGATCCTGCCCGCGCTGGCCCTTTCGCGCCTCAAGCTCAAGGACATCATGGGCTACACCGTGGTGTCCATGTTCCTCGTCGGCCTGATCTACACGGCCGTGATCGTCGCCTGGCCCCACCTCTGAGGCCCCATCCATTTTTCACCGAACCAGGAGAGTCGACCCATGCTGTACATGGTTGAAATGATCGTGAATATCCCGCACACGCTGAGCCCCGAGGTGGCCGACGAGATCAAGCGCAAGGAGAAGGCCTATTCGCAAGAGCTGCAGCGCGCCGGCAAGTGGCGCCATCTGTGGCGTGTGGTGGGCGAATACGCCAACGTGAGCATCTTCGACGTGGCCACCAACGACGAGTTGCACACGCTGCTCAGCGGCCTGCCGCTGTTCCCCTACATGCAGATCCAGGTCACGCCGCTGGCCAACCACCCGTCGTCCATCGTGCAGGAATAAGCCAACCGGCGGGGCTCGCCGTCCTGCCACCGGAATCGCCCGTTACCAGAAGATCGAGGAAACAACATGTCCATCCAGCACCCCTTCACGCGCCGCGCCCTGCTGACGGCGCTGGCCGCCGCCACCGCCGGGGCCTTGCCCCTGGCCGCTTCGGCGCAGTCCTTTCCCTCCAAGCCCATCACCATCATCGTGCCGTTCTCGGCCGGCGGCACCACGGACATCCTGGCGCGCGTGGTGGGCCAGGCGCTCACCACCGAACTGGGCCAGAGCGTGATCGTGGACAACCGCGCAGGCGCGGGCGGCAACATCGGCGGCCAGGCCGCGGCGCGCGCGCCGGCCGATGGCTACACGCTGTTCATGGGCACCGTGGGCACGCACGCCATCAACGCGGCGCTGTACAAGAAGATGCCTTTCGACCCGATCAAGGATTTCGCACCGCTCACGCGCGTGGCCAACGTGCCCAACCTGCTGGTGGCCAACCCGGCACAGCCCTACAAGACGGTGCAGGAGCTGATCGCCTATGCCAAGGCCCATCCGGGCCAGGTGAACTTCGGCTCGTCGGGCAGCGGCAGCTCCATCCACCTGTCGGGCGAGCTGTTCAAGAGCATGGCCAAGGTGGACATGCAGCACGTTCCCTACAAGGGCAGCGCACCAGCCGTCACGGACCTGCTGGGCAACCAGATCGGCATCATGTTCGACAACATGCCCTCGGCCATCCAGCATGTGCGCAGCGGCAAGCTGCGTCCGCTGGCCGTGACCACGGCCAAGCGCTCGCCCGAGCTGCCCAACGTGCCCACCATCGCCGAGTCCGGCGTGCCCGGCTACGAGGCCACATCGTGGTTCGGCCTGTTTGCACCCGCGGGCACGCCCGCGCCCATCGTGGCCCAGCTCAACAAGGCCATCGTGAAGGTGCTGGGCCAGGCCGATGTGAAGAAGAAGCTGGCCGAGCAGGGCGCCGAGCCCGTGGCCGAGACGCCCGAGCAGTTCGCCGCCTTCATCCAGAAGGAAGCGGTGAAGTGGGGCAAGGTCGTGCGCGAATCGGGCGCGAGCGTGGACTGACCGGCCTGCCGCCGCGCGGGCCGCACGGCCTGCGCATCGGCGGGGTGCGTCAGGCGCGCGTTCCGGCGTCGGAGCCGGGCTGGGAGTCCGGTGCCGCGGGAGCATGGCCACCCGCATGCTGTGCGGCATGCTCGCGCTCCTGCCGTTCCTTGGCCATCTGGTCGACGAGCTGCTGGCGGCCCTCGCGTGCCACGGCGATGAATTTGTTGCGGTCCTTGTGGTGTGGGTACATGCGGTCGGCCAGCGCGATGTTGTGCTCGCGAAAGCGCTGCGCCACCTGGCGTGCCTCGGCGGCGGGCAGGCCCATGAGCTCGAGCACGGTGCGCGCGCTGAGCAGGCTCGACTCGAACACCTCGCGCTCCACGCGCGCCACGCCCAGGTCGCGCAGCGCGTTCCAGTGCGTCACGTCGCGTGCGCGGGCCACGATCTCGAGCTGCGGGAAGTGTTTGCGCACGAGCTGCACGATCTTGAGCGACTGCTGCGGGTCGTCCACTGCCACCACGAAGATGCGTGCATGCGCGGCGCCCGCGATGCGCAGCAGGTCAAGGCGCGTCGCGTCGCCATAGTGCACGCGGTAGCCGAAGGTGTGGGCCACCTCGAGCATCTCCACGCTGTGGTCGAGCACGGTGGCCGGAATGCCCTGCGCAAGCATCACGCGCGCCACGATCTGGCCATAGCGGCCGAAGCCCGCGATGATCACGGGCGCGTCCTGCGGCTCGGAAATCTCCGCGGCCGCGGGCGCCTGCGCCAGCTGCGCATGGCGGCGCAGCAGCACACGGTCGAGCAGCACGAGCAGCAGCGGGCTCAGCAGCATCGACAGCGCCACTGCGCCGATGAGCAGCGAGGACGTCTCGGGCGGGAGCACCTGGGCGCCCGCGGCCGTCTGAAACACCACGAAGGCGAACTCGCCGCCCTGTGCGAGCAGCAGCGTGAAGACGGGCCGCTCCTGGTACGGGATGCCCGCCACGCGCGCCATGCCGTAGATCATCACGGCCTTGAGCGCAAGAAAGCCCGTGACCAGCAGCGCCATGAGGCCCGGCGAGCGCATGAGCACGCCGAAGTCGATCGTCATGCCTACGGCCATGAAGAACAGGCCCAGCAGCAGGCCCTTGAAGGGCTCGATATCGGTCTCGAGCTCGCGCCGGTACTCGCTGTCGGCCAGCAGCACGCCTGCAAGGAAGGCGCCCAGCGCCATCGACAGGCCCACGGTGACCATGAGCATGGCGATGCCCACCACCAGCAGCAGCGAGGCGGCCGTAAAGATTTCGGGCGTGCGGCTCTTGGCGATCCATCGCAGCACGGGGCGCAGCAGCAGGCGGCCGCCGAGCACGATGGCGCCCACCACGGCCACGGTCTTGAGGGCCAGCAGCGCCGTGGCGCCGGGGTCGTGGGGTGCGCCGGCCTCCGCGGCGCCGCCCAGCAGCGGCAGCAGCGCCAGGATGGGAATGGCCGCCACGTCCTGGAACAGCAGGATCGAGAACGAGGCTTGGCCGCTGGCCGTGCGCAGCAGGTTGCGCTCGGTCATCACCTGCAGCGCGATGGCCGTGGACGACAGCGCGAGCCCCAGCGCACCCACGAGGCTTACGCGCCAGGACAGGCCCGCGGCCCAGCCCGCCGCGAACAGCAGGGCCGCGCAGCCCAGCACCTGGGCCGAACCCAGGCCGAGGATGGGGCGGCGCAGGCTCCACAGCCGGCTGGGCTGCAGTTCCAGTCCCACGAGGAACAGCATGAGCACCACGCCGAACTCGGCGAAGTGCAGGATGTCCTGCACATTGCTGACCAGCGCCAGCCCCCAGGGCCCGATGGCGATGCCCGCCGCGAGGTAGCCAATGATGGCGCCGAGCCCCGCCGCACGCGCGATGGGCACGGCCAGCACGGCGGCGGCCAGGTACAGGAATCCGTAGGTGAGCCAGGTGGGAGCGTGGGCCATGGGCGGTGCGCGGGCGGAAAGGGCGGAAAAGGGCAGGGCGGGCCGGGTTCGCCGGCCATTGTGGCATTGCCACCCCTGGAGAACGCGCGGCCCGGGCGAAGGTTGACCGGAGTGCTATTGTTTATATAGCTTTTTGTGCCGACCCCGTGCGCGCCCGGGGCTTGCAGGGCTGTTAAGATGCCGGTTGCACCCCTGATTTTTTCGGACGACTCTTCCCATGGACTTTCACACCTGGCTTGCTTTCTTCGCGGCATCCTGTCTCATCGCGGTCTCGCCGGGCTCGGGCGCCGTGCTGTCCATGAGCCATGGGTTGTCTTATGGCGTGCGCCGCACCAGCGCCACGATCCTGGGGTTACAACTCGGGCTGCTGCTGATTCTGTTCGTCGCAGGGGCGGGCGTGGGCTCGCTGCTGCTCGCGTCCGAGGCGGCGTTCAGCGTGGTCAAGGTGCTGGGGGCGTGCTACCTCATGTATTTGGGCTTCAACCAGTGGCGCGCGGGCAGCGCCTCACCGCTGGCCGGCGAGGAGGCCGCGCCCGCGGGGCCGTGGCAAAAGCGCTGCCTGACAGGCTTTCTCACCAACGCCACCAACCCCAAGGGCATCATCTTCATGGTGGCCGTGCTGCCCCAGTTCATGACCGACGCGCGCCCTCTGTGGCAGCAGCTCATCGTGATGGCCGCCACCACCGTGACGGTGGACATGGTGGTCATGCACGGCTACGCGGCTGGTGCAAGCGCGCTGCGCCGCCTGCTGCGCAGTGCCCAGGCCATGCGCACGCAGAACCGCGTGTTCGGCGGCCTGCTGATGGCCGTGGGCGCGGGGCTGTTCTTCGTCAAGCGCGGCGGGCAGCACGCCTGAGTGTGTGGCATTAGCTCCTTTTTTGATAGCTTATTACACACGCAGATAGCGCACCAGACTGCGATTCGGCTATAAACGGCGCACGGGCGCTGCGGTAGGCGCCTGGCGCTTCATTCCATCCCAAGGAGGTCCGCATGCCGGTGGTTGTAGTGGCCAATCCCAAAGGCGGCGTGGGCAAGTCCACGCTGGCGACGAACATCGCGGGCTACTACGCAAGCCAGGGGCATGCGGTGATGCTCGGCGATATCGACCGCCAGCAGTCCTCACGCCTGTGGCTGTCGCTGCGCCCGCCCGCCGCGCGGCCCATCGGCACCTGGGACATCAGTGCGGACTTCATCGCCAAGCCGCCCAAGGGCACGACCCATGTGGTCATCGATACCCCGGCGGGCCTGCACGGCTGGCGCCTCAACGATGTGCTCAAGCGGGCCGACAAGGTGGTGGTGCCGCTGCAGCCCAGCGTATTCGACATCTTCGCCACACGCAGCTTCCTGGACCAGCTCACCGAGCACCGCCGCGCGCAAGACGTGCAGGTGGGCATCGTGGGCATGCGCGTGGACCCGCGCACGCTGGCGGCCGAGCAGCTGCACCAGTTCACCGACGGCCTGGGCTTTGCGGTGCTGGGCCTGCTGCGGCCCACGCAGAACTATGTGCATCTCGCGGCCCACGGCCTCACGCTGTTCGACGTGGCGCCTGCCCGCGTAGAGCGTGACCTCGCGCAGTGGCAGGGCATCACGGCCTGGCTCGACGCCTGACATGCGCCCGGGTCGGCCGCCGCCTGTCGCATGACCGACAGGGCCTGGCCGGGCACGGGCACTACATTGAAGGCATGAAAACCTTCCAGACATATGCCGAGGTGCAGGCCCATGTGGGCCAGGAAGTGGCCGTGACCGACTGGATCACGATCACCCAGGAGCAGGTGAACCGCTTTGCCGACGCCACGGGCGACCACCAATGGATCCACGTGGACCCCGAACGCGCCAAGGCCGGGCCGTTTGGCGCGCCCATCGCGCATGGCTTTCTCACGCTGTCGTTGATACCGCGCTTCTTCGAGTCGGCCTTTGCGATCGCGGGCGCGCGCATGGGCGTGAACTATGGCCTCAACCGCGTGCGCTTCACGGCGCCCGTGCCCGTGGGCAGCCGGCTGCGCGCGCGCCTGACGCTGCAGGCTGCCGAGCCGCTTGCGCCCGACGGGTTGCAGATGACCTGGCTCGTCACGGTGGAGCGTGAAGGCTCCGACAAGCCCGTGTGCGTGGCCGAGTCGCTCGCGCGCAACTACGGCGCGGCCGCCTGAGGCACGAAAAAAAGCCCGGCCGAAGCCGGGCTGGTGCCAGGGCATGAGCCCGCGGGTCGCTTATTTCGTGGCTGCCGACGGTGCGCTCGACTGGCCGATCGCCAGAGGCGCCGGCACGTTGTACCACTCGCCGTCAACCGGCTTGGTGTTGCCTGCGGCGCGCGAGGCCGCCAGTTCGGCAATCACGGCCTCACGCGTGAGCGGTGCGGCGGCCGGAGCCGGCGTGCCGGTCGTCTGGGCTTGGGCGGCCAGAGCGCTCAGCGCGAGGGCGGCCAGGGCGATGCTGCGGGAACGGATCATGGCAGTGCTCCTTCAGTGGTGGGAGACGGGGGATCAGTGGTCGCGGCCGACGAAGTCGTGGCTCCTCAGGGCGGCGACGGCCTCGGCGCGCACTTCGGCGCGGGTCAGCGTGCTGGGCTGGGTGCTCAGCGGTGCGGGCTCGTCATACCACTCGCCGGAGCGGGGCATCGTGCCGTTCTGGCGTGCGGCGGCCAGTTCGGCCACCACCTGGGCACGGGTCACGGTGCTGGGGGCTTGCAGGCTGACGGGGTCGTTGGACCAGTCGCCGTCCATGCGAGGTTCAGCGGCTTGGGCGGCAACGGAGCCGAGGGCGATCAGTGCGGTGGCGGCGAGGGTGCGATAGGCATTCATGGAGTTATTCCTTTGTTCGAGAGGGTTGGACTACGGGGCAAGGCGGGGCTTCTGCGGCCTGTCTTGTCCTGCCTCGGTGAGTGCCCAGTGGTGTCAGGTGTCGCTCATCGATGTAATGGACTGTATCGAGGGTAATCCCCAAGAAAAACTACCCTTTCGGTAATAATTAGTTCTTGAAATTGAAATAATCTAGTCATTGAATTTGGATTTGTTGCCCAAATGGACCGCCTCCTGACCATGCGTGCGCTCCAGTCCGTGGCCGACGAAGGCGGCTTCGCGGCGGCGGCGCGCGCGCTTGACATGTCGCCCGCCGGGGTGACGCGGCTTGTGGCCGACCTTGAGAGCCACGTGGGGGCGCGCCTGCTGCAGCGCACGACGCGGCGGGTATCGCTGACCGAAGCGGGCGAGGCCTACCTCGTGCGCGTGCGCCAGATCCTGTCGGACGTGGACGAGGCCTTCGCGGTGGCCCAGGCGCATACCGAGGCGCTGTCCGGTGTGCTGCGGCTGCTCGCGCCGCCCGTGCTCGCGGTGTACATCCTGGCGCCGCTGGTGGCGGAGTTCCGGCGCCTGCACCCGCAGATCACGATCGAGGTCCACGTCGAGGCACTGTCGACTCCGCCGATCGGCGATTACGACATCACGCTGCTCGGCGCGGACGAGCACTACGATGCCAATGTGATCGCGCGGCCCATTGCCGTCACCGATGCGGTGGTCTGCGCGTCGCCCGATTACCTGCACCGGCGAGGCACGCCACAGCAGCCCGAGGACCTGGCGGCGCACGACTGCCTGCTGCGCCGCCGGCCCGAGGCGCGCGGCGGCACCATGCGGCTCTTCCACCCCGAGGAGGGCAACCGGGCCGTGGACGTGCGCGTGCAGCCCGTGTTCGCGGCCAACCACATCGAGACACTGCTGCGCGCCGCGATCGATGGCGCGGGCATCTGCGGCCAGCCTCTGAGCCTGGCCGCGCCCTATCTGCGCGATGGTCGGCTGGTGCGCGTGCTCGCGCCCTGGACCATGGGTCGCTACACGACCTATGCGGCGCTGCCAAGCCGCAAGTTCATGCCCGCGCGCACGCGGGCTTTCCTGGATTTCTTGAGCGAGCGCACGCGCTCGTCGATTCAGGCCGCGCTGCGGATGGAGTCGGCTCTATGCCATGAAGCTGTTTTGCCGCCAGGCCTCGAACACGGTGACGGCCACGGCATTTGAGAGGTTCAGGCTGCGCTGACCGGCCACCATGGGCAGGCGCAGGCGCTGCGCCGGCGGAAAGGTCTCGCGTAGCTCGGGCGGCAGGCCGCGCGTTTCGGCACCGAACACGAGCCAATCGCCGCGCTGGAACCCGGTTTCATACACGGACTGCGCGCCATGCGTGGTCATCGCGAACATGCGCGCAGGGTCGGGGTGCTCGGTGCGCAGGAAGGTAGTCCACCCCGGATGGCGCAGCACCCGGGTGTACTCGTGGTAGTCGAGCCCCGCGCGGCGCATGAGGCGGTCTTCCATCGAGAACCCCAGGGGCTCGATCAGGTGGAGCGTGCATCCCGTGTTGGCGGCCAGCCGGATGATGTTGCCGGTGTTGGGGGGAATTTCGGGCTCGACCAGAACGATATGGAACATGGCGCGTATTGTGGCGTGGCACGGGCCCGCGAGGCGTATCCGTGTGCATCAATCGGCCGGCGTGCGCGCCAGCACCACGGCGTCCACGCGCGCGGCGCCGGCCTGCCGCAGCACAGCTGCGGCCGCTTGCAGCGTGGCGCCCGTGGTCATCACGTCGTCGACCAGCACCACGCGGCGCTCCCGCAGCCGGTCCGCGTGCAGGGGCTCCACCGCGAAACTGCCCTGCAGGTTGCGCAAGCGGGCCGCGCGCCCGAGTCCGCTTTGAGGCGCGGTGTGGCGCAGGCGCAGCAGCAGCGCGGCATCCACCTTGGGCGCGGCCAGCGCGCGGGCCAGTTGCAGGGCCTGGTTGAAGCCGCGCTCGCGCAGGCGCTGCGGTGCCAGGGGGATGGGCAGAACGAGATCGGCGGCGTCGAGCGTGGGCTCCACCCAGGGCGTGCTGCGCAGCAAGGTGGCCAGTGCGCCGGCCCAGCCCGGGTCGCCCCGGAACTTGAACTCGGCGATCGCGCCGGCCCAGGGGTAGCCATAGTCCACCGCGGCATGGCAGGCGTCGAGCCCCAGCGGATGGCGCAGGCAGGCACCGCACTGCACCACTCCAGGCGGTACGGCGATCGCGCAGGTGCTGCAGCGCGGGCGGGGCGGGGCAAAGCGGCGGGCGCAGTCGTCGCAGACGCGCCGCGCGGGCCATGCATGGCAGACCGCGCACTGGCTGGGCACTGACCGCAGCGCCCGTGAAATCCCTGCCGACCACTGGTGGAGCATGGACTCAATATACTCGCCACGGCCCATGTCCGAGCTTCTTCCCCCCACCATTGATCCCGCGGCCGCCGCACGCTGGCACGCCGCCGCTCCCGCCCTGTCCCCCTGGCTCCACGAAGAAGTGGCGCGCCGCATGCAGGATCGGCTGCAGTGGATCCGGCAGGCGCCCGCGGCGTGGTGCGACTGGGAGCCTGTGCGTGGCGGGATCGCGGGGCATGCGCTGATCGCTCAGCGCTACCCGCAGGCCGAGTGCACGGTCTTCGAGGCACCGGCCCGCGAGGCGGCCGCCCGCGAGGCCCTGGACCCGAAGTGGTGGAGCATGGCGCATTGGCGTGGCGCACGGCCACGCTTCGGGTTGCCGGCAGAAGGCAGCGTGCAGATGCTCTGGGCCAACATGGCTCTGCACACGGTGGCCGACCCGCAGGCGCTGATCGCGCAGTGGCACCGCGCCATCGCGGTGGATGGCTACCTCATGTTTTCGTGCCTGGGACCCGACACCGTGCGCGAACTGCATGCGCTGTACCGTGACCTGGGCTGGCCGCCGGCCGGCCATGCCTTCACCGACATGCATGACTGGGGCGACATGCTCGTGCAGTCCGGCTTTGCGGAGCCCGTAATGGACATGGAGCGCATCACGCTGACCTTCGCCACGCCCGCGCGGGCATTGCAGGAGCTGCGCGAGCTCGGGGCCAACCTGCACCCGCAGCGTTTTGCGGGGCTTCGGGGCCGCCGTTGGCGGGCACGCCTGGAAGGGGCCATGGCCGAGCGCCTGGCCGATCCGCAGCACGAAGGGCAGATCGCCTTCACGTTCGAGATCGTTTACGGCCACGCTTTCAAGCCGGCGCCTCGCGTGCGCGTGAGCCAGAGCAGCGCCGTTTCGCTACAGGATATGCGCGCAATGTTGCGCGGGCGCCCTCATTCAAACCCAGAGTGAGTCAAGTGGTACTAACCTGTCAATGATCTGAAACAAGGCAGGCTACAATTCCTGCAGAAAATTTGGACTTCTCCCGGTGCGACGTTGGAATCGCGCCCCAGGGAAGAGGCCTATGGATGGGGACAAGTGACGGGCTTAACGTTTCGTTTTGCCAGGGTATCGGGCCAGCGGATTGACTGGTGCTCAGCACGCAGCAGTCCATGGTCCCTGGCGCAGCTTGCCTGCGCGTACCTGTTGTTCTGCCTGTTCTCATTCGCCGCGGCCTCGGCGCTCTGGTTGCGCGGTATCCACATCGCCTTGTCTGTGGCGGGCTTTTGCATGACGGCCGCGGGCTGGGGCCTGGTGGTCTTTGGCCGCCATGCGAAGGACGCGGAAACGATTTCCCTGCAAGGCTCGCGCCTCGTGGTGGAGCGCGAGACCGCGGGCCGCAAGGAGCGCTCCGAATTTGACCGAAGCTGGGTTCACGTCGAGCCCAAGGCCTGCGATCGTTCTCTGATCATGGTGTCGGCGCAAGGGCGGTCGGTGGAGGTGGGGCGCTATGTGCGTCCCGAGCTCCGGCAGGCCTTGGCGTCAGAGATCCGCATGGCTTTGCGCACGGCCTGACCCCACGCAGGTGTGCCAAGGGATTGGTAATTTGAGGCTTAGAAGTAAGTGAGAACTATGAAGAGCATTTCCAACAAGCTGGCTTCTCTGCTGCTGACTGCCGGTGCATGGGTGGGCACCGCGGCCTACGCCGTCCAAGACCTGCCGGGAGGCCCTGCGGTTAATCAGCTGAACCTGCACCCACCGGTGACCAAGATTGCGCAAGAGCAGCATTTCCTGCATTGGATGATGCTGATCATCTGTACGGTGATCTTCATCGGCGTGTTCGCGGTGATGTTCTATTCGATCTGGAAGCACCGCAAGTCGCGCGGTGCCAAGGCCGCCAATTTCCACGAGTCCGTCACCGTTGAAGTGGTATGGACCATCGTTCCCTTCGTCATCGTCATCCTTATGGCGCTGCCGGCCACCAAGGTGCTCGTGGCCCAGAAGGACACCACCAACGCCGATCTCACCGTGAAAGCCACCGGCTTCCAGTGGAAGTGGGGCTACGACTACATCAACGGCGAAGGCGAAGGCCTCTCCTATATCTCCACACTCGACAGCAGCCACCGCGCCATGTCCGACAGCGGCAAGGTGGCCGACGCGCCCGCCAACTACCTGCTGAAGGTCGACAACCCGCTGGTCGTGCCCGTCAACAAGAAAATCCGCGTGATCACCACCGCCAACGACGTGATCCACGCCTTCATGGTGCCGGCCTTCGGCATCAAGCAGGACGCGATCCCCGGCTTTGTGCGCGACACCTGGTTCCGCGCCGAGAAAGTGGGCGACTACTACGGCCAGTGCGCCGAACTCTGCGGCAAGGAGCATGCCTACATGCCCATCCATGTAAAGGTGCTGTCGGAGAAGGATTATTCCGCCTGGGTGGCGAGCGAGAAGAAGAAGGCCGCCGCCAAGGCCGACGACCCCAATAAGGTCTGGACGCTTGACGACATCCTCAAGCGCGGCGAAAAGGTCTACGCCGCCAACTGTGCCGCCTGCCACCAGGCCAACGGCAAGGGGGCGGGCCCCATCAAGCCACTGGACGGCTCGGCCATCGTGCTCGACACCGACCACTCCAAGCAGCTGCAAGTGGTGCTCCACGGCGCGGCCAATGGCGCCATGCCCTCGTGGAAGGCGCTCAGCGATACGGACATCGCCGCGGTAGTGACCTACACCAAGAACAACTGGTCCAACAAGACGGGCCAGCTGGTGCAGCCGTCTGAAGTCGTGGCCCAGCGGGCCAAGTAATCCTGTCCCCCGGCATTGAGATTGAGGAATCCAAGATGAGCGCAGTTCTCGACAACCACGGGCACGCAGGCGGCCACGCACACGACGATCACCACCACCACGCCCCCACGGGCTGGCGCCGCTGGGTGTTTGCCACCAACCACAAGGACATCGGCACGCTGTACCTGCTGTTCTCGTTCACCATGCTGATGGTGGGCGGGGTGCTGGCGTTGCTGATCCGTGCCGAGCTGTTCCAGCCCGGCCTGCAGCTCGTGAACCCCGAGCTGTTCAACCAGCTCACCACCATGCACGGCCTGATCATGGTGTTCGGCGCCATCATGCCGGCCTTCGTGGGTTTCGCGAACTGGATGATTCCGCTGCAAATCGGCGCGTCCGACATGGCCTTCGCGCGCATGAACAACTTCAGCTTCTGGCTGCTGATTCCGGCGGCCCTCATGCTCGTGGGCTCGTTTTTTATGCCCGGCGGCGCACCGGCCG
Source organism: Acidovorax sp. (assembly GCA_041913505.1). Taxonomy (GTDB): domain Bacteria; phylum Pseudomonadota; class Gammaproteobacteria; order Burkholderiales; family Burkholderiaceae_C; genus JAYSFC01. The sequence goes on from JAYSFC010000073.1 coordinate 17,987, forward strand.
CAGGCTGGACGCTCTATGCGCCGCTCACACTGCAGATGGGACCATCCATGGACGCGGGCATTTTTGCCATGCACATCATGGGTGCCAGCTCCATCATGGGCTCGATCAACATCATCGTCACCATCCTGAACATGCGCGCGCCAGGCATGACGCTGATGAAAATGCCCATGTTCTGCTGGACCTGGCTGATCACCGCCTACCTGCTGATCGCCGTGATGCCCGTGCTGGCCGGCGCCATCACCATGACGCTGACCGACCGCCACTTCGGCACCAGCT
>JAYSFC010000074.1:0-18252 GCA_041913505.1 Acidovorax sp.
GGCTTGGCCATCTCGGCGTGGCCCAGGCGCACGAACTCGTCGATGTAGAACTGGTAGTTGGTGAACAGCACGAAGTTCTGGAACCACTCGGGCTGCGTGCCCGTGTAGTGGCGCAGGCGGTGCAGCGAGTAGTCCACGCGCGGCGCGGTGAACAGCGCCAGCGGTTGCGCCTCGCCCGGGCGGTGCTGGTGCGTGCCGTTGGCGATGCCGTCGTCCATGGCCGTGAGGTCGGGCAGGTCGAACAGGTCGCGCATGAGCATGCGCCGCTCGGGGGTCAGCGTGCCCTCCACATGGTCGTGCTCGGCGAACGAGAAGTGGATGGGAATGGGGTGCTGGCTGGTGCCCACTTCCAGCGCCACGCCGTGGCTGCGGCGCAGCAGGTGGAACTGCTCCAGGTAGTAGTCGGAGAACAGGTCGGGCCGCGTGAGCGTGGTCTCGTAGCGCCCGGGCCCCTCGACGAAGCCGTAGGCCAGCGGCGTGGCGGCGCGCGCCACGGTGCTGGTCTGGATGCGCACGAAGGGGTAGAAGGCGCGCACGGGCGCCTGCGGCGTCTGGCCGGCGACAAAGCCCTGCATGGCGCTGCGCAGGTGGCCGATCTGCTGCTGGTAGATGCGCTGCACCTGGGCCAGGGCCTGGGCCGGGTCGGTGTGCTGCGTGGGGGCGATGAACTCGGGAATGAGGTGCATGGCCGTATTGTCCACGCGCCGTGTGTCAGTCCGGTGGTGGCGCGGCGCCCAGCCAGCGGCGCGTGTCCTCGGCGTCCATGGGCGGCGAGAGCAGGTAGCCCTGCACCATGTCGCAGCCCAGGGAGCGCAGCAGCGCCATCTGTGCCGCGTTCTCCACGCCTTCGGCCACGGTGCGCATCTGCAGGCTGCGGCCCATTTGCACGATGGCGGTGACGATGGCCACGTCGTCGCTGTGGCCCGGGGTGTCGAGCACGAAGGAGCGGTCGATCTTGAGCTTGTCGATGGGGTAGCGCTTGAGGTAGGCGAGCGAAGAGTAGCCCGTGCCGAAGTCGTCGATCGACACGCCCACGCCCAAGGATTTCAGCGCAGCCAGCGTGTCCTGCACGTGGTCCGCCTGCTGCATGAGCACGGATTCGGTGATTTCGATCTCCAGAAACGCGGGGTCGAGCCGCGTGGCCTCCAGCACGGCAGCGATCTCCCGGGCCACATCGCGTTGGCGCAGCTCCAATGCCGACAGGTTCACCGCCACGGGCACGCGCGGCAGTCCTGCCTCGTGCCAGGCCTTGAGCTGGCGGCAGGCCTCGTGCAGTACCCAGCGGCCGATGGGGGTGATGAAGCCGCGTGCCTCGGCGAAGCCGATGAATTCCTCGGGGCCCACCAGACCCCGCTCGGGATGCTGCCAGCGCACGAGTGCCTCGAAGCCCGCGAGGCCGCCGTCCGCCAGGTGCACCTGGGGCTGGTAGTGCAGCACGAAGGCGCTGCTCTGGATCGCTTCGCGCAGCTGGCGCTCCATCTGCAGCACGTCCAGCGGGGCATGTTCGTCCATGCCGGGCCGGTAGAACTGCCGGTTGCCGCGGCCGCTGTCCTTGGCGTGGTACATGGCGGCGTCGGCGTGGCGCAGCAGTTCGTCGGCGTCGCTGCCGTTCTCGGGGTACAGGCTGATGCCGATGGAGGGCGAGAGCGAAACGGGCGTGCCCTCCACGGTGTGCGGCGCGGTCATGGCGGCGAGCAGCTTGTCGGCCACCATGGCCGCCTCGAGAGGGCCGTGCAGGTCGGAGAGCACCACCACGAATTCGTCGCCGCCCAGGCGTGCCACGATGTCGGCATCGCGCACGCCGGCGGTGAGGCGGCGCGCGGCCTCGCACAGCAGCTCGTCGCCGGCGTGGTGGCCCAGCGAGTCGTTCACGGTCTTGAAATGGTCGAGGTCGATGAAGAGCAGGGCCAGGCGTCCGTGATTGCGGCGCGCGCGCGACAGCGTCACGTCGAGCTGCTCCATGAGGAAGCGCCGGTTGGGTAGCTGGGTCAGCGTATCGTGCAGTGCCATGAAGGCCACGCGTTCCTGGGCCTGCTTGCGGGCGGTGATGTCGCGCACGACCGCGATGCGGTACTCCTCGCCGTTGATGGGCATGGTCTTGCCCACGACCTCCACGGGGATGGGGCGCCCTTCGCGGTGCACGATGACCACCTCATAGGGGTCTTCGCGACCGCTTTGTGTGTACTCGATCGCGGCGGAGCGGTATTCCGGGCTGATGTAGTCGAAGATCATGCTGCCGCGCACCTCGGGGATGGCGTAGCCCGTGAGCCGCTCCAGCGCCTCGTTGCCGTCGGTGATGCGGCCATCGCGGTGGAAAACGATGGCCTCTTCGGTCGCCGCGGCGAACTTGCGCATGCGCTCCTCGCTTTCGCGCACCGCGCGCTCCGCTTGCCAGTGGTGGGTGATGTCGTGGATCAGCACGAACGCCCCCAACAGCCGATCCCCGTCAAAGTGGGGAATCAGGTTCACCTCGATCATGTGCGGCTGGCCATCGGGCGTAGCGTGCTGCCGCGTGTACCGCACCTGCTCGCCCGCAATGCAACGCTGCACGTAAGGCTGGATCACCTCCCAGGCCGGCTCGCCGATGGCTTCGCGCACGGTCTTGCCGAAGATCGACGTGGTGGTGTGGCCGTTGGAGCGCGCGTAGCGCTCGTTCGCAAAGCGGCAGCGCAGCGTGCCCACCTCGAAGTACGCGATGCTCGCGGGCACTGCGTCCGCCACGAGGCGCAGCAGCGATTCGCTCGCGCGGGCGCTGAAGCCATCCTGATCTTGTGCGCTGGAGCTGTCCGGCATGTCTTACCCGATGAATGAAGCCGTTATAGCCGATCGCCGGCGCTCCGTGGTGGCGGGCAAATCCGAATCGCGCGAGGGCGTGGTTCAATCTACAGCAGACGGAGGCCTGATGGATACGACTTGGGGATTCACGCCCGCCCTGGCTGTGCTGGCGGGCGCGCTGGGCAGCGGCTTGCTGATGGGCATTGAGCGAGAGCGGCGCAAGGGTTCGGGGCCGCACCGTGCGCTTGCAGGGGTGCGCTCGTTCACCCTGGCGTCCCTGGCCGGTGCGGCGGCGGCGTTGTGGGGCGGCAACTGGCTGGTCGCCGTAGGGGCGGCCTTCGTGGCTGCACTCGGCGTGGTGTCCCATGCGCGCGACCGTTCCAGCGACCCGGGGGTGACCACCGAGATCGCGTTGTGGCTGGCCTACGTCATTGGTGTGGTGTGCGCGCACAGCCTGCCCACGGCGGCGGCGCTGGCCGTGGTGACGACCGGCCTGCTGGGCTCGCGCGAAGCGCTGCACCGGTTCGCGCGCGACTGGCTGCGCCCCGCCGAGGTGCGGGGCGGCCTGGTGCTGGCGGCCATCGCGCTGCTCGCGCTGCCGCTGGCCCCCGACCGGCCGCTGTGGGGCGAGGTACTCAATCCGCAGGTGATGGTGCGGCTCGTGCTCGTGCTGCTGCTGATCCAATCGCTGGCCCACCTGGGACGCAGACTGCTCGACGCGCGCCGAGCGCTGGCGCTGTCGGCTTTGGCGTCGGGCTTCGTGTCGAGCTCGGCCACCATCGCAAGCCTGGGCGTGGCCGTGCGCGAAGGGCGCGAGGCGCCCCGGCTCCAGGGCGGCGCAGCTGCGCTCTCGTGCGTTGCCACGATGGTGCAGATCGTCGTGGTGGCCGCCATGGTGCAGCCCGCCTGGCTGGGCCGCCTGTGGGCGCCCGCGCTCGCGGGAGGGGTGACGGCGGCGCTCTGGGGCTGGGCCCTGCTGCGCGCGCGGGCCCCGGCGGCAGAGCCGGCGGTGGACCCGTCCGCCGATCCGGCCATGTTCAAGTTGCGCGATGCGTTGCTGATTGCCGCGATGCTCACGGGCATCCAGGTGCTCGTGCATGGCCTTTCGCTCTGGTGGGGCAGTGCGGGCCTCATCGCGGGCACACTGCTGGCCGCGCTGGCCGATGTGCACGCCGCTACCGCTGCCGTACTCGTGCAGGGCCGGCCGCAGGACAGCATCGGGCCGAGCCTGCAATGGGCAGTGGCGGCCGCGCTGGCGGTGCACGGGCTGAGCAAGACCACGATTGCCTGGATCAGCGGTGGCTGGCGCTATGGCCTGGCAGCGGGCGGTGGCGTGCTCGCGCACACCGCGGCTTTCGTGGCCGTGCTGGTCTTGGAGTGAGGCTGGAGGGCGGACCCACGGTGCCGCCCTGTCATGGCCCGGCGCGGGCCATCTGGTGTAATTGGGGGGGGGCCTGGGGATGCGATGCCGGGGTCCCGCCTGCCTGATCTTGCCATGCCCACGACTTCCGACGCCTCTTCCGCACCGCCGCTTGCCTGGATGACGCCCCACCGCCTGTTGCGTGCGTCCGTGGTGGTGGCCGTGCTCACCATCGTGCTCAAGACCCTGGCCTGGTGGGTGACTGATTCGGTGGGCCTGCTGTCGGATGCGCTCGAATCCTTCGTCAACCTTGCGGGCGCGGTGTTCGCGCTGACCATGGTCACGGTGGCGCAGCGCCCGGCCGACGCCGACCACCCGTATGGCCACCACAAGGCCGAGTATTTCTCCTCGGGCTTCGAGGGCATTCTCATCATCGGCGCGAGCGTGGCCATCCTCTGGGCATCGGTGACGCGGCTCGTGCACCCGCAGCCGCTCGAGCAGCTCGGCTGGGGCCTGATGCTCTCGGTCGTGAGCACGGGCTTCAACGGCGTGCTGGCCTGGGCCATGTTCCGCTCTGCGCGTGTGCACCGCTCGATAGCGCTCGAGGGCGATGCGCGCCACCTCGTCACCGATGTCTGGACCTCCGCAGGCGTGGTCGTGGGCTTGCTGGCGGCCAGCGCCACGGGGTGGTTGTGGCTCGACCCGCTGGTGGCCGTTGGCGTGGCGCTCAACATCCTCAAAGAGGGCTGGGAGCTGCTCTGGCGTGCCGCGCAGGGACTCATGGACGAGGCCGTGGAGGAGGAGCTGATCGACCAGATCGAGGCCCTGCTGCAGCGCCACGGCGAGAACAGCGGTGGTGCCGTGCGCTTCGACAGCCTTACCTCGCGCCGCGCCGGTGCGCGCAGCTACGTGGATTTGCACATGCACGTGCCCGCCGACTGGACTCTGGGCCGCGCCGCACAGGCGCGCGCGGCCGTCGAGGCCGATCTCATGGACGCCGTGCCCGGCCTGCGGGCCACGATCGAGCTGCTGCCCGTGGGGGCGGAGACCGTGTTCGAACAATCAGAAGCCGAAGCGCAAGGAAGTTCCGCGTGATCAGTGTGTTGCAGCGTGTGCGCGAGGCGCGCGTGGAGGTGGAGGGCGTCACCGTCGGCCAGATTGGCCCGGGCCTGCTGGCCCTGGTGTGCGCCGAGCGTGGCGACAGCGAGGCCGAGGCCGACCGGCTGCTGGCCAAGCTGCTCAAGCTGCGCGTGTTCAGTGACGAGGCCGGCAAGATGAACCGCAGCGTGCAGGACATCGCGGGCGGGCTGCTCGTGGTGAGCCAGTTCACGCTCGCGGCCGACACCACGGGCGGCAACCGCCCCAGTTTCACGCAGGCCGCGGCGCCCGCCGAGGGGCAGCGCCTGTACGACTATTTCGTGCAGTGCGCGCGCGCTGCGCATCCCGTGGTGCAGACGGGGCGCTTTGCGGCCAACATGCAGGTGCACCTGGTCAACGACGGCCCCGTCACCATTCCGCTGCGCATTGCTCCTGTGACGGCTTGATGGAGGTCAAGGCGTTGGTGTTTCCGCATCCTATGATGGTGTGGCAATAGGAGGTCTTGGCCATGTACGAAAAAATCCTGGTGCCCGTGGACGGCAGCCCCACTTCGCTGCGGGGCCTGCGCGAAGCCATCCAGATTGCCCGGCTCAGCGGCGGGCGGCTCAAGTTGCTGCATGTGGTGGACGAGGTCTCGTTCATGACCAGCTTCGAGGCGGGCGTGGCGCTCACGGCCGAAATGCTGGAGCTGCTGCGCGAGGGTGGTGAAAAGGTCATTTCCGATGCGCTCGCCGAGGTGCGCGCGGCCGGGCTCGAGGCCGACACCGAGGTGTTCGAGAGCTACGCCGGCCGCGTGAGCGATCTGGTCATCGCCAAGGCGCAGGAGTGGGGCGCCAAGCTCATCGTGCTGGGCACGCACGGCCGCCGCGGCGTGGGCCGCATGCTGCTGGGCAGCGACGCCGAGCAGATCGTGCGGCTGTCGCCCGTGCCCGTGCTGCTGGTGCGCGGCGGCGCCTGACGGCGGGCGCCGTCCTACTGGCGCCAGAAGAACAGCGCGGCCATCACGAGCCCCGTGGCGACGATGCCGCCGCGTAGCCAGGGCGCGGGAATGCGCCGCGCCACGCGTGCGCCGCCGTAGCCGCCCAGCGTGGCGGCCACCATCATCATGAGCGCCTGATGCCATTCCACGATGCCGCCCGCCGCATAGATCGCCACGGCGATGGCCGTGAGCAGGGCCGACACGAGGTTCTTCATGCCGTTCATGGCGTTGAGCCGGGTCTGCCCCAACAGGCCGAACAGCGCCAGCAGCAGGATGCCCAGGCCGCCGTTGAAATAGCCGCCGTAGCCCGCCACGGCCAGCATGCCCAGCCCGGCCTTCCATGCTGCGGCGGGGCCGCCGTGGCGGGTGGCGCCCGCCCATTGGCGCAGCTGGGGGCCGAAGGCGAACATGGCGGTGGCGGCCAGCAGCAGCCAGGGCACAACTTTCTTGAAGGTGGCGTCGGGCGTGATGAGCAGCAGCGCCGCACCCACCGAGCCGCCGATCAGCGAGAGCGCCACCACGGCGCGCATCGACAGGCCGGGGGGCGGCTGCATGTCCTCGCGAAAGCCCCAGGCTCCGGCCATGTAGCCCGGCAGCAGCGCCACCGTGCCCGTGGCGTTGGCCGCCACGGGCGCCACCCCCGTGAAGACGAGCGCGGGCAGGGTCAGAAAGCTGCCGCCTCCGGCGACGGCATTGAGGGCGCCGGCCACGAAGGCGGCGGCCAGGAGCAGGGCGGTGGCGAACATCGGGCCGATCTTAGGCAAGGCGCACCGCCGGATTGGGCACGCGCCAGGTTGCAGTGCTTTTTATGGGGCGTAGGGATCGGCGTAGCCCAGCTCTTCCATGATCTCGGTCTCATACGCCTCCATTTCGTCGGCGTCTTCGGCGCTGGTCTCATGGTCCCAGCCCTGGGCGTGCAGCGTGCCGTGCACGAGCAGGTGGGCGTAGTGCTCCTCGAGGCTCTTGTTCTGCTCGCGCGCCTCGCGCTCGACCACGGGGGCGCAGAGCACGAGGTCGGCCATGGCCGTGGGCTCCTGCTGGTAGTCGAAGGTGAGCACGTTGGTGGCGTAGTCCTTCTGGCGGAACTCGCGGTTCAGGCGCTGGCCTTCCTCGGCGCCCACGATGCGCACGGTGATTTCTGCGTCCACCGCAAGCGCATGGCGAATCCAGCGCGTGACCTTGTGGCGTGGCAGCGTGGCGCGGTGTGCGGCGGCGTCGCGGGCGAATTGCAGGGACAGCGTGAGGTGGTTCAGTGCCATATCGGGGTCATGTCCAGGTGGGCTGTGCGCAGATTGCTATTGATTTGATAGTTATTCGGCGGACGCCGCGCGGCGTGTGCGTTGGGCGTCGTAGGCGTCCACGATGCGTGCCACGAGCGGGTGGCGCACCACGTCGGCGCTCGTGAAGCGCGTGACGGCGATGCCCTTGACGCGCTTGAGCACGCGTTCGGCATCGATCAGGCCGCTCATCGAGCCCTTGGGCAGGTCGATCTGGCTCACGTCGCCCGTCACCACGGCCTTGGCGCCGAAGCCGATGCGGGTGAGGAACATCTTCATCTGCTCGGGCGTGGTGTTCTGCGCCTCGTCGAGGATCACGAAGGCGTTGTTGAGCGTGCGCCCGCGCATGAACGCGAGCGGCGCGATCTCCAGCGCGTTGCGCTCGAAGGCCTTCTGTACGCGGTCGTAGCCCATGAGGTCGTAGAGCGCGTCGTAGAGCGGACGCAGGTAGGGGTCCACCTTCTGCGTGAGGTCGCCGGGCAGGAAGCCCAGGCGCTCGCCGGCCTCGACGGCGGGGCGCGTGAGCACGATGCGCTGCACGGCGCTGCGCTCCAGCGCATCGACGGCACAGGCCACGGCCAGGTAGGTCTTGCCGGTGCCCGCGGGGCCGATGCCGAAGGTGATGTCGTGCGTGGCGATGTTGTCCAGGTACATGCTCTGCGTGGGCGTGCGCGCGCGCAGGTCGGTGCGGCGCGTGTGCAGCACGATGGAGCCGTCCTCGGCCTCGGTCATCGAACTGTCGCTGGCCAGCATGAGCTGCAGCTGCTCCTCGCGGATGGGGCGCTCGGCCATCTCGTACAAGGCCTGCAGCAGCTCCATGGCCTGCGTGGCGCGGGCCTTGGGGCCGTCAACCTTGAACTGCTCGTGCCGGTGCGCGATCGAGACCTGCAGCGCCGCCTCGATGGTGCGCAGGTGCACATCGGCGGGGCCGCAAAGGTGGGTCAGGCGCAGATTGTTGTGGGGGGTGAAGGTGTGGCGCAGGATCACGCTGATAATTCCGGTCGAATATTGCGCCCCGGCACCAGTCCGGCGCGGCGAAGGACATCCATGATAGGCAAATTGACCGGCACGCTGCTGGAGAAGAACCCCCCCGAGGTGCTGGTGGACTGCCACGGCGTGGGCTACGAGGTGCAGGTGCCCATGAGCACCTTCTATAACCTGCCTGCCGTGGGCGAGCGCGTGGCCCTGCTCACCCAGTTCATCGTACGCGAGGATGCGCAGTTGCTCTACGGGTTCGGCACGGCCCCGGAGCGCCAGGCGTTCCGCGAACTCATCAAGATCAGCGGCGTGGGGCCGCGCACGGCACTGTCCATCCTTTCGGGGCTGGGCGTGGCCGATCTGGCGCAGGCCGTCTCGCTGCAGGAGGCGGGACGCCTTGTGAAGGTGCCCGGCATCGGCAAGAAGACGGCCGAGCGCCTGCTGCTGGAGCTCAAGGGCAAGCTAGGGGCCGATATCGGTGCCCGCGCCCCTGCCGGCAGCGAGGCCCAGGCTGATATCCTGCAGGCCCTGTTGGCCCTGGGCTACAACGACAAGGAGGCCGCCGCCGCCCTCAAGGCGCTGCCGGCCGATGTGGGCGTGAGCGACGGCATCAAGCTCGCGCTCAAGGCCCTGGCGAAGTGAGTGTTTTCTAACGACGAGGTGCGTCTCATGGATGCAAAGCAAACTGCGCGGCTGGCCTGGCTGGTTGCAGCAACGGCCGCGGCGGCGGCGCTGGCGGGTTGTGGCGGCGGAGGGGGCGACAGCACGCCCGCCCCGGCCCCATCGCCCGTGCCCGTGGAACGCATCGAGCCCTACGATCCGACCGGGGGCAAGTCCGTGGCCGAGGCGGCCGCGCCGCGCGCCCTGGCCGCAGGCCAGTCGGTGGTGCGCGTGGCGCTCGGCGCCGTGGACGCAGGGGCATTGCCCCCGCTGGCGTCGACGCCCGGCGGCGCGGCGCCGCAGATCGGCGTGGCGCGCGACGTCCCCGATGCGGCCGACGCGGCCGCCCTGTCGGCACGCCTGCGCTGGGCCGACACGGGGCGCGGTACGCGCGTGGCGGCGCTGAGCGTGTCTTCCGAGGGGGCCAAGGGCGTGCGCCTGGGTGTGCTCGTGCGCGCCCTGCCGGCCACGGCCGTGCTGCGCTTTTACGCGCAGGCGGGCGGCGAGGTGGTCGAGGTCGCGGCCCAGACCGTGCTCGACACCGTGCAGCGCAACCTGCAGGCCGGCACGCCCGATGAGGCGGCGCACACCTACTGGAGCCCCGACTTCGGCGGCGCCGAGACCACGCTGGAGGTCGAAATCCCCACCACGGTGGCTACCGCCAGCGTGCAGCTGGCCGTGCCGCGCGTGTCGCACTATGTCATCGCCCCCGACGAGGCCCATGCCCAGGGCTTTGCCAAGGTGGGCGAATCGGGCAGCTGCGAGATCGACGTGACCTGCCGGCCCGAGTACCTGGATCAGAGCCGCTCCACGGCGCGCATGATCTTCGTGAGCGGCGGCAAGTCCTACCTGTGCACGGGTACGCTCATGAACGACATGGCTTCGAGCGGCACGCCCTATTTCCTTTCCGCCAACCACTGCATCTCCACGCAGGCCGAGGCCTCGTCGCTGATCACCGACTGGTTCTACCGCTCGGCCTCGTGCAACACCTCGGTCGTGAACCCGCTCACCCAGCGCCGCACGGGCGGCGCCACGCTGCTGTACGCGACAGCCACGACCGACACCTCCTTCATGCGCCTGAACGACACGCCGCCCGCCGGCATCGTCTACGCGGGCTCGTACTTCGGCTCGCTCGCGGCCGGTGTGGGCCTGGCGGGCGTGCACCATCCTGCGGGCGATTTGCAAAAGCTCAGCGTGGGCAGCCTCGCGGGCTTCGCCACCTGCGCGGGCGAGAGCTGCACCGTGGGCACCGCCGACAGCGGCACCTTCCTCACGCTCGGCTGGCAGCAGGGTGTGACCGAGGGTGGCAGCAGCGGCTCGGGCCTGTACTACACCATCGGCAGCAAGCGCTACGTGGTGGGACAGCTCTACGGGGGGGCGTCGAGCTGCGCCGCGCCCACGGGGCTGGACCAGTACGGCCGCTTCGACATGGCCTACCGCAACTCCCTCAAGCAATGGCTCAACCCCTGACACAGGGCGGGCACCGATCGCGCGCATGAGCATCCACACCGACGATTTCGCCCCCGCACCCGCGAAGCGCGTGGTCTCCGCCGCGCCAGCCTCGCCGCAGGAAGAGGCGCTTGAGCGCGCGCTGCGCCCCAAGCTGCTGCAGGAGTACGTGGGCCAGGCCAAGGCGCGCGAGCAGCTCGAGATCTTCATCGGCGCGGCCAAGAAGCGCGGTGAGGCGCTCGACCATGTGCTGCTGTTCGGCCCGCCGGGCCTGGGCAAGACCACGCTCTCCCACATCATCGCGGCCGAGCTGGGCGTGAACCTGCGCCAGACCAGCGGCCCCGTGCTTGAAAAGCCCAAGGACCTGGCGGCGCTGCTCACCAACCTCGAGCGCAATGATGTGCTCTTCATCGACGAGATCCACCGCCTGAGCCCCGTGGTCGAGGAAATCCTCTACCCTGCGCTGGAGGACTACCAGATCGACATCATGATCGGCGAGGGCCCCGCCGCGCGCAGCATCAAACTGGACCTGCAGCCCTTCACGCTGGTGGGCGCCACCACGCGCGCGGGCATGCTGACCAACCCGCTGCGCGACCGCTTTGGCATCGTCGCGCGGCTGGAGTTCTACACGCCCGAGGAGCTGTCGCGCATCGTCCTGCGCTCGGCCGGCCTGCTGGGCGCGCCCATCGACGAAGAGGGAGGCTACGAGATCGCGCGCCGCTCCCGCGGCACGCCGCGCATCGCCAACCGCCTGCTGCGCCGCGTGCGCGACTACGCTGACGTGAAGGGCACGGGCCGCATCACGCTCGACATGGCCAACCGCGCGCTCACGTTGCTCGACGTGGACCCGCAGGGCTTCGACGTGATGGACCGCAAGCTGCTCGAAGCCGTGATCCACCGCTTCGATGGCGGCCCCGTGGGCCTGGACAACATCGCCGCGAGCATCGGCGAAGAGGCCGGCACCATCGAGGACGTGATCGAGCCCTACCTGATCCAGCAGGGCTACCTGCAGCGCACGCCGCGCGGGCGCGTGGCCACGCTGGCCGCGTACCGGCACCTGGGCGTGCAGGCGCCGCGCGCCGACGATCTCTTCGGCAGCCCCTGAGGCTGCCGCACCGCCCGCGGGGAGCGCCATGGGCTTGTGGCACAGTGGCGTCTTCGGGCCGCGCGCCTGCCGGTAAAGAAGATCCGGTGGCGCGCCGCGCCGCAAAAGGAAGGACATGAAATGAGCCATGGATTCACGGCCCGGGCTGGGTGGGCACTGGGCGGCGCGGTTGTGGCGGCGCTGCTGGCCGGTTGCGGTGGGGGCGAGGCGCCCTCCAGCGCGCCCGTGCTGAGCGTGCCAGCCTACGAGCAGCCCGCGGGCGCGGCGCTGCAGCAGGCCGCCAGCCAGGCGCAGGCCCTCTTGCAAACCCGCGCCGTGGCGCTGCCCGCGCGCGTCGTGCTCGGCGCTTTTTCCGAGGCCAAGGCGCTGGCCGCGGCGCCCACCGTGGGGCCGCGCCAGATTGGTGCGGCGCGCAGCGTCGGGGCAACGGCCTCGGCGGCCGCCACCCAGGCCCTGCTGCAATGGCAGCCCACGTCCCAGGGTGGGTTGGCGGCGGCCGTGAGCTTCTCGGCCGATGGGGCCCATGGCCTGCGGCTGGGGGTGCAGGTTGGGCAGTTGCCCGCCGATGCCGTGCTGCGCGTGTACCGCCAGGATCGGCCCGCGGCGGTGTTCGAAACCTCCGGCCTGGCCGTGCTGCAGACCATCGCCCGCAATCTGGCGGCAGGCGATACGGGCGGCGCGGCGCGCACCTGGTGGACGCCGGATGCCGGTGGCGACGAAGCCACGCTCGAGATCGAACTGCCCCCGGGCACGCCCGCCTCCAGCGTGCAGGTGGCTGTGCCGCAGGTATCGCATTTCTTTGCTGACCTCTCGCTGCCGACCGAGGACGAGTTTGCGCTGCAGACCAAGATCAACCAGTCCGATGCGTGCAATCTCGATGCCACCTGCTACGACGCCTATGCGGCGCAGCGCAACGCGGTGGCCCGCATGCTCTTCACCTCGGCGGGGCAGAGCTACCTGTGCACCGGCACGCTGCTGAACGACCGCGACTCCACGGGCACGCCCTACTTCCTGTCTGCCAACCACTGCATCTCGAGCCAGACGGTGGCGTCGACCCTGCAGACCCAGTGGTTCTACCGCTCCCCGAGCTGCAACAGCTACAGCCTGTCCTCGGGCACCGTGGCACGCAGCGGGGGCGCCACGCTGCTGTATGCCTCCGAAAGCACGGACACGTCCTTTCTGCAACTGGCCGATACGCCGCCCGCAGGGGCTGTGTTCGCGGCCTGGGACGCCAACCCCCAGGCGTTGGGGAGTGCCGTGGCGGGGCTGCACCATCCGCTGGGCGACCTGCTCAAGATCAGCTTCGGCAGCATCTCCGCGCAGGCCGCGTGCTCCAGCGCCAGCAGTGGCGTGTTCTCCTGCACGACAAGCGCCAGCGGCAATTTCTACCGCGTGAACTGGACCCAGGGCCTGACCCAGGGCGGGAGCAGCGGCTCGGGCATTTTCCACGGCAGCGCCCTGGTGGGCACCCTGTATGGCGGCAGCTCCGTGTGCTCCAGCACGACGGCGCCGGACTACTACGGCCGTTTCGACGTGGCCTACGCTGCGGCATTGAAGAACTGGCTGTCCCCTGGCGCCACCACCACGCCGCCAGCCCCGCCGGTGGTGGCGTCGCCCACGACCCTGGCTGGCTGGATCACGCAGCTACAGAACCTGCCCCCGCTCAATCCCAACCAGCCCGTCCGGATGCCCTGAGGCCTGCGCGGGCCGGTGTGGCCGCAGCATGCCGCCCACGATCAGCAGCTGCGCCACGTAGTACGTGGCCAGCACCCACAGCGGCGCCAGCGGCAGCGGGTGCACGAAGCGGTCGATGGCGAGCAGCGCGTCGCTGGCCATGAACCAGCACGCACCCACGGCTACCATCCACGCGCCCGGCGTGCGCAGCGCCGTGGCGCGGCCCAGGGCCTGTGCGGCCATCAGCGCGATCACCAGCACATAGACGGCCACGGGGCCGCGCAGCGCGGCCGGAAGGCCGCCGTGCCACAAAAAGGCGTACATGCCCGCGCCGATGCCGAGCGTGGCGAGCAGTGCACCACGGTGCGCAAACGCGGCCTGGCCGTGCCGCAGCAGCGCGATGTAAGCCAGGTGCGCGAGCAGGAAGGCCACCAGGCCGGGGAGGAAGAAACCCTCCACCATGAGGAAGGCATCGCCCGCCAGCGAGCCTGCAAGCGCGGCCAGCAGCCAGCGCCGCGCTGTTGCACTCAATGGGCCTCCTGTGCTTGTAGACGGTGCACTGTTTGCTATCCAAAATATAGCAAGCACCATCGTCAGCGGCTTGAATAGCCAGTGCCACTGTGTGAACCCCAGCGCGCTGGTGGCCGTGGCCAGCGTCGCCGATTCGATCATGAGCGCCGCCAGCAGGCCGATGCGCCCCTGCATCGCCGCACCCAGCGCCCACTGGCAGGCCAGCAGCACGGCAAACCCGATGGCGTTGGTGGCCAGCGGCGCGCTATCCGCCTGCCAAAGGAAGGCCGACACCCCCGCGATCAGCAGCGCGAAATGCACCCCGGCGAACCACCGCAGCGCGGAGGCCATGGGGGGATCGAACAGTGGGTGCTGCGCGAGGTTGAACGCGGGCTTGGGAAAGCGCTGCGCCACGTCGGCCGGGCGCCAGCCCGGGGGCTTGAGCCACACGCGCAGCTTGTCGGCCCAGCGCCGGGTGTGCCAGCTGTCGTGCGCCAGGCCCGCGTAGACCTGGGCGTTGGCCCACAGCGGGTCCCAGCTGTTGAGCAGCCCGCGCGTGCCATACACGCAGCGCTCGCTCGGGTCCTCTTCCTCGAAGGTGCCGAAGAGGCGGTCCCACACGATGAGGATGCCGCCGTAGTTCCTGTCGAGGTACCGGTCGTTTACGGCGTGGTGCACGCGGTGGTTGCTGGGGCTGCAGAACCAGCGGTCGAACCAGGCAAGGCTCTGCACCTGCTCGGTGTGAACCCAGAACTGGTAGAGCAGGTCAATGAGCCCCACCCCCACGAACACCAGCGGCGGCACGCCCGCGAGCGCCATGGGCACGTAGAACAGCCAGCTCAGCAGCGCATAGGAGCTGGGTTGGCGCAGTGCGGTGGAGAGGTTGTAGTCCTGGCTCTGGTGGTGCACCGCATGCGCGGCCCAGAGCACGCCCACCTCGTGGCCCAGGCGGTGGTTCCAGTAGTAGCAGAAATCGTAGAACAGCAGCGCGAGCAGCCAGCCCGCCGGGCTCGTCCAGAACGCATCGTTGCGCCACAGCGCCGCATGCTCGGCGATGAGCGTGTACAGGCCGATGCGCATGAACGCGGTGAACACGGCGCTCGTCTGGCTGAGCATGCCCAGGCTGATGCTGCTCACGGCATCGGCCAGCCGGTAGGTGTTGCGCCCGCGCGCCCAGCCCACCGCGAATTCGAGCGCGATGAGCAGCAGGAAAATGGGGGTAGCAAGAACGATGATCTGGCTGGGGCTCATGCGGGCCCATTGTGGGCCTGCCCTCCTGGGGCATGGAGCAGGCGAACCCCTGGGTTTTTGATTTTTAGAGTGCGTAGCCTACGATGCGCGTATCCGGTGGCGAACGTGTCAGAAGCGATTTCTGAGCGGCCTATGCGGCAGTGAACAAGCCGATGCAGGAGAGCCGCCTGGTGGAGACTTTCTGAGCTGCCTATGCGGCAGTGAACCCTGGGAGCCGGATGTACTCGCCGCGCTCAACTTTCTGAGCTGCCTATGCGGCAGTGAACCTGGAGGCGAACCCGAGGATTGCCAAAAAGATTTTCTGAGCTGCCTATGCGGCAGTGAACGGCGTCTCCACCGCGTGGTCGCCAGCGATCATTTTCTGAGCTGCCTATGCGGCAGTGAACCCCGTTCGCTTCCTGCTACGGGCCCCGGTAAATTTCTGAGCTGCCTATGCGGCAGTGAACAGAATTGGATCACATCGATCGCGCTGCACCGTTTTCTGAGCTGCCTATGCGGCAGTGAACGGCAATGTGATCGCCGCCGCCGTGCGCTCGATTTTCTGAGCTGCCTATGCGGCAGTGAACGCAGCTCACGGCAGCTGCAACGGCGCAGCGCTTTTCTGAGCTGCCTATGCGGCAGTGAACCGTGGGCAGGCCGGTGAAGATGTTGAGGGTCTTTTCTGAGCTGCCTATGCGGCAGTGAACGCGCTGGTGGTGATGAGGGTTCTGCCGCACGATTTCTGAGCTGCCTATGCGGCAGTGAACCTCTGATCGTCCATGGTCAGTAGGCCGCCAGGTTTCTGAGCTGCCTATGCGGCAGTGAACCACAGTTCCTCCAGCGTGGCCGTTCCGCCCGTTTCTGAGCTGCCTATGCGGCAGTGAACCCCATCCGGGCGCGCCGATCAACTGACGAGAGTTTCTGAGCTGCCTATGCGGCAGTGAACCAGGGCGGCGGCGTGCATGCCGGCGCGCACCTTTTCTGAGCTGCCTATGCGGCAGTGAACGTGATCGACTACACAGCCTTCCAGAAGCTTCTTTTCTGAGCTGCCTATGCGGCAGTGAACGTGACCAAGCTGCAGAACGAGGCCAGCCAGAATTTCTGAGCTGCCTATGCGGCAGTGAACTGTGCGCCGATCCTGGATGCGGCGCGCTGTGGTTTCTGAGCTGCCTATGCGGCAGTGAACGGGTCATCCACGCTGAACGGCCAAATGTCCACTTTCTGAGCTGCCTATGCGGCAGTGAACCACGTCCAGCGCCACGAGGAAGTTTTTGAACGTTTCTGAGCTGCCTATGCGGCAGTGAACGGCATCACCAACTACCAATACACCTACGCGGACTTTCTGAGCTGCCTATGCGGCAGTGAACCCTGGGTCATTCTGCCTGGCCCACGAAGTTCATTTCTGAGCTGCCTATGCGGCAGTGAACCTGAATAACGATGGTTCACTCACCACCGGGACTTTCTGAGCTGCCTATGCGGCAGTGAACATAGACCTTGCAACCACTCCGAGCAGTTCGACTTTCTGAGCTGCCTATGCGGCAGTGAACTGGGACGACAACACGTGGACCATCCGGACGCTTTTCTGAGCTGCCTATGCGGCAGTGAACGACTCTGCCGACTGGAACAAGGCATTTGTCACTTTCTGAGCTGCCTATGCGGCAGTGAACGGGTGGATCGTGAACATGGGCGATGGATCGTCTTTCTGAGCTGCCTATGCGGCAGTGAACCTTCACGGTCGTAGAGCCTGAGGGCGCTTGAATTTCTGAGCTGCCTATGCGGCAGTGAACCTTGGCCAGGTAATCATCCAGCTGAGCCGATTGTTTCTGAGCTGCCTATGCGGCAGTGAACCTCCAGCACGAACGAGTAGGCGTTGGACGGCATTTCTGAGCTGCCTATGCGGCAGTGAACGTTGGCCCATCGTTCTCCACCAAGCGGGAAGATTTCTGAGCTGCCTATGCGGCAGTGAACGCGCCGCTTTAGAGCATAGGATAGCTGCGCTTTTTCTGAGCTGCCTATGCGGCAGTGAACGTAAACATCAAGCAAAACGCCGATGCAAGCATTTTCTGAGCTGCCTATGCGGCAGTGAACACGCTGACGCAAGGAACGAGCACGACCGGTGCTTTCTGAGCTGCCTATGCGGCAGTGAACATGCGCATCAAGAGCCCGGGCGGCGACGTGATTTTCTGAGCTGCCTATGCGGCAGTGAACTGGGCCGGCCTCTCCGGCGGGCTCAACATGCCTTTCTGAGCTGCCTATGCGGCAGTGAACACTGGCACGTTGCCGTTGTTGTTGAGGCTGCTTTTCTGAGCTGCCTATGCGGCAGTGAACCCAGTGACATCCGCAGCAGAAATAACCGGAGCTTTCTGAGCTGCCTATGCGGCAGTGAACCAGGCAGCGCCTGTAGCGCAGGGGGATGCGGATTTCTGAGCTGCCTATGCGGCAGTGAACTGGAACGCTACCCTCGCAACTACTTGATTTTTAAAGAACACTCCCCGTTCAAGCTGGAACACCCCAATTCCTGGGGTGTTCCATAAGTGCTTGATTTACAAGGCACTATCCCCTGGCCTCGCAAAAAGGGTCAAACCGGCTCAGAACCAGGGCACGGTCGCCTCGTGCCCCAGACCATAGGCGTTGAAAGCCCCGGCCACGGGCTGCGGCTGCAGTGGGCCGTGCTCCACGCACAGGCAAAACGGTTGACCCGTGCTGCTGCTGCGCAGTTGTACAAACGGCAGATCGGGGCGGCGCTCCACAGCGTCGGGGATGGCGGCGGCGGCCTGTTCGGCGGTTTCGCCCTTGCGCTGCATGCGGCGGCGGCGCAGGCGGTCTGCGTTGGTCTTGAACTGGCGACGGCGCACGGTTCGGTGCTGTGCGTTGGCGGGCACTGGCAGCAGCTCGCCCACCTGCGTGTGGTCGCGCATGCCTTTGAGCCAGTCCTGCCCCATCAGGCGCTGCAGCGCATCGGGTGTTCCGTGCAGGCGCAGCACCGCACCCAAGGTGCGCTGATTCAGCGGCTGGCCAATGTGCAGCGGGTAGCTCACGCCAATGTCGGTAGTCTGCCCTTGCACCAGCGCCCGGTGCAGCTTGGCCACCAACGCACCCAGCAGGTGCGCGTGGCTGAACTCCGGGTCGGGCAGCAGGGTGATGTTGATGTAGTGCG
>JAYSFC010000075.1:0-18155 GCA_041913505.1 Acidovorax sp.
ACCGCTGCAACTTCCGCTGCAGCTACTGCATGCCCAAGGAAGTGTTCGACAAGCACTACCGCTACCTGCCGCACAGCGCGCTGCTGAGCTTCGAGGAGATCACACGCCTGGCCCGGCTGTTCCTGCAGCACGGCGTGCGCAAGATCCGCCTCACGGGCGGTGAGCCGCTGCTGCGCAAGGACCTCGAAAAGCTCGTCGTCCAACTGGCCCGGCTGCGCACCGTGGAGGACCGCACGCCCGATCTCACGCTCACCACCAACGGCTCGCTGCTCGCGCGCAAGGCGCAGGCCCTCAGGGATGCGGGCCTGAACCGCGTCACCATCAGCCTCGACAGCCTGGACGACCGTATCTTCCGCCGCATGAACGACGTGGATTTCCCCGTGGCCGACGTGCTCGCGGGCATCGAGGCCGCGCAGGCCGCGGGCTTCGGGCGCATCAAGGTCAACATGGTGGTCAAGCGCGGCACCAACGACCACGAGATCGTGCCCATGGCGCGGCACTTCCGCGGCACGGGCGTCACGCTGCGCTTCATCGAGTACATGGACGTGGGCGCCACCAATGGCTGGCGCATGGACGAGGTCCTGCCCTCGGCCGACGTGATCGCGCGGCTGCAAGACCACCTGCCCCTGGTGCCGCTCGCGCCCGAATCGCCCGGCGAAACCGCCGTGCGCTGGGGCTATGCCGACGCGCAGGGCCGCCACGACCCGCGCCTGGGCGAAGTGGGTGTGATCAGCAGCGTCACCCAGGCCTTCTGCGGCGAC
Source organism: Acidovorax sp. (assembly GCA_041913505.1). Classification (GTDB taxonomy): domain Bacteria; phylum Pseudomonadota; class Gammaproteobacteria; order Burkholderiales; family Burkholderiaceae_C; genus JAYSFC01. The sequence goes on from JAYSFC010000075.1 coordinate 762, forward strand.
TGCAACCGCGCCCGCCTGTCGATGGAAGGCAAGCTCTACCTGTGCCTGTTCGCCAGCCAGGGCTGGGATCTGCGCAGCCTGCTGCGCAGCGATGCCAGCGACGGGCAGATCGCAGCGGCCATCGCCAGCATCTGGCAGGGCCGCACCGACCGCTACTCCGAACTGCGCGCAAGCCTGCCCGCCGATGTGGGCCAGGGCACCCGGCGCGTGGAAATGAGCTACATCGGGGGCTGAGCGCACCGCGCCGCCGCCCCATCAAGACACCCCACATGATCGATCCCCAAGACATCACCGGCCTGGTCCTCGCCGGCGGCCGCGGCGCCCGCATGGGCGGCGTGGACAAGGGCCTGCAATCCTTTCGCGGCATGCCCCTGGCCCTCAACGCGCTCTTGCGCCTGCAGACCCAGGTGGGCGCCACGATGGTGAACGCCAACCGCAACCTCGCGGCCTACGAGGCCTTCGGCACGCCCGTGTGGCCCGACGGCCTGGCCGACTACGCGGGCCCGCTCGCAGGCTTCCTCGTGGGGCTCGAGCACTGCGAAACGCCCTGGCTGCTCACCGTGCCCTGCGACTCGCCGCTGTTCCCCGCCGACCTGGCCGAGCGCCTGGCCCGGGCGGCCGAGCGCGAGGGTGCCGACATCGCCATGGCCTGCGCGCCCGAGAGCGACGCGGGCGGCGCCACCGCCGTGCGCCCCCAGCCCGTGTTCTGCCTGCTGCGCAGCAGCCTGATCGACAGCCTGGTGCGCTTCACCCAGGCGGGCGGCCGAAAGATCGACGCCTGGACCGGCCAGCACCGCTGCGCGCTCGAACCCTTCGACCAAGCGGGCGACGACCCGCGCGCCTTCTGCAACGCCAACACCCTGGCCGAACTGCACGCGCTCGAAGGCTGAGCATGAGCGCCACCATCCGCCCGCTCACGGCCGCCGACGTGCACGCCTACAAGGCGCTGCGCGACGAGGCCTTGCGCAGCGCGCCCGAGGCTTTCACCTCCGACTACGAAAGCGCCGTGCTGCGCCCGGCCGCCGACTACGCGCAGCGCTTCGGCGATCCGCTGTCGGGCTCCTTCTTCCTGGGCGCCTTCGATGCCACGGGCCGGCTCATCGGCAGCGTGGGCTGCGAGCGCGAGTCGCGCGCCAAGCAGCGCCACTGCGCTGCCGTGGTCGGCATGATGGTCGCCCCCGAGGCCCAGCGCCACGGCGTGGGCCGCGCCCTCGTCGCGGCCTGCCTGGAGGCCGCCGCGCGCGTGCCGGGCCTGGAGCAGCTCGTGCTCACCGTGACCGCCTCCAACGCCCATGTGGTGCGGCTCTACGAGCATGCGGGCTTTCGCGCCTGGGGCCTGCTGCCACGCGCCATCATCGTGGATGGCGTGGGCTACGACAAACTTCACATGGTGCGCCTGCTGCACCCCACCGCCTCTTTGCCCTCATGAAAACCATCGCCGAGATCGCCGCCGAACTCCAGGGCTACGACCCGCAGGCCCTCAGCGCAGCGGGCGTGGCCGACTTCCTCGCCCGCCTGGTGCAGCCCGTGGCCGGCACCGAGACCCTGCCCCTCTTCGACGCCCTGGGCCGCGTGCTCGCCGAGGACCTCGTTTCGCCCCTGTCCGTGCCGCCGCACGACAACTCCGCCATGGACGGCTACGCCTTCGATGGCGCGGCACTGCAGGCGGGCCGCGGCCTCACGCTGCGCGTGGTGGGCACGGCCCTGGCGGGCAAGGCCTGGGCAGGCGCGGTAGGCCCTGGCGAGTGTGTGAAGATCATGACCGGCGCCGTCATGCCCGCCGGGCTCGACACCGTGGTGCCCCAGGAATTCACCACACCGGCCGAGGACGGCCGCATCACCATCGCCCCCGACCTGCTGCGCGCCGGCGACAACCGGCGCCTCAAGGGAGAAGACCTCATGGAAGGCGGCGTAGCGCTCTCGAAAGGAGAGCTGCTAACACCCGCTGCGCTTGGACTTGCGGCCAGTTTGGGGCTCAAGACCCTCACCGTGGTGCGGCGCCTGCGCGTGGCCTATTTCTCGACCGGCGACGAAATCCTGAGCCAGGGAGAGCCCCCGCGCGAAGGCGCGGTGTACGACAGCAACCGCTACACCGTGTTCGGCCTGCTCACGCGCCTGGGCGTACAGGTGATCGACCTGGGCGTGGTACGCGACGAGCCCACCCTGCTGGAGGCGGCCTTCCGCCGCGCGGCGGCCGAGGCCGACGCCATCATCACGAGCGGCGGCGTGAGCGTGGGCGAGGCCGATCACACGCGCACGATGATGAAGCAGCTTGGCGACGTGGCCTTCTGGCGCATCGCCATGCGCCCGGGCCGCCCCATGGCCGTGGGGCGCATCGCGCGCCACCCTTTGGCCGCAGAAATACCGCAGGGTGCAAGCGCAGCGGACGCAGATAGCTATCAGAACAATAGTGAATCACCCTCTGCCATCCTGTTCGGCCTGCCCGGCAACCCGGTGGCCGTCATGGTGACTTTTCTGGCCTTCGTGCGCCCCGCCTTGCTGCGGATGATGGGCTGCACGCACAGCGCGCCGCCACTGCTGCAGGCGCGCAGCGCCGAAGCCATCCGCAAGAAGCCCGGCCGCACCGAATACCAGCGCGGCATCGTGTCCACCGCGCCCGACGGGACACTGCAGGTCCGCACCACGGGCAACCAGGGCTCGGGCGTGCTGAGCTCCATGGTGCAGGCCAACGGCCTCATCGTGCTGCACCACGGCCAGGGCAACGTGGCGCCGGGCGAGCCAGTCGACGTGATGATGTTCGACGGGGCCTTCTGAGCATGGTCTACCAGGCCCGCCACCTGCCCCAGCCCCCCTCGCGCGACGCGGTGGACGCCCTGCCCGGCGTGGCGGTGCTCGAATTCGGCACGCCCTGGTGCGGCCATTGCCAACGCGCCCAGCCGCTCATCGAACGCGCGCTGCAGGCCCATGCCGACGTGGCCCACATCAAGGTCGAGGACGGCCCGGGCCAGCGCCTGGGGCGCAGCTTCGGCGTGAAGCTCTGGCCCACGCTGGTGTTCCTGCACGGGGGCCGAGAGGTGACGCGCCTCGTGCGGCCGCAGCAGGCGCAAGACATCGAAGCCGCCCTCGCGCAGGCCCTGCGGGGATAAAACACCGCCCGAATTGGGGTCGGTCGCCAAGCGCAGCCCAAGGTGGCATAGTGCGCCGAGCACGCCATGCCGCTTGTCGAATTCGCCCCGGCGCTCACGCGCCATGTGCCCTGCGCGCCGCAGCAGGTGGCCGCCCCCACGCTGCGCGCTGCGCTCGACCAGGCACTGGAGGCCGCACCCGCCCTGCGCTCCTACGTGCTCGACGAACAGGGCGCGGTACGCCGGCATGTAGCCGTCTTCATCAACGCGCGGCAGATCGCCAGCCGCAGCGCGCTCGATGTTCCGCTGGAAGAAGCCGACCGCGTGATGGTGATCCAGGCGCTCACGGGCGGTTGATAGGAGGTGGTCGCCATGCAAACACTCTGGGTCGGCTCGCGCAAGGGCCTGTTCGTGGTCGAGCGGCAGCCCCAGGGCGGCTGGCGCATCGGCACCCCGCATTTTCCCGGCGAACCCGTGACGCAGTTCGCGGTGGATGCGGGCAGCAGCACCTGGTACGCGGCGCTGCGGCTCGGGCATTTTGGCGTGAAGCTGCACCGAAGCCGCGACCGGGGCGCAAGCTGGCAGGAGGTCGCAGCGCCGGCCTTTCCACCCAAGCCCACCGAAGGCCCCTGGAAGGACGACCCCACACCCTGGAGCGTGGATCTGCTGTGGAGCCTGGAGGCGGCCCCCGATGGCGCGCTCTGGGCCGGCTGCCTGCCCGCGGGGCTGTTCTGCTCGCGCGATGGCGGCGCAAGCTGGCAACTGGTGCAAAGCCTGTGGGAGCGGCCCGAGCGCAAGGAATGGTTCGGCGGCGGCTACGACCACGCGGGCATCCACAGCGTGCTCGTGGACCCGCGCGACGCACGACATGTCACCGTGGGCATCTCCTGCGGCGGCGTATGGCAAAGCCGCGATGGCGGCGCCAGCTGGGCCTGCACCTCGGAGGGGCTGGAGGCCGACTACATGCCGCCCGAGCGCCGCGGCGACCCGCTGATCCAGGACCCGCACCGCATCGCGCACTGCCCCGCCGAGCCCGACGTGCTCTGGTGCCAGCACCACAGCGGCATGTACCGCTCCCAGGATGGCGGGCTGCACTGGCAGCGCATTGCCGCGCCCGCGCCCAGCGAGTTCGGCTTCGCCGTCGCGGCCCACCCCACCGACGCACAGCGCGCCTGGTTTGCCCCGGCGCACTCCGATGCACGGCGCATTCCCGTGGACGGCCGCCTGGTGGTGACCGAAACCCGGGACGGCGGCGCAAGCTTCACGGCCCACGGCCAGGGCCTGCCACAGCAGGATGCCTACCACCTCGTGTACCGCCACGCGCTCGTCTGCGCCGCCGACGGGCGCACACTGGCCCTGGGCTCCACCACGGGCGGGCTATGGGTCAGCGAGGACGGGGGCTCCGCGTGGCAATGCCTGTCGCGCGACCTGCCGCCGATCGCGGCCCTGCGGTTCGGATAGGCCTCTGCCTACTTGGCCACGTAGCCGCCGTGCGGCGCTTTGGGATGCTCGCGCACCTCGTCCGTCTTGGCGCCCGGCACGGCGCTGCGCGCGAACAGCGTGTACATGGTGGGCACCACGAAAATGGTGAGCAGCGTGCCCAGGCTCATGCCGCCCACGATCACCCAGCCGATCTGGGTGCGCGTTTCGGCGCCCGCGCCATGCGCCAGGGCCAGCGGGATCGCGCCCAGCACCATGGCGCCCGTGGTCATGAGGATGGGGCGCAGGCGCTGCGAGGCGGCCTGCACGAGCGCATCGACCATCTCCATGCCCTGCTCGCGCAGCTGGTTGGTGAACTCCACAATCAAAATGCCGTGCTTGGTGATGAGGCCCACGAGCGTGATGAGGCCGATCTGCGAGTACACGTTGAGCGACCCGCCGCTCCACTTGAGCGCGAGCAGCGCGCCGATCATCGACAGCGGCACGGACAGCATGATCACCAGCGGGTCGATGAAGCTCTCGAACTGCGCGGCCAGCACCAGGAAGATGAACAGCAGCGCGAGCACGAACACGATGACCAGCGCGCCCTGCGAGTTCTTGAACTCGCGCGAGGTGCCGTTGAGGTCTGTGGTGTAGCCGGGCTTGAGCACCTTGGCCGCCGTGGCGTCCATGAAGGCCAGGGCCTCGCCCAGCGAATAGTCGGGCGAGAGGTTGGCCGTGATGGTGGCGGAGCGGCGCTGGCCGAAGTGGTTGAGCTCGCGCGGGCTCACGCTCTCGCGCACCTTCACGAGGGCCGAGAGCGGGATCATCGCGTCGTTGCGCCCGCGCACGTAGATGCCGTCGATGTCCTCGGGCGTGGTGCGGCCGCTGGCCTGGTTCTGCACGATCACGTCGTACTGCTCGGCGTCGCGCTTGTAGCGCGTGACGGTGCGCCCGCCCAGCATGGTTTCGATGGCCTTGGCCACCACTTCCACGCTCACGCCGAGGTCGGCTGCGCGCTCGCGGTCCACGTCGATGCGCAGCTCGGGCTTGTTCAGGCGCAAGTCCACGTCGGGCGAGATGATGCCGGGGTTCTTGGCGATCTCGGCGCGCATCTGTTCGACCACCGCGTTGAGGTGCTCGTAGCTGTCCGAGGTCTGGATCACGAACTCGAGCGGCCGCGAGCGAAAGCCCTGGCCCAGCGACGGCGGCGTGATGAGGAAGGCGCTCACACCCGGCAGGCCGGCCACGCGCGGCTGCAGCTCGCGTGCGAGCGCGAGCGTGCTGCGCTCGCGCCGCTCCCAGTCCACGGTACGGTAGACCACGCTGCCCTGCGACACGGTGGGGTTGCCGATGTTGGCGAAGATGCGGTCGAACTCGGAATACCCGCGGCCGATCTTCTCCAGCTCCAGCGCGTAGCGGTTGGTGTAGTCGATCGTGGCGCCATCGGGTGCCGTGATGTTGGCAAGGATGGTGCCGCGGTCTTCGAGCGGAGAGAGCTCCTGCTTCATGGTGGGGTACACCGCCACCAGGGCCGCACCGCTGGCCAGCATGACGCCCACCACGATCCACCGCGCCTGCAGCACGCGGCCCCGGCCCGCGGTGACGATCCAGCGCAGCAGCCGGCCGTAGGCGTTGGACAGGGCCGTGAGCCAGCGCTCCATCGTGCGGTCGAAGCGGTTGGGGTTGGGGTTGTGGCGCAGCAGGAGCGAACACATCATGGGCGAGAGCGTGAGCGCCACAAAGCCCGAGACCAGCACCGCGCCCGCAAGCGCGAGGGCAAACTCCACGAACAGGCGCCCCGTGCGCCCCGGTGTGAATGCGAGCGGCGCGTACACGGCCACGAGCGTGAGCGTCATGGCCACGATGGCGAAGCCGATTTCCTTGGCGCCCTTGATCGCTGCGGAGAACGGATCGAGCCCCTCCTCGATGTGGCGGTAGATGTTCTCGAGCATCACGATCGCGTCGTCCACCACCAGGCCGATGGCCAGCACCAGGGCCAGCAGCGTGAGGGTGTTGATCGAGAAGCCCGCGAGCGCCATGAGCGCGAAGGTGCCCACCAGGCTCACGGGAATCGTGATGATGGGAATGATGGACGCACGCAGTGTGCGCAGGAACACGAAGATCACGAGCGCCACGAGCACCACGGCCTCGAAGATCGTCTGGTACACGCTCTTAACCGAGCGGTCGATGAACAGCGAGTTGTCGTTGGCCACGTCCACGGTGATGTCGGCCGGCAGGTCGGCGCGCAGCTGGGGCAGCATGGCGCGCACGCCGGCCGAGAGCTCGAGGGGGTTGGCCGTGGCCTGGCGGATCACGCCGACCGAGATGGCCTCGCGCCCGTTGAGGCGCACGCGCGTGCGCTCGTTGGCGGCACCCTCTTCCACCGTGGCCACGTCGCGCATGCGTACGGGAAAGCCCTTCACGGTGCGGATCACGATGTCGGAGAACTGGCTGGGCTTGATCAGGTCGGTCTGCGAGGTGACGCTGAACTCGCGCTGCTGCGACTCGATGCGGCCTGCGGGCAGCTCCAGGTTGCTGCGGCGGATTGCGTCTTCCACATCCTGCGTGGTGAGGCGGTAGCCCGCCAGGCGCTCGGGATCGAGCCACACGCGCATGGCGTAGCGCCGCTCGCCATAGATGGGCACGTCGGCCACGCCGCTCACGGTCTGCAGGCGCGGCTTGACGATGCGGTTGACCAGGTCGTTGATCTGCAGCGGGCTCAGGGTCTGGCTGCTGAAAGCCAGCCACATGACGGGGAAAGCGTCGGCCTCGACCTTGGCGATCACGGGCTCGTCGATGGCCTGGGGCAGTCGGTTGCGCACGCGCGAGGTACGGTCGCGCACCTCGGCCGCGGCGTTGTCGGCGTCCTTCTCGAGCCGGAAGCGCACCGAGATCTGGCTTTGCTCGGCGCGGCTGATGGAGGTGATCACGTCCACCGCGTCGATGCCCGCAATGGAGTCCTCCAGCACCTTGGTGACCTGGGACTCGATCACCTCGGCCGAGGCGCCCGCATAGCGCACGCTCACGGTGACCACGGGCTCATCGATCTTGGGGTACTCGCGCACCGACAGGCGCGTGAAGCTCACGGCGCCCACCAGCAGCACCAGCAGCGAGAGCACGGTGGCGAACACCGGGCGACGGATGGAGGTTTCAGCGAGTTGCATGGCAGGGCTTCGTCAAGGGGGCACGCAGTCCACGGTCACGCGCCATGGCGCGCCGTGGCCGCGGCCGGCAGCGCCGCCAGGCAGGGGTTGGCGCCCGGCAGGGCCTGCACGAGCACGGCAGGCCGCGCCGCGGGCACGGCGGGCGGCGCTGCCCCGCCGCCGGGGCTGGCCAGGTCCACCACCTTCACGGGCGCGCCATCGCGCTGGATGCGCTGCTGGCCGGCCACGACCACGGTGTCGCCCAGCGCCAGCCCTTGCACCACTTCGACGAGGCCGGGGCGGCGCGCGCCGAGCTTCACATCCACGCGGCGCGCTACCTGCGAGCCGGCCTCGGTACCGGGCTCGATTTTGTAGACGTAGGGGCTTTCCCCCTTGGGCACCACGGCCTCCTCGGGCACCACGCGCGCGTCGGCGCGTTCACCGAACACGGTTGTCACGCGCGCGAACATGCCGGGGCGCAGCTGCAGGCGACGGTTGTCGATGCAGGCGCGCACGGCCACCGAGCGGCCGTCGGCATCGAGCTGCGGGTTGATGGCCTGGACCACGGCGTCGTAGCGCACGCCGGGCAGCGCATCGATCTCCACGCGGGCCACCTGGCCGGTGCGCAGCTTCTGCTGGAAGCGCTCGGGCAGGCGAAAGTCCACATACACGGCATCGAGGTCCTCGATGTTGACGATGTCGGCGCCGTCCTTGAGGTAGTCGCCCACGGCCACGTTGCGGATACCCGCGATGCCATCGAACGGCGCGACGATGGTAAGCCGGGCGGCCGTGGCCTGCGCAAGCGCGAGCTTGGCCTGAGCCACCTGCAGGTTCGCGGCGCTTTCGTCTACCGAGCGCTGGCTGATGAAGCCTTGCGCCACGAGCTCCTGGTTGCGCTTGTGGTTGGCCTGCGCGATGGACAGCTCGGCCTCGCTCTGCTGCACCTGAGCGCGCGGCAGTTGATCGTCCAGGCGCACGAGCACCTGGCCGCGGCGCACGCGCTGGCCATCCTTGAAGTTGAGGTCGGTCACCCGCCCGCCCACTTCGGGCCGCAGCACCACGCTCTGGCGCGAGCGCAGGCTGCCCACGGCCTCGGCGTCATCGCTCATGGCCATCTGGCGCACTGCGGCAACCTCCACGGTCACAGCCCGGGCCACAGCGCCATTGGCATTGCCATCGCTCGCCCGCGGAGTGCCGGCGGCGGGCTGTGCGCCTGGCGCGGAAGCGGCCGTGACGGAGGTGGAGTGAGGCCGTTGCAGCCACCAGGCCGCGCCGGACGCGGCCACGATGCCAAGGATCGCGACGGCGGAATACAGTGCTTTGGGCGCCATGAACAAAAGGAAAGCTGCTACACGCGGATGCAATCCTTCAATGTAGCAGCGCAGGGCCCGCGCCGCCGCGGCCCTCCCCTGGCGAGGAGGGTGGCGACAGGCAGCTTTACCCTGGCTTTACATGCAGCGGCGTGCCTGCGTCAGCGGCCCAGCGCCTTGTCCACGCCCTTATTGGCCAGGGCATCGGCGCGCTCGTTGCCCGGATGGCCCGCATGCCCCTTGACCCATCGCCAATCGATACGATGCCCCCCGTGGGTCACGAGCTCGTCGAGCCGCTGCCACAGCTCCACGTTCTTGACAGGCTGCTTCGACGCCGTGCGCCAGCCCTTGGCCTTCCAGCCGTGGATCCACTCCGTGATGCCCTTGCGCACATACTCGCTGTCGAGGTAGAGCGTCACGGCGCAAGGGCGCTTGAGCGCCGAAAGGGCCTCGATGACGGCCTGCAGCTCCATGCGGTTGTTGGTGGTGCCCAGCTCTCCGCCGAACAGCTCCTTCTCGACGGCGCCAGCCCTCAGCAAAACGCCCCAGCCCCCTGGGCCGGGGTTGCCCTTGCAGGCACCGTCCGTGTAAATCTCAATCTGGTTCAAACTCAATCCTTGTCAATATCCGCGGTGGTGCACCAGCGCCTGCGCCGCGTCCCGGTTCGCCAGCGGCACCGAGGCTGCCGCGCGCTGGCGCGCTGTGCGCCACGCGGGCTCGAGCAAGCGCATGCCATGCACGCGCTTGACTGCCACGACGAAATAGGCGGCCCCGAGTATCGGCCACCAGCGGGGGCCCAGCGCGTCCATCCAGCGAAAACGTTCGAGCCATTGGCCGTTGCGCATGGCCGGACGGTAGCAACCGAAATGGGCCACCTCGACCTCGAAGTTCAACAAGCGCAGCCAGTCACGCAACCGCCAGTAACCGATGAATTCGCCCATGTCGGGCAGGAACAGCGTTCCTCGCCCCAGGCGCTGGTAGAGCCGCGCGCGGCGCTGGCGCAATCCCCAGAGGCTGGTGGCATTGAAGCCGCTGATCACCACGCGCCCCTCGGGCACCAGCACGCGCGCCACCTCGCGCAGCGCGGCATGCGGGTCGCAGCTGAGCTCCAGCGTGTGGGGCAGCAGCACGAGATCGAGGCTGTTCTCGGGAAACGGCAGCGCCACGGGCTCGGCCCACAGCGCGGGGCTCGGCAGGGGCAGGGCCTTCGGCCCGACCCCGGCATGGAACTCGCCACCCAGCGCGGGCCACTGGTGGGGAATGCGGTTGGCGCGCAAGCCCTGCAGCCATGGCATGCCCAGCTGCAGCGCGTGGTAGCCGAACAGGTCCGCCACGGCCTCGTCATAGCGCGCCTGCTCCCAGTCCAGCAGGTAGCGACCCGCAGGAGACTCGAACCAGCGGTGCAAACCTATAATTTCGTCGCTCATGTACTTGCTGCCATTGCCCGCCTTTGCCGACAACTACATCTGGATGCTGCACGACGGACGCCATGCCGTGGTGGTTGATCCGGGGGATGCCGCGCCAGTGCTGCAGGCCCTGCGAGACAACGGGTTGCTGTTGCAAGCCATTCTAGTCACGCACCACCATGCAGATCATGTCGGCGGCGTGGCCCCACTGCGCGAGGCCACGGGGGCCCGGGTCTATGGCCCGGCGCGCGAGCGCGTGCCCGAGCCGCTCACGCAGCTGGCCCAGGGGCAGACCATTGAGGCGCTGGGCCTCGCATGGCGCATTCTCGATGTTCCCGGGCACACGGCGGGACACATTGCTTACTATTGTGCCGACATGGATGGGGCCCCGCTACTCTTTTGCGGCGACACACTGTTCTCGGCCGGTTGCGGCCGCCTGTTCGAGGGCACGCCGGCCCAGATGCAGGCCTCGCTCGACCAGTTCTCAGCCCTGCCGGGCGATACGCGCGTGTGCTGCACCCACGAGTACACGTTGTCGAACCTGCGCTTTGCGCGCGCCGTGGAACCTGGCAACGCCACGCTGCTCCATTACCAGAGCCAGTGCGAGGCGTTGCGGTCCAGCGGGCAGCCAACGCTGCCGTCACGCATCGCACTGGAGCGCAACATCAACCCCTTTCTGCGCACGCGCGTGGCCTCGGTGGCCGCCGCCGCACAGGCCCACGATCCCCAGGTCGACCCTGGGGATGCCGTGGCGGTGCTGGCCGCGCTGCGCGAATGGAAAAACAACTTTTCATGAAGCTTCTGCACGTTTTCCTGCTGACCTGCCTGCTATGGCTCACGGGTTGCGCCACCACCACCGGCAGCGGTAACCCAGGCAGCACCACCGAGCCCGCCGCGCAGACCACGGCCAGTACCACACCCTCCCCCGCCATTCCCGAAGGCCCCCTGCAGCCCATCACTGCCGCGCAGGCCCACAGCAGCGGCGTGGCCTCGCTCACACCGCCGGCCGATCTGTGGGACCGCATCCGCCGTGGCTTCGCCATGCCCGATCTGCAGGACGACCTCGTGCAGGACCGCGAACAGTGGTACACGAACCGGCCCGACTACATCCTGCGCATGACCGAGCGCTCGAGCAAGTACCTTTTCCACATCGTGGAGGAGCTGGAACGCCGCGGCATGCCCACCGAGCTCGCCCTGCTGCCCTACATCGAGAGCGCGTTCAATCCGCAGGCCGTCTCCAGCGCCAAGGCCGCAGGCATGTGGCAGTTCATGCCCGCCACGGGCCAGTACTTCGACCTCAAGCAGAACGCTTTCCGCGACGACCGGCGCGACGTGCTGGCGTCCACGCGCGCGGCGCTCGACTACCTGCAGAAGCTCTATGGCATGTTCGGCGACTGGCACCTCGCGCTAGCCGCCTACAACTGGGGCGAGGGCAGTGTGAGCCGCGCCATCGCACGTAACCAGCGGCTGGGCCTGGGCACGAGCTACACCGAGCTCAACATGCCCGCCGAGACACGCCTGTACGTGCCCAAGCTGCAGGCCGTGAAGAACATCGTGGCCAATCCCGACGGCTTCCGCGCAGAACTGCCCCTAATCGAGAACCACCCCTATTTCCAGACCGTGGACATCCAGCGCGACATGGACGTGGAGCTGGTGGCCAAGCTCTCGGGCGTGGGTCTCAAGGATTTCCGTGCGCTTAACCCTTCGCTGCACAAGCCCGTGATCTTCGCGGCCGGCACACCGCAGATCCTGCTGCCCTGGGACAATGCCAAGGTATTCCAGCGCAATCTCCAGGCCTATGACCAGGGCCAGTACGCGAGCTGGACCGTCTGGACCGCACCGCGCACGCTGAGCGCCTCGGACGCGGCGCAGCGCGTGGGCATGAGCGAATCGGCGTTGCGCAGCCTTAACGACATTCCGCCGCGCATGCTCATCAAGGCCGGATCGGCGCTCATCGTGCCGCGCAGCGCGACGATGCAGGACGACGTGGCCGAGCGCGTCGCCGACAACGGCCAGATCGCACTCACGCCCGAGATCGTCACGCGCCGCACCACGGTGCGCGCGGGCAGGCGCGACACGGTCACCAGCATCGCCCAGCGCTACAAGGTCAGCGCGTCGAATGTGGCGGACTGGAACGATCTGAAGATCGGCGCCGCCTTCAAGGCAGGCCAGCAGGTGGTAATGTACCTGCCAGTGCGTGCAACCCCGGACGGAGCCCACGGCGCATCCGGGGCGCGCAAGAGCGCACATGGCACCAGCAGGGACAGCAGCCCCTCGCAGCCCAAGCGGCGCGGAGGCACGCCCTCCAAGGTCAAGCGACGCTGAGCGGCGGTCGCGCCCCCCTTCGGCCGCGGTCAGGCGTTGAACTGCTGCTTGGCCTTGCGCGCGAACTCGTTGGTGAACGTGCGCGTGAGGTCCACACGGCCGCCATCGAGCCCTGGTTGGATGCGCGCCAGAGCGCGCAGCGCGGTAGCGGGGCCATCCTCGGGCATCAGGCCATCGGGCGAGATCGTGTCGCGCATCTTGCCGAAGGCGGCGAGGTACAGCCCCCTGCTGCCCAGCAGGTAGCCGGGCGGTACGGCTTTGAGCAGATCACCGGGCGCAGCCGTCTGCAGCCACTTGAGCGCATGCACGATGCCGTTGGCGAGCGCCTGAGCCTGCGTCGCCTGCTTCTGCAGGAAGGCCTGGGGCGCATAAAGGCTGCCCGCAGGCATGGGGCCACCAAAGACCTCTTGCGCACCTTTGAGCGTGCGCATGTCGCTCAACAGCCGCACCTCACCCTTTTGCTCGAGCATGGTCATCAGGGGATCGGCATGGCACAGTGCGTGTACAAGCCCCGAGCGCAACGCAGTTAGAGCCCCGCCACCGGAGCCAACGCCGACAAAGCTCACCTCGCGCTCGCCCAGGCCCGCGCGCGCCAGCACCATGCTCGCCACCAGATGGGTGGATGACCCCAAGGCCGAGACCCCCACGCGCCGCCCTTTTAGGTCGCCCCAGTGCCTGTATTGCGGCAGCGCCCGGCTGGATATGCCCAGCGCCAGCTGGGGCGCACGCCCCTGCAGCACAAAGGCCCGGTACACCTGCCCCAGGCCCTGCATCCGGATGGTGTGCTCATACGCGCCCGAGCACACATCAGCCACCCCGGCTTGCAAGGCCTGCAATGCCAGCGCGCCGCCCGGGTAGTCTCGGATCGTGACATCGAGCCCCTCGGCGGCAAAAAACCCCAGCTGCTGCGCGATGGTGAGCGGCAGGTGGTACAGCACCCCCTGCCCCCCCACGGCCACGGTCAGGCGCGCCGGCTGGGCCCGCAGCGCGGGAACGGCCAAGCCGGCCACTGCCGCGGACCACGCGCCAAAACGGCGCCGACTGAGGAGAACGGAAGACATCGAGGGAGAAAAAATGCTGCAGCGCAACAATATTGCCGCAGGCCTGCCGGACGTGCATCAGGGTCTCCCCCTGCGGGGTTCTACGTACCAAGGAACCCGGGGAGGAGACCCCGCAGCTCCGGGGCCACTTCAGTGATAGCCGATAAAGAGGATGGCGATGTTCACGAGGAAACCCGCGCCCCACACCGCGCTGCGCACGGTGGGTATGTCGGCCACATACATCATGATGTAGAACACGCGCAGCAATACGAACAGCAGGGCCAGCAGATCCAGCGGCGTCTGTGCGGCCCCGAGCTGGTGCGCGATCACCACAGCGCCAATGAAGAAGGGCAACGCCTCGAAGCTGTTGGCCTGCGCAGCGTTCGCGCGGGCACGCCAGTCGGTCTGGCGCGCTAGCCACGCGCGCGGGTCGTGGTTGTCATACCCCCCTTCGCGGCGGGGCTTGCCAAAGCTGCCGCGCTTGGCCAGCACGGCGCACAGCAGGGGCAGCACGGCCGCAATCAGCACGCACCAGTACGCCGCCGTGAATCGCGCCACATGCAGGGTGGTATTCATTGGATGCCTTTGAGATGCTCAGCGCTGGACGGTCTTGCGCTGCAAGCTATGAATTTTATAGTTGTTTGTGGCCCTGAAAACGCTCAGCGCCGGTCCACCAGCGCATGGGCGATGGTGCCCAGATCCACGTATTCGAGCTCGCTGCCCACGGGTACCCCGCGCGCCAGTCGTGTGACATGCACACCCCGGCTCTTGAGGGCCTCCTGAATCGCATGGGCGGTGGCCTCACCCTCGGCCGTGAAGCTCATGGCGAGAATCACCTCCTGCACCGTCCCGTCGCTAGCACGTTCGATGAGCTTGGCCAGCCCGATATCCTTCGGCCCCACGCCATCGAGCGGCGACAACCGCCCCATGAGCACGAAGTACAGCCCCGAATACGCCGCCGTGCGTTCCATCGCGGCCTGGTCGGCCGGCGTCTCCACCACGCACAGGCGCGCCGTGTCGCGCGCCGGGTCAAGGCAGGTGGCGCAGACGGACGATTCGGTGAACGTGTGGCAGCGCTCGCAGTGGCGCACGGTGCTCGCGGCCTCGTGCAATGCGCGCGACAGCAGCTCGGCACCCGCGCGGTCGCGCTGCAGCAGATGGAAAGCCATGCGCTGCGCCGACTTCACACCCACGCCCGGCAGGCGCCGCAGCGCCTGGATCAGTGCGTCGAGCGAGCTGGTGTCGGACATGCAAGCTTCAGAACGGGAACTTCATGCCGCCGGGCAGGCCCGGCATGCCTGCCGTGATCTTGCCCATCTTCTCCTGCGAAGTCTCCTCGGCCTTGCGCACGGCCGCATTGAAGGCCGCGGCCACGAGGTCCTCGAGCATGTCCTTGTCGTCGGCCAGCAGGCTCGGATCGATGGTGACGCGCTTGACGTCGTGCTTGCAGGTCATCAGCACCTTCACGAGGCCCGCACCAGACTCGCCCTCGACCTCAATATTTCCGAGTTCGTCCTGGGCCTTCTTGAGGTTGTCCTGCATGGCCTGGGCCTGCTTCATGAGGCCGGCGAGTTGTCCTTTGTTGAACATGGTTTGTTTCCCTTCGGTTTCGGTTATCTGGTTAAGCGGGTTTGATGCTGCCAGGCACGATTTTCGCGCCATGCTCTCGCATCAGGGTTTGAACGAGCGGGTCGTTCATCACAATGTCTTCAGCCACGCGCTGGCGCTCAGCCGCGGCGGCCGCATTGCGGCGCGCGGGGCTGTCGATCACGGTACCTACCTCCACGCTGAGCTGGCGGGCGTGGCCAGCGGCCTCCAACGCGGAGCGCAGGCGCTCGCGCGCCGTGGGCTGGTTCAGCGATTCCCGCTCCACGCGGATCATCCAGTGGTCGCCGTCGCGCGCCACCAATTGGGATTGCAGCGCAAGCTCGCGCACCAGCGCCGCGATGGCCTCGGCCGCAACAAGCTGCTGCACCGTCGCATGCCACAGGTCACCTTCGGGCGTGGGCGTGTAGCGCGGGTTCGCCACGCCCGTTACGGGTTGCGGCTGTGGCTGCAAGCGCTCGCCCGGCTCGGGCGCCACGCGCACGGGTATGGCGACGACATCGGGCGCGTGCGGCTGCGGCGTATGCTCCACGGGCAGGCGCTGGGCAATTTCCTCCATCGAGCGCACCGGCAGCGCCACCGGGGGCGCATGCGCTGCCACCGCGGGTCCCGCGACCACACTGGCGGGCACTCGAACCTCGATTGGAGGTGGCGGCACCGGTTGCGGCTCGGGCGCCCTAGGCCCCTCAGACGCTCGCACCGACTCTCGTGCCAAAGGGACCGTTGCGGCGGATTCAGCCTGCGTTAGAGTTTTTTTTTCCACGGTGCCCGTGGGCTTGAAGGCCAACAGGCGCAACAGCGCCATGGTGATCGCGGCGTATTCGTCAGGCGCCAGCCCCAGTTCGCCCCGGCCATGCAGACAAATGCTGTAGAGCAGCTGGGTTTCGTCGGCGGGCATCAGCGCGGCCAGGCGTGCGGTCTCGGCGGCCTCGGGGTCGTTGGCGTCCACGGCCTCGGCCATCTGCGGCACGGCCTGCAGCACGGCCATGCGCTGGAGCACAGCGCTCATGTCCTCGAGCGTGGAAGCGGCTGACAGGCCATTGACCCGCAGCGCATCGGAGGTTTCGACCACGGTCTTGCCGTCGCCCTGGGCCAGCGCCTCGATGAGGCGGAACACGTAGGAGCGGTCCACGCTCCCCAACATCTGACGCACACCCGCCTCCTGCAGCTGGCCGCTGCCGAAGGCGATGGCCTGGTCGGTAAGCGAAAGCGCATCGCGCATGGAGCCGCGCGCAGCGCGCGCCAGCAGGCGCAGCGCCTGCGGCTCTGCGGGTACGTTCTCGGTGGCCAGAACGCGCGTCAGGTGATCCAGCACCGTCTCAGGTGCCATGGGCCGCAGGTTGAACTGCAGGCAGCGGCTCAGCACCGTGACCGGCACCTTCTGCGGATCGGTGGTGGCAAGCACGAACTTGAGGTACTCGGGCGGCTCTTCAAGCGTTTTGAGCATGGCGTTGAACGCCGTATTCGTGAGCATGTGCACTTCGTCGATCATGAAGACCTTGAAGCGCCCCTGCACGGGCTTGTACACGGCCTGCTCGAGCAGGCCCTGCACCTCATCCACACCGCGGTTGGAGGCGGCGTCAAGCTCGGTGTAGTCGGGAAAGCGCCCACTGTCGATATCGGTGCAGGCGGGGCACACGCCACACGGCGTGGCCGTGATGCCGCCGAGCCCATCCGGGCCTTGGCAGTTGAGCGACTTGGCCAGGAT
The DNA here is from genome assembly GCA_041913505.1 of Acidovorax sp. GTDB lineage: Bacteria > Pseudomonadota > Gammaproteobacteria > Burkholderiales > Burkholderiaceae_C > JAYSFC01. The sequence continues at coordinate 17,807 of JAYSFC010000075.1, forward strand.
GCGCGACACCGTGGTCTTACCCACGCCGCGCGTACCCGTGAACAGGTAGGCATGGTGCAGCCGCTGCTGCGTAAGCGCATTGGTGAGCGCCTGCACCACGTGCTCTTGCCCCACCATCTCGGAGAAATTGCGGGGACGGTACTTGCGGGCGAGCACGAGATAGGACATAGGGGGTGATTCTATGTGGACCCGCAAAGGGATCTCAGCCAGCAGATGCGCCCCACCGGTTTCGATGACCAAGATCCGGGGCACCAAAAGACAAAGGGCCCTGATTGCTCAGGGCCCTTGCAAGATTTGGGGTGGCTGATGGGACTCGAACCCACGACGACAGGAATCACAATCCTGGACT
>JAYSFC010000076.1:0-18070 GCA_041913505.1 Acidovorax sp.
ACGCCCGGCTTCTACGGGTGTTACGCCACAATTTTCTGCCACGCTCGGAACCTTTAATTGCGTTGGCGCTTGTTGGTCGCGGCCTGCGTTCCGCGCCCGGGCGGCGCGGCCCTGCGGCCGCGCCGCCCTTTTCTGGATACACGATGCTTTCGCCGATACGCCGCTTTCTATCCACCCTGTGGGCCGCGATCGCCTTCACGCTAGCGGTCGCCGCACCACACGTCCAAGCAGCAGGGGCCGGTACCTACGAAGCCGAACTGCCGCCCCAACTGGCGGCCACGCCCGATATGTGCTCGCTGCTTCCCTGCAAGGAAGTATTCCCGGGCGCCGGATACTTTTCCCCGCGCAAGGGTCAGCCGCCCTATGCAGAGGCCTACGACAACGATTCAGCCCAGAAGAAGCTGCTGGGCTATGTGATGCTCTCCACCGACATCACCGACACGCCCGCCTACTCGGGCAAGCCGGTGGTCACGCTGATCGGCATGGACAAGGCGGGCCACTTCGTGGGCGTGAAGGTGCTCAAGCACTCCGAGCCCATCCTGCTGCTGGGCATCCCCGAATCGGCGCTGATCCACTTCAATAACCAATACATCGGCAAATCGGTCACCGACACCATCGAGGTCGGCCCCTCACGCCCCGACGAGAACGTGACCGGCGTGGACGCCATCTCGGGAGCCACCGTCACGGTCGTCGCGCAGAACCAGGTGATCATGACTTCGGGCGCCGCCGTGGCGCGCCAGACCGGCATCATTGCCCCCACGATGCGCGAGCCCGCGCGCTTCATCGCCAGCGGCCAGAAGTACGACTGGCCGCAACTCGTGCAGATGGGTGCCGTGCAGCGCCTGCTGGTCAAACCCGAGCAGGTGGGCCTGCCGCGCGGGCCCGAGCCCTTCATTGAGCTGTGGTTCGGCGACCTGAACCAGCCCGACATCGGCAAGAGCCTGCTGGGCGCGAACGGATGGGACGGACTGCGCTCGCGCCTCAAGGACAGCGAGAACGCCTTCTTCATCATCAAGACCGCCGGCTCCGAGTCGTTCAAGGGCTCGGGCTTTGTGCGCGGCGGCATTTTCGACCGCGTGCAGGTCAAGCAGGGCGCGGACTCGTTCACCTTCCGCGACCTTGATGCGTTCAACCTCTACGGCCTGGAGGCGGCCGGTGCGCCGCGCTACGCCGAGTCGGCCATCTTCGTGGTGCGATCGCCCTCGTTCTCGGCAGCGTACCCGTGGAAGCTGGCCTTCCTGGGCAACCGCGTGGACAAGGCCACGGGCCATCGCAGCTTCACCGTTTTCGAGTCGAAGTACTGGCTGCCCGCGAACATGCTTGAGGGCGGCCGCCCCCAGGTGGCGGAGCCCGTCGCGCCCTGGGTGCGCATCTGGAAATCGCAACTCCTGCCCATCAGCCTGTTCGCTGTGCTGCTGGTGACGGTGGCGGTGGTCTACGCCCTGCGCGAGAAGCTCACCCGCCGATCCACGCACAAGAACAAGTGGCCGGTCAACGGCTTCAAGTACACGTTCTGGGCCATCAGCATCTTCTGGATCGGCTTCGGCTACATGGCACAGCCTTCCATCACCCAGGTGCTGACCTGGTTCCATTCGCTGCTGTTCCAGTGGACTTGGTCGCTATTCCTGTCCGACCCGTTCATCTTCCTGTTCTGGATCTTCATCATTGTTACCGTGTTCCTGTTCGGGCGCGGCCTGTTCTGCGGCTGGATGTGCCCGTTCGGCTCGCTGCAGGAGGCGATCTACAAGATCGCGCGTTTCGTGGGCCTGGGGCGTTTCCAGACCAAGCTGCCGCAGAAGTGGCACGACCGCCTCAAGTGGCTGAAGTACGCCGTCTTCTTCTTCCTGCTCACGGTGTCCATGTTCTCCATGGGCCTGGCGGAAAAGCTCGCCGAGGTCGAGCCGTTCAAGACCACCTTCCTGGTCGGCGTGCTCAACCGCGCCTGGCCCTACGGCCTGTTCGTGGCCGCCATCCTGGGCGTGTCCATCTTCATCGAGCGGCCGTACTGCAAGTACATCTGCCCGCTGGGCGCCTCGCTGGCCATGCCCAGCACCTTCCGCTGGTTCGGCCTCAAGCGCAAGCAGGACTGCAATAGCTGCCACGCCTGCGCCACGGGCTGCGGCGCGCAGGCCATCGATACCGACGGCCGCATCGACCACCGTGAGTGCCTGCACTGCCTCGACTGCATGGTGCTCTACACCGATACCAAGGGCTGCCCGCCGCTGGCCCGGGAACGCAAGCGCCGTGAGCGCGATGGCCTGGAGATCACTCCCATCGGCGCCAATGGCTACTACATCCCTATCCACCCGGCCACCGTGGCTGACCAGCTCCTGCCGAAGGCGGTCAAGGGTCCGGACCCGCGCATGCCCACGCCACCCGCGACCCCAGCCACGCACCGGCCGGGTGCGCGCGGCCTAGGCTGGCTCTGGAAAGAGCTGGTGGACCACCTGTGGCCCTGGAGTGGCGCGGGCTGGCGCTCGCAGCGCGCGCTGCAGGCAGCGGGCCTGGCGCTGGGCCTCGCTGCCAGCGTAGCCTGGGTAATGGCGGCCCTCGGCCACCTCTCTGCCGGCGCCCTGATCGGCTGGTGGTTCGGCTGGAGCGTGTACGAGGTGCTGATCCGCCTGTCCGGCAAGCGCTACGTGAAGGATGGCCCCTGGTGGCGGGACCGCTATCGCGAAGCCGGCGTGATGGATATGCTGAGCTACGTGGGCTTCAAAAACCTGCTGATCGGCGCATCACTGTTCCTCGCACTCCAGGCGTTCGGAGGGCTCACCCTGTGAAGCCCCCCGGAGCCTTCGCGGCCCGTGTTGCCGCCTGCCTCGCCGGCCTGCTGCTGGCCACGACGGCACAGGCAGCCATCCTGCGCGTTCGACCCGGTGCCGACCTGCAGGCCGCCGTGGCCGCAGCCGCGCCCGGCGACGTGGTGGAGATCGAGCGCGGCCACTACCGCGCCAATCTGCGCATCGACAAACCACTCACGCTGCGCGGCATCGACCGGCCCACGATCAGCGGTGGGCAGGAAGGCGACACCATCCGCGTGGCGGCCGAAGGCGTGGTGATCGAAGGGATCATCGTGCGCGACTCGGGCACGAGTCTCAAGGACCAGAATGCGGGCGTCTACATCCAGCCCGGCGCGCACCGTGCCGTGGTGCGCGACTGCGACCTCACCTATAACCTCTTCGGCCTGTGGATCGAGAAGGCCAACGACGTGCAGGTGCTGCACAACACCATCACGGGCCTGCGGGACGTAAGCTCGCCCCAGCGCGGCAATGGCGTGCAGCTCTACAACACGCAGCGCGCGCGCATCGAGAACAACCACATCAGCTTCGTGCGCGACGCGCTCTACGTGGACGTATCGCACCACGCCGTATTCCGGGGCAACCGGCTGCACCACAGCCGCTACGGCGCGCACTACATGAACTCGTACCACAACCTGTGGGAAGACAACGACACGTACCACAACCGGGGCGGCCTCGCGCTCATGGAGGTGCGCGATCAGGTGGTGCGCAATAACCGCGCCTGGAACAATGCCGACCACGGCATCATGCTGCGCACGCTGCAGGACTCGGTCATCGAGGGCAACGTGGTGGCCGGCAACGCGCGTGGCTTCTTCATCTACGACGTGGAGTACGTCGCGCTGCGTGGCAACCTCGTGACGGGCAACGCCGTAGGCGTGCACCTGTCGGCCGGCTCCACGCGCAATGCCGTCGAAGGCAACGACTTCATCGCCAACCGGGAGCAGGTGCGCTACGTAGGCACGCGCGACGAGCGCTGGGGCGGCGAAGGCAAGGGCAACTACTGGAGCAACTACCTCGGCTGGGACCGCGACGGCGACGGCACCGGCGATATGCCCTACGAAGCCAACGACGTGGTGGACCGCCTGACCTGGCGCTATCCAGCCATGAAACTGCTGCTAGCCAGCCCCGCCGTGCAGGCGCTGCGCCTCGTGGGCCGGCAGTTCCCCGTGCTGCGCGTACCCTCGGTGGTCGACCCCCATCCGCGTATGCACCCCATCACCCCCCTATGGAGTTCCTGGCGTGACCGAAGCCATCCTTCCGACCGCCGCTGACGGCCCACCCGCGATCGAGATCCGCGGCGTGCGCAAGCACTACGGCGCCGTGCATGCCGTGGACGGCATCGACCTGCGTGTGGAGCGCGGCGAGATCCTGGGCCTCATCGGCCACAACGGCGCAGGCAAGAGCACGCTGTTCAAGATGATGCTGGGCCTCGTGCCCACCACGGCGGGCGAGATCCTCGTAGGCGGCGCGTCCGTGCACGGACGCGACTTTCGCGCCGCGCGGCGCCACCTGGGCTACCTGCCCGAGAACGTGGTGCTGTACGACAACCTCAGCGGCCTGGAGACGCTGCGCTTCTTCGCGCGGCTCAAGGGCGCGCCCGCCGCGCAGTGCACGCAGGTGCTCGACCGCGTGGGCTTGGCCGATGCGGGCCGCCGGCCCGTGCGCGAATACTCCAAGGGCATGCGCCAGCGGCTGGGCTTCGCGCAGGCGCTGCTGGGCGCGCCGCGCGTGCTGCTGCTTGACGAGCCCACCAACGGCCTGGATCCGCTCGCCATCCGCGACTTCTACGCCACGCTGCGCACGCTCCAGCGCGAAGGCGTAACCATCGTGATCACCTCGCACATCCTCGCGGAACTGCAGGAGCGCGTGGACCGCCTCGCCATCCTTGCCGCGGGCCGGCTGCAGGCGCTGGGCAGTGTGCAAGCCCTGCGCGACCAGGCAGGCGTGCCACTGGTGTTCGACATCGCGGTTGCTCCCGGTGACGCTCCCGCCGTATCGCAGGCGTTGGCCACGGTGGCCTCTGTGCAGTCCACCGCCACCCCGGAAGGCCTGCGCCTGTCCTGCCCGCGCGACGCCCGTATGGCGGTGCTCGGCGCCATTGCGCCGCTGGGCGCGCGCGTGCGCGACCTGCGCATCCATGAACCCTCGCTCGAAGACCTGTTCTTCGGCATTTCCCGCTGATAGGAAGGGCGCGCTCCATGATGGAAATCCGCCAGATCCTCGCCATCGCCGCCAAGGAATTCCGCGATCGCATGCGCAACCGCTGGGTGCTCGCCGTGGCGCTGGTGTTCACCGCGTTCTCGCTCGCCATCGCCTACTTCGGCGGCGCACAGCAAGGCACCGTGGGGCTGCGCTCGGTCGAATTCACGATCGCCAGCCTCGTGAGCCTCGTGATCTACCTGATCCCGCTCATCGCGCTGCTGCTGGGCTTTGACGCCGTGGTGGGCGAGCGCGAGCGCGGCTCGCTGGACCTGCTGCTGTCGCTGCCCATCACGCGCTGGGAACTGCTGTTGGGCAAGTACCTGGGCCTGGCCGCAGCGCTCGCGCTGTCCACGCTCGCGGGCTTCGCGCTCGTGGCAGTGCTGCTCGTGCAGCGATTCCAAGGGGCTGCGCTGTGGCATTTCGGCGGCTTCATGCTCAGCTCGGTGCTGCTGGGACTCGCGTTCCTGAGCCTGGCGGTGCTCATGTCGGTGCTGGCGCGCGACCGTACGCGCGCCTCGGGCTTGGCCATCGCCACCTGGTTCTTCTTCGTGCTCGTGTTTGATCTGTTGCTGCTCGGCGCCCTCGTGACCTCGGGCGGAGCCTGGGGCGGCATGGCACTGGCCTGGCTGCTGCTGCTAAACCCTGCGGACGCGTTCCGTATCCTCAACGTGTTTTCGCTCGACGACGTGCGCACGCTCTATGGCCTGGCCAGCGTCGTGCCCGCCCCCCTGGCCAGCCCCTGGCTGCTGGGCGCGGTCATGCTCGGCTGGGTCGCGCTGCCGCTGTGCCTCGCGGGCTGGAGGTTTCACAAGCCATGACATCCCCAATCTACCGCTGCGCCTGCGCGCGCCATGCCACTCGCGCCTCTTCCGGCGCCGATCTGCCCCGACGCCGCCTCCTCGGCTGGGCTCTGGCGGCCCCGCTGGGCATGGGCTTCACCAGCCTCATGGGCTGCTCGCAGCATGCGGATAGCGGCGCACCGTCGATCGCCGCCGTGGACTTCGATCGCGCCACCAGCTGCGAACTCGACGGCATGCTGCTCTCCGATTACCCCGGCCCCAAGGCCCAGATCCATTACGAAGGGCAGGAGCGGCCCGTGTTCTTCTGCGATACGGTGGAACTGTTCAATACCCTGCTCGCAGGCGAGCAGGTGCGCACCGTGGCCGCCGTCTACGTGCAGGACATGGGCCAGGCCGACTGGGACGCACCGCGCGGCCACTGGATCGATGCACGCACGGCCGTCTACGTGAGCGGCAGCCGGCGCCGCGGCTCCATGGGTCCCACGCTCGCTAGTTTCGCCAGCGCGGAGGCCGCCACGGCCTTCGCGGCTGAGCAAGGCGGCCGCGTGCTGCGCTTTGCCGAGATCACGCCCGAAATGGCCGATCTCAGCGGCGGCGCGCTGCACGACACGCGCATGTGAGACCCGGCATGACGACGCAGCACATGGCCCTGCCTCCAGCACGGCGCCGCGCCTGGATAACGCTCGCACTGGCGGGCGGCGCGGGCTTGGCTGGCGCCTGGTGGCTGCAGCCCCGGGCGGCCACGAAACCGACGGCCCTGCCCGAAGACGATGTGTGCGTGGTCGCGCCGCTCACGCCCTACGATGCGGCGTCGGGCCTGCCGCCCATGGCGGCACGCTCCGTACCCACCGATGCGCGCTGTCCCGTCTGCGGCATGTACCCCGCGCGCTTTCCCGGGTGGGCGGCGCAGGTGATTTTCGAGAATGGCGATGCCCAATTCTTCGATTCGCCCCTCAGCCTGCTGCGCTACCTGGAACGCGTGCCTGCCTATGTACCAGGGCGCAGCGCAGCCGACATCGTGGCGCACTACGTGACCGATGTGGATTCAGGGCGCTGGACCGACGCGCAGGCGGCCTTCTATGTGCACGGTTCCTCGGCGCGGGGGCCGATGCGCGCAGGCAATCTTCCGGCCTTTACCGAACGCCAGGCCGCCAAGCGCTTCGCGGCGCAGCGCGGCGGCCAGGTACTGGCATTCGGGGAGATCGACGCGGCGCTTGTTGCGGCCCTCATGGGCACGGGCGGCCACCAGCACGCCGCCCGCTGAGGCAGCACCTCACTGGGCTGCGGGCTGGGGCGCCTTGAACAGCGCCGCCACCTTGCGCTTGGGCTTGATGTTGGCCGACAGGCTGCTGCGGCCGGGTTGCGCCTTGGCAACGGCCTCCCAACTGGGCGCGGCATCGCGGGCGCCGGCTTCGTAGGGCTGGTCGAAAAACGGATCGCGCGCCGCTGCCACGGGGCGTTGGCTGCGCGGCGCAGCGGGAGCGCGGTCGGCGCGGCGCCCCCCCTCCTCATCCTGCCATGCGCGGCGGCCTTCGTTGTAGCGGCCGCGCGGGCGATCGTCGTCGAGTTCGATGGCTTCGATATCGATCTTCTTCTTGATGAGCTTCTCGATATCGGTCACCAGGCGCGCATCGCTGCCCGACACCAGGGTCACCGCCAGACCCGTGGCGCCAGCGCGGCCCGTGCGGCCGATGCGGTGCACATAGTCCTCGGCGTTGAAGGGCACATCGTAGTTGAACACGGCTGGCACATCCTTGATGTCCAGGCCGCGCGCAGCCACGTCGGTGCAGACCAGCAGGTCCACCTCGCCGCGCTTGAACGCATCAAGGGCCTTGAGACGCTCGTCCTGGCTCTTGTCACCGTGCAGTGCGGCCGTGCGCAGGCCGTCGCGCTCGAGCGTGCGCGCCAAACGCGCGCAGCCGAGCTTGCTGTTCACGAAAATGAAGGCTTGGCGGATCTCGCGGTCCTTGAGCACCTTGCGGATCGCTCGGCGCTTGTCGTCGTCGCTGGCGCTAAAAAAGCGCTGCTCCACGGTGGAGGCCGTTTCATTGGGGCGTGCGACCTCGATGGTGATCGGGTCTTGCAGGTAGCTGCCGGCCAGGCGCTTGATCTCGGGCGAGAAGGTGGCGGAGAACAGCAGCGTGGTGCGCTGCTTGGGCAGGTACGACAGGATGCGCTGCAGATCGGGCAAAAAGCCGATGTCCAGCATGCGGTCCGCCTCGTCGAGCACCACGTACTCCACCTGGTTGAGCACAGCGTTCTTGGCTTCGATGTGGTCGAGCAGGCGGCCGGGGGTGGCCACCAGCACTTCAACGCCTTTTTTCAGCTCCAGCGTCTGGGGCTTCATGTCCATGCCGCCAAACACCACGGTGCTGCGCAGCTTGGTGTACTTGGCGTACAGCGCGATCTGCTGGGCCACCTGGTCGGCCAGCTCGCGCGTGGGCAGCAGCACCAGGGCGCGTACGGGATGGCGCGCGGGCGAGGTGGAGCTATTCTCGTGCTTGAGCAAGCGCTGCAGCAGCGGCAGCGAGAACGCCGCCGTCTTGCCGGTGCCCGTTTGCGCCGCGCCCATCACATCCTTGCCGGTCAGCACGACCGGAATGGCCTGTGCCTGGATGGGTGTCATCGACTCGTAGCCCATTTCGGCCACGGCGCGCGCCAGCGGCTCGGCCAGCGATAAATTGGAGAAAGAGCTAGTCATGTAACCCGCTATTGTCGCACCGTGGGCCCCAATCCGGTTTTTTTGGCCCCTGCAACCTCTCGAGATGCTCCCTTTCCAGCCTTCTCGGCCCCGACAGGGACCGGGCATTGCGGCTCTCCCATCCCCTGCTTCACAGCCTCACAGGGCGCTGACAGAGAACGTATCACAAGCCTTCACGCGGCCCGTCTCCAGGCCGGTATGGAACCAGCGCTGGCGCTGGGCACTGGTGCCGTGCGTGAAGCTGTCGGGCACCACGGCCCCGCCACTGGCGCGCTGCAGCGCATCGTCGCCGATCTTCGCGGCGGCATTCATGGCCGACTCCACATCGCCCTGCTCAAGGATCTGGCGGGCGCTCTGCGCGTGGTTCGCCCAGACGCCAGCCAGGCAGTCGGCCTGCAATTCCATGCGCACCGAGAGCCGGTTGTACTCCACCTGGCTCACGCGGCCGCGCATCTGGTCCACCTTGGCGCTGATGCCCAGCAGGTTCTGCACATGGTGCCCCACCTCGTGCGCGATCACGTAGGCCTGGGCAAAGTCGCCGGGGGCACCCAGGCGGTTCTTGAGCGTTTCATAGAAACCCAGGTCGATGTAGACCTTGCGGTCGGCCGGGCAGTAGAACGGCCCCATGGCCGACTGGCCCGTGCCGCACGCCGTGGGCGTGGCCCCCCTGAACAGCACAAGCTTGGGCTGCTGGTAGCTGCCGCCCCCCTGGCGGAACACGTCGGCCCAGACATCCTCCGTATCGGCCAGCACCGTGGAGACGAAGCGTGCCAGGTGGTCGTCCGCCGGCGGCTTGTGGGCCGGCGCCCGTTGCTGCACGGGCACAGGGCCACCGCCTCCGCTGAGCAACCCCAGGATGGTGAGCGGGTTCACCCCGAGCACCCAGCCGCCCAGCAGGGCGATCACGATGGTACCAATGCCAATGCTGCGCCCACCGAACACGGGCATGCCGCCACCGCCGCCCTCATCCCGCCGGTCCTCCACATTGTCGGATTCGCGGTTACCTTCCCATCTCATCGTCGATTCTCCAGTCCCCCTGGCGAGGAACGCGGACGCGATATTACGCCCGCGCTGCCCTGGTCGTGCTTCCACTTGTTGCGCGTTCCGTGCCATCCCGCCCAGAGGCGATACCCCCTGCCAGCCCCCTACGCAAAAGCGCGCGCGCTGTGTAAAGTGCGCCGCATGACGCAGCTCCCCCCGCCCTCCGAGTCCAGTGCGCTGACGGCCGGCGCCACAGCCGCCCTGCTGCCCTGGCGCGCGCTGGCCGAAGAAATCGCCGCGCTGCTGCGCGACGGCACCGTCCAGGTGCCCGCCCGCACCGTGATGCCGCTCGCCGGTGGCGGGAGCCTGTTTGCCATGCCTGCCAGCGATGCGCACGTGGCCATCGCCAAGCTGATCACCTTCACGCCCGCCAATGCGGGCACGAGCCGCGCCACGATCCAGGGCGACGTGGTGGTGTTCGACATCGCCACCGGCGCACGCCGCCTGATCCTCGACGGCCCCACCATCACCGCTCGGCGCACGGCCGCAGTGTCGCTGCTCGCCGCGCAGCTGCTGGCCCCTGCGCCCCGGGGCCCGCTGCTGATCGTCGGCGCAGGCGCGCAGGGCCTGGCCCATCTGCAGGCCTTCGTGGCGGGCCTGGGCGTGACCGAGGTCCACATCGCCTCGCGCAGCCCCGCGAGCGCCGAGGCCCTCGCCGCCGAGGCGCGCGCCCTGGGGGTCCAGGCCCGCACCGTGGCCGATGCCGACCGCGCCGCGGCCGAGTGCCCGCTGATCGTCACCTGCACCCCCGCCAGCGGCGTGGTGCTGCGCACGGCACCGCGCGCCGACGCGTTCATTGCTGCTGTGGGGGCTTTCACGCCCCGCATGGTGGAGCTGGATGCCGCGCTGTGCCGCGGCCTCGCGCGCACGGGCCAGGTCGCTGTGGACACACGCGACGCCGAGCACGAGGCCGGCGATCTGCTGCAGGCCGGGCTCGATGTGGCCGCCATGCCCTCGCTGGCCGACCTCGTCAGCGGCCGCTGGCAGCCCAGGCCCGGTCCTGTGCTGTTCAAGAGCTGCGGCTGGGGCGGTTGGGACCTGGCCGCAGCCCGGCTGGCCCTGCGCGCTTGGGGCAATGGCGGTGCGCCGGCATGAAGGGTCGCGCCACGCCCCCGACTACCGAGAACCGCCCGGCCATGCACCGCCCGAGCCTGCGCGCGCAAATCGCCCTGGTGTTCGGCGCGCTCGTGGCCATGCTGGCGGTGCTGCTCTCGCTCGTGTTCGGCGAGATCCTCAAGCAGCGCATCCAGCGCGAGGCCGGGGCATCGCTGCACGTGATGGCCAGCAACGTCGCGAAAGTGCTGGCGGAAGGGCTGTTCGACAGCAGCCGCACCGTGCAGGTGCTGGCAGGATCGGCCGATATCTGGGCACGCGGACTGGGCTCCGCTGAGGTGCACGCGCTGATCGTGCGCATCCAGGCACTGCGCCCCCAGCATGCCTGGATCGGCGTGGCCGACCCCCAGGGCATCGTGCGGGCCTCCAGCGGCGACCTGCTGCTCGGCAAGAGTGTGAAGGAGCGCCCCTGGTTCCAGACCGGCCTGCGGGAGCTGCACGTGGGTGACGTGCACGCCGCTACCCTGCTGGCAAACCTGCTCCCCCACAATGCGGGCGAGCCGTTGCGCTTCGTGGACTTCTCGGCGCCCATACGGCAAGGGGGCCGCACGGTCGGCGTGCTCGGCATCCAGGGGAACTGGAACTGGGCGCGCGAGACCATCGAAGGCCTGCTGCACCCTTACTTCGACCAGCAGCAGGTGGCGCTGTTCGTGTTCGACCGCCAGGGCAACGTCATCTATGCGCCCGAGGGGCAGGCCGAGGCGTTCCGCCAGGCCGGCCAGACCCTTCCCCTGCCCACGCCCCAGGCCGCCCCCGACCGCCCGCTGCACAGCGCCTCGGTGGCCGTCTGGAAGGACGGCCAGCCCTACCTCACGGCCTTGGCCCCTTTGCAGCCCCTGAACGCGGCCAGCGACCTGGGCTGGCAGATCGTGGCCCGGCAGCCCGTGCGGACCGCCTATGCCGAGGCCGACGCCGCCGTCCGCAGGGCACTGGGCTTGGGGGTGACGGTGGCCCTGCTCGCCGCCGCGCTGGCATGGCTGGCCGCGCGGCGCCTCAGCGAGGACCTCAACACACTCGCGCGCGCCGCCGCCGCCGTCGAAGCCGGCCGCCCCGGCGCAGCCATCCCGCTCATGGACAGTAACCGCGAGGTCTACCGCCTCTCCTCCTCTCTCATCGGCATGACGGGGCGCCTGCTGCGCATGAACGAGGACATGGAGGCGCAGGTGCGCCTGCGCACGCTGGAGCTGCAGGAAGCCAACCTCGAGCTCGACCGCCAGGCGCGCAGCGACGCGCTGACCGATCTGCTGAACCGGCGCGGCTTCGATGGCCAGATGCAGTTTGCCCTGGCCCTGGCGCGCCGCAGCGGGCGCCCGCTGAGCCTTATCGCCTTCGACGTGGACCATTTCAAGCGCATCAACGACCGCCACGGCCACAGCGTGGGCGATCAGGTGCTGCGCAGCCTTGCACGGCGCCTGACGGCCCGGCTGCGCGATTCCGACGTCGTGGCCCGCATCGGGGGTGAAGAATTCATGGTGCTGCTGCCCGACACCGACCTACCCACCGCGCAACGCCTTGCGGATGAGCTGGTACACGCCATCGCGGCGGAGCCCGAGCCCGGAGCGGGCCAGATCACCGTGAGCGCGGGCGTATCGGCCCTGCGCTCCGGCACCGAAAGCGCCGAGCTGCTGCAGCGGCGCGCCGACGAGGCCTTGTACGCGGCCAAGGCCGCGGGCCGCAACCAGACCTGCGTGCTCGCCTAAAGCGGCTCAGGCCTTGGGCAGCGTGACGCCGACCTGCCCCTGGTACTTGCCGCCCCGGTCCTTGTACGAGACCTCGCAGACGTCGTCCGCCTCGCTCTCGAAGAACAGCACCTGTGCGCAGCCCTCGCCCGCGTAGATGCGCGCGGGCAGCGGCGTGGTGTTGGAGAACTCCAGCGTCACATAGCCCTCCCACTCGGGCTCGAAAGGCGTCACGTTCACGATGATGCCGCAGCGCGCGTAGGTGCTCTTGCCCAGGCAGATCGTGAGCACATTGCGCGGGATGCGGAAGTACTCCATGGTGCGCGCGAGCGCGAAGCTGTTGGGCGGGATGATGCAGCTGTCGCCGTGGAAGTCGACGAAGCTCTTCTCGTCGAAGTGCTTGGGGTCCACCACGGTGCTGTGGATGTTGGTGAAAACCTTGAATTCCGGGGCGCAGCGGATGTCGTAGCCGTAGCTGCTCGTGCCGTAGCTGATGATCTTGCGGCCATCGACCTCCCGCACCTGACCGGGCTCGAAGGGCTCGATCATGCCGTGCTGCTCGGCCATGCGCCGGATCCATTTGTCGCTTTTGATGCTCATTGACTGACTCCTCGGCCGCATTCTAGGCTTCAGGAGATCACCGTCGCCTCAACCAGCCGGTCGTCGCCGAGCACGATCATCGCGAACAGCAGCTCGTCCAGGTTGCGCGCCTGGGCCGTCTTGCGCGCCAGCAGCGGCGTGGCCTGCGGGTTGAGCACGACGAAGTCGCCCTCGCAGCCCGGCTGCAGGTTGCCCACCACACCCGCGAGGCCCATGGCGCGCGCGGCGCCCGCCGTGTGCTGCCACCACAGCTGCGCGGGCGTGAGCGACAGGCCGCGCTTGGTCTGGCCTTCGCGCCCCACATAGTAGGCCGCGAGCATGGTGCGGAACGGGCTGAAGCTCGTGCCCCCGCCCACGTCGCTCGCCAGGCCATAGGCGAAGCCGGCCTCGTCGGCACCGGCGTAGTCGAAGAAGCCACTGCCCAGGAACAGGTTGCTCGTGGGGCTCACGGCCGCAGCCGTGCGGCGCTCGCGCATGAGGGCGCGGTCGGCGGCGTCGAAGTGGATGCAGTGCGCATACACGGCGCGCTCGCGCATGAGGCCGAAGTCGTCATACACGGCCAGGTAGCTGCGCGAGGCGGGGAACAGTTGGCGCGCCCAGGCGATCTCGTCAAGGTTCTCGGCCACGTGCGACTGGATCCAGACGCTGGGGTAGCGCGCAGCCAGCTCGCCCGCGCCGCGCAACTGCTCGGGCGAGCTCGTGGGCGCGAAGCGCGGCGTGATCGCGTAGCCCAGGCGGTCCACGCCGTGCCAGCGGCGGATCAGCGCCTCGGTGTCGATCAGGCTCTGCTCGGTCTCGTCGCGCACGCCGTCGGGCGAATGGCGGTCCTGCAGCACCTTGCCCGTGACGAGGCGCATGCCCTGCTGCTGCGCCTCGGTGAACAGCGCCTGCACCGACGCGGGGTGCGACGTGGCGAACGCGAGCGCCGTGGTGACGCCGTTGCGCAGCAGCTCTGCTATGAAAAACTGAGCTACCTGCGCAGCATATTCCTGGACTCTAAAGCGTTTTTCATGCGGAAAGGTGTAATTCTCGAGCCAAGGCAGCAACCCGGCGGCCGGCGAGCCGATCACGTCGGTCTGCGGGTAGTGGATGTGCAGGTCCACGAAACCCGGCGCGATGAGGCGCCCGGGCCAGTGCGTGACGGCGTGGCCCGCATACTGCGCGGCGAGCGCGCTCCAGGCGCCCGCGGCCTGCACGCGCGCGCGGCCCGTGGCGTCGGGGGCGATGGCCAGCAGGCCATCCTCGTCGTAGACGGCCTGGCCGTCCTCGGTAAAGCGCAACAGCGCGCTGCGGTAAATCTTCATGGCCGCGAGCTTACGATGCCTGCGGCCGCACGCCATACGCTGCGCATGATGAGGGGCATAGCCGCCGGGTAGGATGGGCCTTCACCACCGCCACTGACACATTGACCAAGAAGCCGCCCATGCCCATGTTCGTCGACACCTCGCCCCCGGGCCAATGCCTCTTCTGCCGCCTTGTGGCGGGCGAGATTCCGGCCGCCCGGGTGTACGAGGACGCCCACACCATCGCCTTCATGGACATCGGCCAAGTCACCCCTGGCCACGTGCTGGTGGCCACCCGGCGCCACGCCGCCACGCTGTTCGACATCACGCCCGCGGAAGCGGCCGCCGTCATGCAGGCCGCGCAGCACGTGGCCCGCGCCGTGCAGGCCGTGTTCGACCCGCCTGGCCTCACGCTGCTGCAAGCCAACGGCCGCGAGGGCGGCCAGACCGTGGCCCACTTCCACCTGCACGTGGTGCCGCGCCACGCTGGCGACGGCATCGCGCTCAGCTGGCCGCGCAAGGAGCCCGGCGCCGACGTGCTGCAGGGCTACGCCGCGCGGCTGCGCGCAGCGCTCGGCCCCGCGGCCTGACGCCGCGGCCCCTCAGGCCGGCATCAGACGGGCGATACCGGACCACGCCCCGCGAAGTGCCCTTCGGCATTCGCGAGGAAGCGGTCGACGCTGGCCTGCACAGCCTCGGGCGACCAGCCCGCGACATGGGGCGTGAGCAGCACGTTGGGCAGGTCCACGAGCGGCGCAGGTGGCAGCGGTTCGCTCTCGTACACATCGAGGCCCGCGCCCGCCAGGCGCCCTTCGCGCAGGGCCGCGGCCAGTGCCTCGGTATCGACCACGCTGCCGCGCGCGATGTTGACGAGGTAGCCCTGCGGCCCCAGCGCGTCGAGCACGGTGGCATTCACCGCATGGCGCGTAGCTGGGCCACCCGGCGTGGCGCACACGAGTACGTCGCACCACTCGGCCAGCGCGGGCAGGCTGTCGAAGTAGCGGTGCTCCACGTCCGCGCGCGGGCGGCGGTTGTGGTAGCCCACGGGCATGTCGAAGCCCGCGGCGCGGCGCGCGATCTTCTGGCCGATGGTGCCCAGGCCGAAGATGCCCAGGCGCTTGCCCGACACGTTGGGCGGCAGGCCGATGGCGTCGCGCCACACGCCATCGCGGCACTGGCGGTCGAGCCGGTGCAGGCCGCGCACGGCGCCGATGAGCAAGCCAAAGGCATGGTCGGCCACGCAGTCGTCGTTGGTGCCCGCGCCGTTGGCGACGGCGATGCCGCGCGCACGCGCCGCATCGAGCGCAATGTTCTCGTAGCCCGCGCCCAGTGCGCACACGAGTTCGAGCGCGGGCAGCACCGCAATTTCTTGCGCCGTGAGCCCCGTGGCGCCGATGGTGAGCACTGCGCGAATGCGCGCGCCGTGCGCCGCGATGGCCGCCGCGCGCTCGGGCGGCGTGGGGGCGTAGAGCAGCTCGTAGGCGGCGCCGATCTGGGCCTGGTGTTGCGGGGTGAGGATGTTGAGGGCAAGCAGGGGGATGCGGGCGGTGGTCACGGGCAATGCTTCTGTATTGATAGCTGATAGTGCAATGGATACATGCACTGCGGGCCATTTTGCGCCAAACCTGCCGCCCCTGCGGGCGCTGGGGCCGCCATCAAAAAAGCGCCCCCGGCTGGCAGCGGGGGCGCGCCGCTCAGCCGTCGTGCTCGTAGCAGCGCTCGAAGATTTCCTTGAGCTGGTGCTCCCAGACGCGCTTGTCGGCATTGGAGGCAAAGCTCGCCTCGAAGCTGTTCCACGCGAGCTGGTAGGCATGGCGTGCCGTAAGCCCCGTGGCCGCGAACACCTGCGTGAAGTTCTCGTTGATGTAGCCGCCGAAGTAGGCTGGGTCGTCGGAGTTCACGGTGGCGGCCAGGCCCGCGTCGAGCAGCTTGCCCAGGTTGTGGTCGGCAAGGCGGGGGAACACCTGGAGCTTCTGGTTCGACAGCGGGCACACGGTGAGCGCGATGCGCTCCTGCGCGAGGCGCTGCATGAGCCGCACGTCGTGCACGGCCTGCACGCCGTGGTCGATGCGCTCCACCTTGAGCACGTCGAGCGCGCTCCAGATATAGGCCGGCGGGCCCTCCTCGCCCGCATGGGCCACCAGGTGCAGGCCCAGTTCGCGGCAGCGGGCGAACACGCGTGCGAACTTCTCGGGCGGGTGGCCGACCTCGCTGCTGTCCAGGCCCACGCCGACGATCTTGTCGAGCAGCGGCAGCGCCTGCTCCAGGGTTTCGAAGGCGGACTCCTCGCTCAGGTGGCGCAGGAAGCACAGGATCAGCGTGGCGCTGATGCCCCGCTCGGTGCGCGCATCCTCGCAGGCGCGGTGCAGGCCATTGATCACGGTCTCGATGGGCACACCGCGCGCCGTGTGCGTCTGCGGGTCGAAGAAGATCTCGGCATGCGCCACGTTGTCGGCCACCGCGCGCGCCAGGTAGGCGCGCGCCATGTCGTAGAAGTCCTCCTCGTGCAGCAGCACGCTGGCGCCTGCGTAGTAGATATCGAGAAAGCTCTGCAGGTTGGTGAACGCGTAGGCGCTGCGCAGTTCGTCCACGCTCGCATAGGGCAGCGGCACGCCGTTGCGCTGCGCGAGCGCGAAGATCAACTCGGGCTCGAGCGATCCCTCGATGTGGATGTGCAGCTCGGCCTTGGGCATGCTGCGCAGCAGGGCCGGCAGGCGCGCGGCGGGAACAGGTGGAACCTTGAACATCAGCAGACTCCGAAGGTGATGCCGCCGGCCTTGAGAAAGCGGCGGTAAGCAGATGATGCCTTGTCCGCAGCCGTATGCAACTCGGCGCGCAGATCGAGCGGCAGGCGCCGCGGGCGCTGCGACTCGAGCACCGGCTGGTCCTGCGTGAAGATGGTGTGCTGGAAGGCCCGCAGCTTCTCGTCGGGCGTGTCGAAATCGGCCACCGCCAGGCGGAACCACACGCGGCTCGTCTCGGGTGTGAGCGGGCACACGAAGAGCGCGATCGCCTCGCGCCAGCCCTGCACGGCGGTGGTGCCGGCCTCGGGCACCTTGGTCAGCACGGCCGTGTAGGGCCCGGTCACTTCGTAGGTGTATTCCACCTGCGCCGCCTGGGTGGAGTGCAGGTTGGATTGCGGCTGCCAGGCCTTGCAGCCCATGGCGCGCAAGCCCGTGGGCAGGGGCTCCACGCGGTAGTCCTCGATGGCCGCAGCCTCGCGCATGCCCAGCCAGCCCTCGTGCACGAAGCCGAAGTGCGACATGTCGAGAAAATTCTCGATGATGCGCGGCGCGCTGGCCTCCACGTCGTAGGGGCCGCAGTTGAGCTTGCGCAGGCGCGCATCGCCCTCGGCCGCGAAGGCGGGCGGCGGCGCATCGCCCGCTTCCATCCGCACCCACACGAGACCGTGGGCCTCGTGCACCGCGTAGTGGCGGGCGCAGTGCGTGGCAAGCGGCGTGAAATGCGGCAGCGCGGGCACGTGCACGCACTGCCCGCCGGCGGCGAACTGCCAGCCGTGGTAGGGGCACTCCAGCCGCCCACCGTGCACGCGGCCCAGCGACAAGCGCGCTCCGCGGTGCGGACATTGGTCGGCGAAGGCCTGGACGCGGCCTTCGGCATCGCGCCAGAGCACGATGTCGCGCTCCAGCAGGTGCGCGGCCAGCGGCGCCTGGGCCACGTCCTGCGACTGGGCAACGGGGTGCCAGAGGGTTGCTTCGATCATGGGAGGCTCACTCCTGAAAGAAAAAGGGCCACCCGCAGGCAGCCCTTGGAGGGTACAGGCCGCGCGCGGCTTACTTCTTGTCGCCGCCCGGCACCTTGCCTTCCACGCCCTTGACGTAGAAGTTGATGC
>JAYSFC010000077.1:0-18028 GCA_041913505.1 Acidovorax sp.
ATTCATGCTCCTTGTTGACATGCTATGCCTCACACACAAAACATCTGACAGGCTCAGGTAATGTTTTAGTTCATTCGACAAACGGTGGTGGACCCGACAATTTCAACGCTTTTTATTATTCCATTCCCGCTGGCTTATCGAATACCACTGATACCTTCCAGTTTTTTGATGGCACTCCCACTCAACAAACCGTAACTGTCACCATTCCGGCAGCAACTCCCGGCGCACCAACAGGTGTTACCGCTACCGCAGGAAATGCGCAGGCGTCGGTTGCGTTTACGGCCCCCTCTTCTGATGGGGGTAGTACCATTCTTGACTATACAGTCACATCCAGCCCCGGTGGCTTTACTGCGACCGGCGCAGCCAGCCCACTGACCGTCACGGGTCTAACCAATGGGCAGGGTTATACATTTACCGTCACTGCCAGAAACACCGCAGGCTCTGGCGCTGCCTCCACTGCTTCTGCTGCAGTCACGCCTAAGGCGCCGCAAACGATCACGTTTACCAATCCCGGTGCTCAAACATTTGGTACCACGCCAACCCTGACGGCCACGGCGTCTTCCGGTTTAACGGTAGCGTTCACGTCGACAACGACGAGTGTTTGTGCAGTAACAACCGGAGGCGCACTCACCTTTGTCACAGCAGGGTCTTGTACGATTAACGCCGATCAGGCAGGTAGCACGAGCTATTCAGCCGCTACAACAGTTGCTCAGACCTTTGCTGTCAATGCCATCGCACCGGACGCTCCAACAGGTGTTGCCGCTACCGCTGGCGCCGGGCAAGCCTCCGTAACGTTTACCGCGCCGGCTTCCACTGGCGGCAGTGCCATCATTGACTATACGGTCACATCCAGCCCCGGCGGCTTTACTGCGACCGGCGCGGCCAGCCCACTGACCGTCACTGGTCTGGCAAACGGCACCGCTTATACATTTACCGTCACTGCCAGAAACACCGCAGGCTCTGGTGCTGCCTCCACCGCTTCTGCTGCAGTCACTCCGAAGGCAACCCAGACCATTACCTTTACCAATCCCGGTGCGCAAAACTTCGGCACGACACCAACCTTGTCTGCGACTGCTTCTTCCGGTCTGACTCCGATATTCACATCTTCCACAACCGGTGTCTGTACGATCACTTCCGGTGGCGCGCTCACGTTTGTAACGGCCGGCTCTTGTACGATTAATGCCGATCAGGCAGGTAACGGCACCTATACGGCGGCAACGACGGTCAGCCAGACTTTTGCTGTCAACGCCGTCGCACCGGGTGCACCAACGGGTGCAACCGCAACACCAGGAGATACTCAGGTTTCTGTGGCCTTTACCGCGCCAGCTTCCACTGGCGGCAGTGCCATCATTGACTATACGGTCACATCCAGCCCCGGCGGCTTTACTGCGACCGGCGCGGCCAGCCCACTGACCGTCACGGGTCTAACCAATGGGCAGGCTTATACATTTACCGTCACTGCCAGAAACTCGGCTGGCTCTGGTGCTGCCTCCGCTGCTTCTGCTGCAGTTACACCGAAGGCAAATCAAACCATTACCTTTGCCAATCCCGGTGCACAGAACTTCGGTACTAGCCCAACCCTGACAGCAACCGCCAGTTCCGGACTGACACCCACGTTCAGCTCAATTACAACCGGTGTCTGTACGATCACTTCCGGTGGCGCGTTGACGTTTGTCACGGCAGGCACTTGTACGATTAATGCCGATCAGGCAGGTAACGGCACTTATCTGGCAGCGACTACCGTCGGCAGAACATTCACTGTTAATGCCGTTGTTCCTGGTGCTCCAACGGGTGCCGTTGGTACAGCCGGAGGTGGACAAGTTTCAGTCGCCTTTACCGCACCAGTCTTCACCGGCGGCAGCGCGATCACAGGTTACACAGTGACTGCGAGTCCCGGCGGGGCGACTGCCAGCGGCGTGGCCAGCCCACTGATCGTGACTGGCCTGACTAACGGAACGCCATACACTTTCACTGTTACGGCAACCAATCTGGCTGGTACTGGCCCTGCCTCCTCCGCTTCTGCTGCAGTCACACCCAAGGGAACCCAGACCATTACCTTTGCCAATCCCGGTGCGCAAAACTTCGGTACGACACCAACCTTGTCTGCGACTGCTTCTTCCGGTCTGATTCCGACATTCACCTCTTCCACAACCGGTGTCTGTACGATCACTTCCGGTGGTGCGTTGACGTTTGTGACAACTGGCACTTGTACGATTAATGCTGATCAGGCAGGAGACGGCACTTATGGTGCAGCAACGACGGTCAGCAGAACATTTACCGTAAATCCTGTTGTGCCGGGTGCGCCTACCGGTGTCGTGGGCACAGCCGGTGCGGCTCAGGCGTCTGTCGCCTTTACTGCACCAGTCTTCACCGGAGGTAGCGCGATCACAGGTTACACAGTGACTGCGAGTCCCGGTGGGGCGACTGCCAGCGGTGTGGCCAGCCCACTGATCGTGACTGGCCTGACTAACGGAACGCCATACACTTTCACAGTCACTGCGACCAATCTGGCGGGCACCGGCGCGGCATCAACAGCATCTTCTGCCGTAACCCCGCGTTTACTCACCGTTTCGACCCCTGTGCCAGGCATGACGGGTACGGCTGTAGCCAGCCTTTCTGGTGGTGGCTCGTCGTGCACATTGAACCCTACCAGCGGGTTTGGCGCAGTAACTAACCCAGCTGCTGCAGATAAGCCCATGCCCTATGGGGAGTACGCTTTTCAGTCCACGAGCTGCATAGGGTCTGTGACGATGACAATCACGTACCCCGAGCCCTTGCCGGCGGGCGTGCAATTCTGGAAGTATGGCCCTGCTACCGCTGCAATGGGTGGCGTAGTGGCTCCATCCAGCTGGTTTCAGCTCAGCGGTGTCACCCTCAGCGTCGACCGTAAAACGGTTACATACAGCATTACGGATAACGGCGTAGGCGATTCAGATGCAACCGTCGGCAGCATCCGAGACCCATTTGCGCCAGTAGTTGCTCCCGCTATGGGTAGTCCTGCTGCGATCCCAGTGGATGCTCCATGGGCTCTTGTATCGTTGTCGTTCCTGCTTGGGTTGCTGGGGGTACGCAGGCAACGACGCCAAGCAAGGGGATGAGTGCGTAATCGCTAGGTTGACCCAGCCATCGCTGCGCTACAGCAGTGAGCTGCTATGCAACAGAGTCTCTGACACCTATGCGGCCTCTTGGGGATCCTGTCGGGTTGGTTAGAGGCTCTGGCGCAAGTGGTCGTAGTGGTAGGTGTCGCCTGGTACATGTACGCAGATGAAGCACAGAATGCGCGGTCGTTATGTAGTCTGTGTTAGCGTGAGCCATCTTCGTCTGGCTCACGAGCGCTGACTCTCATTCAACTGCCTACTCATGACAGGACGCTGTCCGATTGAGCTCAGATAGCCCGCGAGTCAATTGCAGCCGTCATCGAGCGACAGGGGCCCGCCAGCTCTTTTGAAAGATAGCAACTTCTGCAATGTGCCTGCAAGAAACAAAAAAGCGCGCTATCTACTTGATAGCGCGCTTTCTTTATTTGGCTTGGTAGGACGTACAAGATTCGAACTTGTGACCAACGGATTAAAAGTCCGCTGCTCTACCAACTGAGCTAACGTCCCAACCGATGCTGCTTCAACGGCAGCAAAGACTCAGATTATAGTGCATTCTTTGCCACCCTCAGGAATCCTCGAGCGCAATGCGGTCCAACACCCAGCCTGCGGCGCACTGGCCGAACGTGGCAGTGACCGAGACCACCGAGCCGTAGCCGTGGCAATTGAGCGAGCCATCGCCCTGCAGGTCGCAGGATGCATCGGGTGGCGCTACCGCTTCGCGGCTGAAGACACAGGTCACGCCGATTTTTCGTCCTTCCTTGGGGGCTCCATGGTGCTTGCGCAATTGATAGCGCATTTGGGCCAGCAAAGGGTCGTGTGTGACGGCGGACAGATCATCTATGTCCACCTTGTGCGCCAGCCGCTTTCCTCCCGCGGCGCCGACGCTCACGAAGAGCTGCCGCAGGGATCGCGCGAACTGAGCCATGGCTACCTTGGCACGCACCTGGTCACAAGCGTCGATCACGGCATCCACGGGGGCTGGCAACAAGGCTGGCCAATTGGCAGGCTCCACGAACTCTTCCACGCACTGCACCTCGCATGCGGGGTTGATTTGGGCGATGCGCTCACGCATCGCATGAACCTTGGCCTGTCCGACCGTTGCCGATAACGCGTGGATCTGGCGGTTGATGTTGGACTCCGCCACATGGTCGAGATCGATCAAGGTCAACCGCCCCACACCGCTGCGGGCCAATGCCTCTGCGGCCCAGGAACCCACCCCGCCGACACCCACCACGGCGACATGCGCCACACGAATGCGATGCGCTCCCTGCACACCGTACAAACGCTCCAGCCCGCCAAAGCGGCGCTGGAGGTCTGCGGCATCAGGCGCCAGCGGCTCGGCGGCCAATATGGAGGCCGTCACTTGAGATGAGACAGCCGCTCCTTGGCGGCACCGGCGGCTTCAGACTGCGGGTAGGCCTTGAGCAGGTCTTCCAGCGTCTTGCGGGCCGCGCGTGTGTCCTTGAGCTCAACCTGGCAGTTGGCAATGGACAGCGCAGCCTCCGGTGCACGCGCGTGGGCAGGAGCGGCCGCCAGCAACGCCTTGAAGTTGGCGATGGCCTCCTTGTAATCGCGCGTGGCGTATTGCGCATTGCCCAGCCAGAAGCGCGCCGACGGCACGTAACCGCTGCGAGGATACTGCTTGAGAAAGCCCGCAAACACGCCCCCGGCATCGGCAAACTTGCCCGAGCGGAACACGGCGAGCGCGGCCTCGAAGTCGCGCTTTTCAGCAGGATCGGCCTGGAACTCCTGGCCGTCGAGCGAAACTTTCACAGGCTCGAACTGGCGCAGACGCTCGTCCACTCCTTGCGCTATGTCCTTCTGATGCCGCTGCAGATCCGCCACGTCGCGCATCAACTGCTCGTTCTGCCCGCGCAGCTTGGCTTGCTCGGTGCGCAATGCCTCGATCTGCGCCTGCAGATCGAGCAAACTGCGCCGCAGCTGCGAAGTATCGTCGCCGGAACGGCGCAGATCCTCGCCCGCGCGCTGGTTAGCCTGCGTGAGGGTATCAATGCGCTGGCGCAACTCCAGAATGGCACGGCGGGCCTCGTCATCCTCGAACAACGCTGCGTGGGCGCTGGTGGCAAAGACCAGCGACAGCGCTACCGCCAAGCCCGCCCGCGTCCACCGGGGAAGATGGACTTTGACCATCAGCGGTAGGACAGCTCAACGCGACGGTTCTGCGCGTACGCATCCTCGCTGTTGCCCTGCACGGCAGGCTTTTCCTTGCCAAAGCTCACGGCTTCCATCTGGCTGTCGGGCACACCCAGCAGGCCCAGCGAACGGCGCACGGCCTCTGCACGCTTCTGGCCCAGGGCCAGGTTGTATTCACGGCCGCCACGCTCGTCGGTATGGCCTTCGAGCATGACCTTGCGGCCAGGGACAGCTTTGATGTAGCGGGCGTGGGCATCCAGCACCGACTGGTACTCCGGCTTGACGGTGTAGCTGTCGAAATCGAAGTACACGATACGGGCCACGCCCACGGGGCCAGCGCCTTCACGGTCCGACTGGCCGAGGTTCACGCCGGCCACGCCGCTCTGAGCGGTATTACCCGAATTGGCGGCATTGCCCGCAGCCGCGGACGTCGCGGATTTGTCCTCGACGGGCGGTTCGTTGAGCTTCACACCAGAGCTGCAACCTGCCATCAAGGCGGCCACGGTCACGGCGATCGAAAGGCGTTTCAAGTGGTTCATCCAAATTTCTCCTGCAATCCTGATAAGCGTAGTAACGAAAAGTTCACTGTTTCTGGAACGGGCCCCAATCGGGCTCGCGTATGTCTCCACCCTGCCCTGCGAGGCGCGCCTTGATCTTGCCGTCCAGCGTCGTGGTCATGAGGGCTTCACGGCCCTGCTGCTGGGTGGCGTAGACGATCAGGCGGCTGTTGGGGGCAAAACTGGGGCTCTCGTCGGCGCTGGTGTCGGTGATGGCGTTCACTGCCCCCGATTTCAGATCCATGACATGCAACTTGAATGCTCCACCAATGCGCGACACATAGGCGAGCCAGCGGCCGTCGGGGCTGAGGCTGGGCGAGATGTTGTAAGAGCCGGAGAAGGTCACGCGCTCGGCATTGCCGCCCGAGGCGGGAACCTTGTAGATCTGCGGCGCGCCGCCACGATCGCTCACGAAGTAAATCGTGCGGCCATCGCTGGAGAACACGGGCTCGGTGTCGATGGCACCGCTCTGCATGAGGCGGCGCGGCTCGCCGCCGTTGGCATCGATGGTGTAGAGCTGCGAGCCGCCGTCGCGGCTCAGCGTCACGGCCAGCGTGCGGCCATCAGGCGACCAAGCTGGCGCGCTGTTGGAGCCACGGAAATTGGCGATGAGGCGACGCCGGCCCGAAGCCACGTCGTGCACGTAAACGACCGGCTTGCGCGACTCGAACGACACATAGGCCAGTTGCACGCCGTTGGGCGCCCAGGCGGGCGAGATGATCGGCTCGGGGCTGGAGAGCGCAGCTTGCGCGTTTTCGCCATCGGCGTCGGCCACCCACAGGCTGTAGCGCCCGCCGGCCTTGGTCACATAGGCGATGCGCGTAGAGAACACGCCGCGCTCACCCGTGAGTTTTTCGTACACAAAGTCGGCGATGCGGTGGGACACGAGGCGCAGGTCGCCCTGGCTCACCACGAAGCTCTGGCCGCCGAGGTCCTGGCCGCGCACCACGTCCCAGAGGCGGAAGCGGATGTCGTAGCGACCGTCGGCCAGGCGCGTGATGCTGCCCGTGACGAGCGAGTCGGCGCTCTTCTGGCGCCACTGCGTCATGTCGGGGCGGGACGTCTCGTCGAGCGAGGTGCCAGCCGCGTCCACGGCCCGGAATTGGCCGCTACGCTCGAGGTCCGCCTGCGCGATGGCCGATATCCGTTGGGGAGACTGCGCCTCACCGCGGAAAGGTGCGAGCGCAATGGGCAACTGGGTCAGGCCAACGCCCGTGACTTCGACACGGAACTGCGCGAGGGCAGGAATGGCGGGGAGGGAGATCATCGCGGCCAGAAGCTGGCGGCGCGAGGGAAGATGCGGCAAGACCGCGGGGAGCGAAGGGATGGATGGTAGTCGGTCAATAGTCATTGGCAGCCATCGAAAACCGTACAGACAAAGCCGGTAATGAATCCAGCATGTTACACACTGACCAAAAACCCCTGTGACAAACTGTATGGTACACCGAGCCGAGGCCTCTGCGGCCGGCCGTAGAATCCGCCCCACATGCAAGCCCCCGACTCCGGCACACCGGCCGCGCCCGCCGTCCCCCCATCGAAATCCAGCCTGCGCGCGCGGTTGCGCCGCCTGGCCCCCTACTTTGGCGGCCACCGGCTCGCCTGGGTCCTGGCCTTTGTTGGCACGCTGGTCAGCGCCCTCACCGAACCCCTGATTCCTGCCTTGCTCAAGCCGCTGCTCGACAGCGGCTTCACCGAAGGCACGCTGGACTTGTGGCTGGTGCCCGTGGCCATCATCGGCGTGTTCGTGGTGCGCGGCCTGGCTCAGTTCGTGAGCCAATACGCCCTCACGCGGATTGCCAACGAAGGCATGCTGCTGCTGCGCAAAGCTCTTTTCGATCGGCTGCTCGGCGCAGAGATGGCGCTGTTTTCGCGCCAGTCCGCCAGCGCGCTCTCGAACACCGTGGTGTACGAGGTGCAGACGGGCGCCACGCTGCTGGTGCAGGCCATCATGGGCATTTCACGCGATGGCTTCACACTCATCGCCTTGCTGGGCTACCTGCTGTACATCAACTGGCAGCTCACGCTGATCGTTGCCGTGGTGGTGCCAGGCGTGGCCTGGATCATGAAAACACTGTCGCGGCGCCTCTACAGCATCACCAAGAGCAGCCAGCAGGCCACCGACGAACTGGCCTATGTGGTCGAGGAAAACGTGCTCGCCCACCGCATGGTGCGCCTGCACGGCGCCCAGCCCATGCAGGCCGCGCGCTTTGGCCGTCTGAGCCACAGCCTGCGCCGCCTTGCGATCAAGGCCACCATAGCCTCTGCCGCCATGACACCACTCACGCAGTTGCTGGCGGCGGGCTCACTGTCGGCGGTGATCTGCGTCGCCCTCTGGCAAAGCCGCACGGCCGGGGCCGGCACCCACACCATCACGGTGGGGGGCTTCGCCGCATTCATCACGGCCATGCTCATGCTGATCGCACCGATCCGCCGCCTGGCCGATGTGGCCAACCCGCTCACACGCGGCGTGGCAGCGCTGGAGCGCGGACTGCGGCTCATCAACGACACCGGCACCGAAACCAGCGGGACCCAGGCACCGGCCGCGGTGCGCGGCGCGATCGAACTGCGTGACGTTACAGTGTCCTTCCGTGCCGACCAGGCCCCGGCGCTCGACCGCGTGAACCTCACCGTGCAACCAGGCGAAGTCGTGGCCCTCGTGGGCCCCTCGGGTGCGGGCAAGACCACGCTCGTGAACCTGCTGCCGCGATTCGTGTTGCCCGATGCCGGCGAAATCCTGCTCGACGGATACCCCTTGCCCGAGTGGCGGCTCGACAGCCTGCGCGCCCAGTTCGCCATGGTGAGCCAGGACGTGGTGATGTTCAACACAAGCATCGCAGCCAACGTGGCCTTGGGCGGCACGATGGACGAAGACCGCGTCCGGGCCTGTCTCGAGGCCGCGAACCTCGCCAAGCATGTGGCCGGCCTGCCACAGGGCATCCATACGCTGGTGGGCCACAACGCCACGCAGCTCTCGGGCGGACAGCGCCAGCGGCTGGCCATCGCGCGGGCGCTCTACAAGGACGCCCCCATCCTGATCCTCGACGAAGCCACATCGGCACTCGACACCGAGTCCGAGCGGCTGGTGCAGGACGCCCTGCAGCACCTCATGCAGGGCCGCACCACCCTGGTCATTGCCCATCGCCTGTCCACCATCGAACACGCGGACCGTGTGGTGGTCATGGAGCACGGGCGCATCGCCGAGCAGGGCACCCATGCCGCGCTGCTCGCCCAGGGCGGGATCTATGCGCGGCTGCAGAGCCGCGGTCTCGGGGCCTCGGGCTGAAGAGCGTCAGGCCAGAGTCGCCGCTCTACCACTTGCCCCGATTTGGCTGTCGGCCACGGATGGCCGCGGCAATCTGGTCTGCCAGGTCCTTGCGCTGCGCACGCAGCGCAAAATCCACGGCCGTGAGACCCAGCTGATTCTTGAGCGTGGGATCGGCCCCTTCGTCCAGCAGCAGCTTCGCGGACTCGCGCGTGCCGTACTGCGCCGCGAGCATCAGGGGCGTGCTGCCGTTGGGCGAGGCTGCATCGATATAGGCATGGTTCTCGAGCAGCAGCGCGATCATGGCCGGCTGCGATGCTCCCGTGCCCGAAGCCGCGTAGTGCAACGGCGTCCAGCCGGTCTTGTTCACGTCGGCATCAAGCTCGATGAGCGCACGGGCCGCGTCCTGGTAGCCCTTGATGGCCGCGATCATGAGAGCGCTTTCGCCCTGCGCGTTGCGCTGCTCCACCGTGATGCCGCGCGCCTTCAGCAAGGCATTGAAGGCCTGGAACGATCCGAGCTGCAGCGCCAGCACCAGCCCTGGGCGGCCCTTGGGGTCGGTGGTGTTGGGATCGAAACCGCGCCGCAACAGCGCTGTGATGGTGTCGGCCTCATCGCGGTGGATGGCCGTGAAGAAGTCGTCGTATGAGCCCGCCCAGGCGCCGCGCGCGCCCAGCACCAGCGCCACTGCCCCCGCGAGGAACCGCCGTCGCGCCGTCATGCTGCCACTCCGGTGAACAAGGCTTCAAAGTTGCGGCTCGTGGCCTCTGCCACGGCCTCCACGTTCACGCCGCGCACGGCGGCGATCTGCCGTGCCACGAACGGCACGTAGGCCGGCGTGTTCGTCTTGCCACGGTACGGCACCGGTGCCAGGTAGGGGCTGTCGGTTTCGATCAGCATGCGGTCCATCGGCACGAAAGCGGCCACGTCGCGCAGCTCCTGCGCGCTCTTGAAGGTAACAATGCCCGAGAACGAGATGTAGTAACCCAGGTCGAGCGCAGCCCGCGCCACGGCCATCGACTCTGTGAAACAGTGGAACACGCCGCCCGCGCGGTTGCCAGCACCGTCCTCGCCCTCTTCGCGCAGGATGGCCAGCGTGTCATCGGAGGCGCTGCGCGTGTGGATTACGAGCGGCTTGCCCACCGCGCGCGCGGCGCGGATGTGGGTGCGAAAGCGTTCGCGCTGCCATTCCAGGTCGGCAATGCTGCGCCCGCCCTTGCGATCCTCCATGCCGTAGTAGTCGAGCCCCGTTTCGCCGATGGCGACCACGCGCGGCAGCCCGGCGTGCTCCTGAAGGGACTGCACCGAGGGCTCTGTCACCCCTTCGTTGTCGGGGTGCACGCCCACGGTGCACCAGAAATTGTCATGCGCGAGCGCCAGCGCATGCACATCGGCGAATTCCTCCATGGTCGTGCAGATGCACAACGCGCGGTCCACCTGGGCGTCAGCCATGGCCTGGCGGATGGCGGGAAGCTGGCTCTGCAGCTCTGGAAACGTGAGGTGGCAGTGGGAATCGACAAACATGGGACTTCAAAAGCAGCGATGCCGACCGGCACGCGGCGGGTCGGCATCAGGGGAAAGAGCGGGAGGCGTCAAATGGTCTGGGTCGGGCGGTCGGAGCCCAGCGCAGTGCCCAGAATTTCCTCGATCCTGGCCTTGAGCTGCCGCGACTTATCGTCCTTGGGAAACTGGATACCTACGCCTTGCGTCCGGTTGCCCGAGGCCCGCGCGGGCGTCACCCAGGCCACGCGGCCCGCCACGGGATAGCGCTGCGTGTCCTCGGGCAGCGTGAGCAGCACGTACACGTCGTCACCCAGGCGGTACTCGCGCGTGGTGGGCACGAAAATGCCGCCCTCGTTGAAGAACGGAATGTACGCTGCGTACAGGGCCGCCTTTTCCTTGATGGCCAGCTGCATGACGCTGGGACGCGGCGCGGTGGAGGGACTGCTCATGGTCGGTGGGGACGTCTCAATGACGCGAGTGTAGTGCGTGGCGCGCCTGGGCCACAAGCGCCTCCAGCATCAGGCCGGTGTTGAACGGATGCTCGGCCGTGCGCGCCGCACGTGCAAGCGCCCGCGACCAGCGGGCCAGGGCCGGCAACGGCGGCGCAGGCGGCAGGTCGGCCGCAGCGAAATAGCGCGGCGCGGCGCCTGCGGCGCTGGCCAGCAGGTCGTGGCAAAGCTTTTGCAGCGCGTCAATGGCCTGCGCGGGGGTCGCGTCGGACAGGGCAGACACGTCGCCGCGCGCCACCGCCTTGGGCAGCAGCGCCCAGGCGGCCGGGCTGCGGCCCGCGGCTGCCTGGGCAAGTGCGTCCTGGGGGCGGCCACCTGCTGCGCGCAGCTGCGCCTGCGCCACATCGGCCGGCATGCCCTGACCCTGCAGCCAGGCCAGAGCTTCTTCCTCCGAGGGCCACAGCATGGTGTGGCCCAGGCAACGGCTGCGGATCGTGGGCAGCAGCAGGTGCGCGGCCTCACTCGCCAGCACGAAGCGCACGTCGCCGGGCGGCTCCTCCAGCGTTTTGAGCAACGCGTTGGCCGTCACGGTGTTCATCTGCTCGGCCGGATAGACGAGCACGGCCTTGCCGCGGCCCCGGGCGGAGGTGCGCTGCGTGAACTCCACGGCATCGCGCATGGCCTCTACACGGATCTCGCGGCTGGGTTTGCGCTTCTTGTCGTCGATCTCGGCCTGCGCCTTCTCGGACAGGGGCCAGCCCAGCGCGATCATCTGCGTCTCGGGCATCAGCACGCACAGGTCGGCATGCGTGCGCACGTCGATAGCATGGCAGCTCGCACACTGGCCGCAGGCACCCTGCGATGTCGGGGCCTCGCACAGCCAGGCCCGCACCAGCGCGAGTGCCAGCGTGTACTGCCCCAGGCCCGACGGCCCCTGCAGCAACCACGCATGGCCGCGCTGGGCCAACAGCGTGGCGCGCTGCGCCGCGATCCAGGGCGCCACGGCGGCGTGGGGGTCTTGCGCCTCGCTCATTTCGGCCCCCCTTGCGAGGCCACCATGATGGCCAGCCAGCCCTTGCGTACGAAAACACCCGTGAGCTGCTGCCAGACCTGGTGGCGCTCCTGAGACGAATCGATGCGCGCAAAACGCTGTGGTGCCGCTGCGGCGCGGTCGGCATAGCCCTGGGCTACGCGGCGGAAAAACTCCTGCGGCTGTGACTCGAAACGGTCCGGCACGCGGGCCGAGGCCAGACGCTGCGCCGCCACATCCACCGGCAGGTCAAACCAGACCGTGAGATCGGGTTCCCGCATCAAACCAGGATCAGGTGCAACGCCCGTCTGAACCATATGCTCCAAAATTGATAGCACCTTGGTGTCGAAACCGCGGCCTGCGCCTTGGTAGGCAAAGGTCGCGTCGGTGAAGCGGTCGCAGAGCACGACCTCGCCGCGCGCCAGCGCCGGCTCGATCACCTGCACAAGGTGGTCGCGCCGCGCGGCGAACGCGAGCAGCGACTCGGTCAAGGCGTCCATGGCGTCGTGCAGCAGCAGTTCGCGCAGCTTCTCGGCCAGCGGCGTGCCGCCAGGCTCGCGCGTGAGCGTCACCGTGCGGCCCTGCGCGCGGAAGGACTGCGCGAGCCCCTCGATGTGCGAGGACTTGCCGGCGCCGTCAATGCCTTCGAACGTGATGAACAGGCCTGGGCGCATCGTCATCGGGTGCCTTCCGTGGTGGGCTGCGGGCCGCGCTGGTAGCGGTTCACGGCCCGGTTGTGCTCTTCAAGCGTGGCGCTGAAATGGCTCGACCCGTCGCCTTTGGCCACGAAGTACAGCGCGCGCGTGGGCTCGGGCCGCACGGCGGCCATCAGCGCGGCCTTGCCGGGCATGGCGATGGGCGTGGGCGGCAGGCCCACGCGTGTGTAGGTGTTCCAGGGCGTGTCGACCTGCAGGTCGCGCTTGCGCAGGTTGCCGTCAAACTTCTCACCCAAGCCGTAGATCACCGTGGGGTCGGTCTGCAGCAGCATGCCCGCGCGCAGGCGGTTGCTGAACACGCCGGCAATCAATGCACGGTCGCTCGAGCGGCCCGTTTCCTTCTCGACGATGCTCGCGAGGATGAGCGCCTGCTCGGCCGACTGGAGCGGCACGTCGGGTGCGCGCTGCGCCCAGGCGGCCTCGAGCCGCCGGTCCATCGCATGCAGCGCGCGGCGCAACAGGGCCAGCTCGCTGCTGCCCTTGGGTTTGGTGTTGTCTGCGGGGAAGAAGCGCCCCTCGGGCGCTACGCCGGGGCGGCCCAGCTTTTGCATGAGCGCGGCGTCGTCAAGCACGGAGGCGTCGTGGCGCAGCGACTCCTCGCGCGCGAGCGCCGCACGCACCTGGCGGAAGTTCCAGCCCTCCACCAGCGTGAGTGCGCGCAGCGTCTCTTCGCCGCGCGCGAGCTTTTGCAGCAGGCCGTGCGGCGAGGTGCCTGCGGGGATTTCGTAGTTGCCGGCCTTGATGAGCCGGTCCTGCCCCGAGAGGCGAAACCAGGCGTAAAGAAGCCGCGCATCGGTACGCACGCCCGCGCCCACCACATCGCGCGCCACGCCGCGTGGCGTGGTGCCGGGCTCCACCTCCAGCTCCAGTGTCTGCGCGCCGCCCAGGTCCATCGGCTCGTAGAGCCACCAGGCCGCGCTGGCAGCCAGAGCGCCGGCGATCAACAGCAACAAAACCAGTAAGCGACGCACAACCCTAGCGGCCCGTATGAAATAGGACCGGGCATCATAATTCAGCCATGACCCAGCCCCTTCATGGCATTGCCCCCCTGCCCCACCTGGGCGTGATCCGCGTCGAAGGCGAGGACGCCACCGCATTCCTCCAAGGCCAGTTGACGCAGGACTTCGCACTGCTCGACCTGCAGCACGCACGTCTGGCAGCCTTCCTGTCGGCCAAGGGCCGCATGCAGGCGAGTTTCATCGGCTTCAAGCGCAGCGGCACCGAGATCCTGCTCGTGTGCAGCCGCGATTTGCTCGCGGCCACGCTCAAGCGGCTGTCGATGTTCGTGCTGCGCGCCAAGGCGCGCCTCACCGATGCCACAGCCGAATTCGCGCTGTTCGGCATTGCGGGAAACGCTATTACTTCAATAGCAAAAGAAAGCCAGCCTGCCTGGACAAAGGCCGATATTGGCGCAGCGAGCATCGTCCACCTCTACCCGGCGGACGGCCTGCCCCGTGCGCTGTGGGTGGCCCCCGCAGGCACGCCCGTGCCCGAGGGTCCCGCGCTCGACCCCGCGCTGTGGCTCTGGGGCGAGGTGCGCAGCGGCATCGCCACGCTCTCGGCCCCTGTGGTCGATGCCTTCGTGCCCCAGATGCTCAACTACGAATCCGTGGGCGGCGTGAATTTCAAGAAGGGTTGCTACCCCGGCCAGGAGGTTGTGGCGCGCAGCCAGTTCCGCGGCACGCTCAAGCGCCGCGCCTACGTGGGCCACGCCGAAGCGGCCATCGCCGTGGGGGCCGAGGTTTTCCACACCGGCGACCCCGAGCAGCCTTGCGGCACCGTGGTGCAGGTGGCTGCAGCCCCCGCGGGGGGCGTGGATGCAATCGTCAGCCTGCAGATCTCCGCAGCAGGCGATGCACTGCGCGTGGGTGCGCCCAATGGCGTGCCGCTTACGCTGGGCACCCTGCCCTACGCGCTGCTCGACGATATCTGAGCTACAGCGAACGGGCCATGTCCACGTGGGGCAGGCCCGCCTCCTCGTAGAGCGCCCCTTGTACGCTGAAGCCTGCGCGCTCATAGAAGCGCTGGGCGCTGGCCTGCGCGTGCAGCACCACTTGCCGGTCGCCGCGTGAGCGGGCCGCCTCCACGAGGCCATCAAGCAATGCCCGCCCGATGCCGCCGCCACGCAGCCCATGGTCGACGGCCATGCGGCCGATCCAGCCCACGCCCGGCGCCTTGCGCAGCAGCCGGCCCGCGCCCACGGCCATGCCCAGCCGGTTGTAGACCACCGCATGCACTGCAGAGATGTCGTTCGCATCGGCCTCCAGCTCGGCCGGAATACCCTGCTCACGCACGAACACGTCAGTGCGCACGCGCGAGGCATCGCGGCCCAGGGTGTTCCAGTCGCCCGTGCGCAGCTCGGTCACGTCGCCGCCGGCTTCATAGTGCTCGAAGATCGCGCGCAGCGCGGGAGGCACGGGGCGCGAGGTCTGCGATTCGGGGTCCGCGAACACATAGACCAGCTCGCCCGAAACCAGCAGCCGCTCGCCCGCGAAGATGCCCGCCCGGAACAGCGACGAAGAATTGCCCACGCGCTCGCAGCGGATGCCCACGTCGAGCCAGTCGTCCATGCGGGCCGAGGCGTGGTATTCGAGCGTGGCCTTCTTCACGTACATTTCACCGCCCAGCACGCGCATGCTGGCCTCATAGGGCATGGCCAGCACGCGCCAGTATTCCGTCATCGCGGTGTCGATGTACATGAGATAGTGGCCGTTGAACACGATCTTCTGCATGTCCACCTCGGCCCAGCGCACGCGCAGGCGGTGCACGCAACGGAAATCGGATCGGCGCATCGTTCTCAGTCCTCCATTCCAAAGGCGCGGCGCAAGGCGCGCGCCGCGTCGGCATGGGCCTGGCGCGCTTCGGGGATCGCCCGGCCCATCTTGATGAATTCGTGCGTCACGCCGCGGTAGATCTCCAGATCCACCGCCACGCCCGCAGTGCGCAGCATGTCGGCGTACATCACTCCCTCGTCCACGAGCGGATCACACTCCGCCAGGCCCACCCAGGCGGGTGCCACGCCCTCCACGTCGCTCGCGTGCAGCGGGGCAAAGCGCCAGTCCTCGCGCTCTTCGCACGTGCTCACGTAGTTGCCGAAGAACCAGCTGATGGCAGGCTCCTCGAGCACCAGGCCGCGCGCATAGGTGGCATGCGAGGGGGTGTCCTGGTGCGCGGCGCAGCCCGGATAGAACAGCAACTGCAGCGCGAGCGGCAGCCCCGCGTCGCGCGCACAGATCGCGTTCACGGCGGCAAGCGTGCCGCCCGCGCTGTCGCCACCCACGGCCAAGCGTGCGGGATCCGCCCCCAGGCGCGCGGCGTTTTGCGCCAGCCATTGCAACGCATCCCAGGCATCGTCGTGCGCAATAGGGAACTTGTGCTCGGGTGCGAGGCGGTAGTCGATCGACACGACCATGCAGCCCGCCAGGCGCGCCAGCTCGCGGCACAGGATGTCGTGCGTGGCCACGCTGCCAATCGTGAAGCCGCCGCCGTGCAGATACAACAGCAGCGGCAGGCCCGGCTCCGTGGCGGGCGCATACAGGCGCGCGGGCAGCGCATGCCCGTCGCGCGCGGGGATCGAAAGGTCTTCCACGCGGGCAAGCGCGGCCTTCGGCACTTCGAGCACACCCGCGCCGGCCTCGTAGGCGGCCCGGGCCTGCAGGGGGTCTAGCGTATGCAGCGGCGGGCGACCAGCGCGCTCCATGCGTTCGAGCACGCTGCGCATCTGGGGAGTAAGGCGGGTACGGTGAAGGTGGTAGTCGGTCACGGAAACGGGGCGCCGCACAGGCAGCGCATGCAATCGGGCAAGCCCGCGATCATGCGGGATGGAGCAAAACCGCGCATCCCGCCTGGGGATGCGATCGGCTCACTTGAAGGTCACGCGCACGGGCTGCGCGCCTGGCAGGCCCTCATAGGTGGCCGTGACCGATAGGCCCGGCTTGGGCGGCAGCAACGGCGAGAACGAGCCCAGGCTGATAAGGTCGCCCGGCTGCATCGTGATGCCCTCCTGCTGCAGCGCCTGGGCAAGCCACACCACGGCGTTGAGCGGGTGCTCCAGAATGTCACTGCCCTTGCCCTTGCCCAGTTGCGCGCCTTGCCCGTCCGTAAGCGTGACGCTCATATCGCGCAGCGCGTCCAGCATGGCGTAGCGCTCGGCCCGCAGTGCAGGCACAGGCAGCGGCGTGCCCGCCACGCCCAGACGCGCGCCTACGTTGATGGCGCTCACGCCCGCGCCGTTGAGCTTGGGCGGGGCCTGCACGAGCAGGTCGGGCAGCTCGATGAACGGAATCACCTGGTCTACGGCTTCGAGCACCTCGATGGGCGTGCTGGCATGGTTGATGGCCGCACTCTTGACGCGCACGAGCATGTCGGCCTCGTACAGCGGGCGCGAGCCGAAGGCCGCGTCGACGGTGCTGCCGCTGGGCTGCACCATGCCTTCGTAAAGCTTGCCCCACACGGGCTTGTCGGTATGGAAGCGCTTTTGCACCGCCGGGTTCGTGAGGCCGGCCTTGTAACCCACCACCTTGCCCAACCGCTGCGCAAGCTGTGCGTTGAGCTTGGCCCGTGTGCAGGCGCCATCCGCGTCGCTTAGGTCATCGGGGTTGGCCGCGGGCGTCCTGGCCGCATAGTGCGCGGCCATGTCGGCAACCTGCGCGTCGGTGAGGCAGGCGGCCTGGGCGGCTGTCGCGCAGGCGATACCTGCGAGCAAGGCAATGAGGGTTTGCTTCGTGTCCATGTCGTCCTCCGGGTTGTAAAGTTTGCAGGCATCGTATCCGCAACCCTCTCCCCCGCACACCATGGCTTTCATCTACTACGTCACCCAGATCCAGTTCGAATTCGGCGCCGTACGCCTGCTCAAGCAGGAGTGCGAGCGCGTGGGTATCACGCGCCCCCTCATCGTGACCGATCCGGGCGTGAAGGCCGCCGGCGTGCTGCAGAAGGCGCTCGATGCGCTGCCCGGCATGCCCGTGGCCGTGTTCGACCAGACGCCCTCCAATCCCACCGAAGCCGCCGTGCGCGCGGCCGTGGACCTCTACAAGGCCCAGGGCTGCGACGGCCTGATCGCCGTGGGCGGCGGCTCGGCCATTGACTGCGCCAAGGGCATCGCCATCGCGGCCACGCACGAAGGGCCGCTCACGCACTACGCCACCATCGAGGGCGGCTCGCCGCGCATCACCGACCGCGCAGCGCCGCTCATCGCCGTGCCGACCACCAGCGGCACGGGCAGCGAGGTGGCGCGCGGCGCCATCATCATCGTGGACG